>DYKX01000005.1:0-6623 GCA_020722375.1 Anaerolinea thermophila
TTATGCGACGACTTATTCTCCTCCCCTTTATCGTTTTGATTCTTGCCTGCAACCTGGTGACGACTCCGCCTCCCGCGCTGACCATCGAGACGCTGCGCGCGCAGGCCTCGGCCTCTCCCCCCCTCACGCTTCCCGCTGGACCTTCGGCGGTCGCGGCCACACCGAGCCTCCTCCCCGCTGACGGGCCGACGGGAAAGATCGTCTACACCTGCCAACTCGCGGGAGACCAACTCTGTCTCATCAACGCGGATGGGACGGGTTTCCAGCAACTGACGAGCGACCCCGCCAGGCACTGGTACGCGTCCCTCGCGCCCGACGGGGCCAGCGTCATCTACAGCGCGTTTGCGGAAGATAACATCTACGAAATTTACGAGTTGAATATTACCAGCGGTCTTGTCACCCAACTGACCGATAAACTCGGCGTTTGCATCGCGCCCGAAATTTCTCCCGATGGCAGGAGTATCGTCTTCACATGGGGGAACGCCAAAGGGGCCTCCCAGATCTGGGTCATGGAAAGAAGCGGGGCGAATCCGCACATGGTCCACGCGCAGGGCTGGGACCCCACCTGGTCGCCCGATGGGACGCAGATCCTGTTCGCGTCGAACATGGAAGGCGCGAACCAGTTATTTGTCATGGACGCGAACGGAGCGAACGTGCGCCGCGTCACCGATTTCGATTCCCTGCGCGGACGCTCGGACTGGTCGCCCGACGGCGCGTGGATGGT
The DNA here is from genome assembly GCA_020722375.1 of Anaerolinea thermophila. GTDB lineage: Bacteria > Chloroflexota > Anaerolineae > Anaerolineales > Villigracilaceae > Denitrolinea. Next base: position 725 of record DYKX01000005.1, read on the forward strand.
CGCATACAACGGTCAGCCGTGGCATCGCGAAGTCTTCCTCTTCCGTCCCGATTTCAGCGATCTGCGTCAATTGACTCCCGAAGGCGGCAACAGCCAGGGACCGAGTTTTTCCCCCGATGGAAAGTGGGTGACGTTCACGTCCTATTTTGATAATTATGGCGATGACTTGGGTTGTGAGATCTATATCATTCGCATTGATGGCGCCGATCTGCGCCGTCTGACCGACAATGCCTATTGTGATTATCAACCGAGATGGGGGCCGTAGGACAAACCCGCACCTGCGGTGGGGCAGGTGTTGCCAATTTGTCCTACATATTAGAACCCTTGATAAACGAACGTCACAACATTCGCTTGCGGGCCGAGGAAGAGAATCAACAGCCAGAGGGCGGCGGCGAATCCCCAGGCGCGAGCGCGGGGAGTCCATTTTGCGAAAAACGCGTCGGTGGCATGACGGGATTCCTGCCAGTCGAGCCAGAGGGTGAGGGCCGCGGCCGCGAACAGGTCAAGGAAGGGAATGGTGGATGTGATCTGCGCGGTGAATTGGAACAGACCCGAAAAATAGACCAATGCAGATCGCAGGCTGGAGGCTGCGAAGGGAATCAACGTCAGCGTGGTGATGGAGAAAACCGCCAGCGTGGAGAGCGCGGCGCGGATTCGGCTGGGGGAACGCGCTGATTTGAAGAGTTGTTCCGCCACCAGGTACAGTCCATGCAGCGCGCCCCACATCATCACCGACGCGTACGCGCCGTGCCAGAATCCGCTGGCGAGCATCGTGAGCAGAGGCGGCAGGAGGACAGTCAGCAGTTGCGGCCAGCGTCGTTTCATCAACCAGCGGCGCGCGGGGAAGAAAATGTAGTCGCGTAGCCAGAACGAAAGGCTGATGTGCCAGCGCGTCCAGAAATCGCTCAACGAATTGGCGAAGAACGGCTGGCGGAAGTTGGGGCTGAGTTCGATGCCCATCAGCGCGCTGAGTCCGCGCACGATGGAGGTGTAGCCCGCGAAGTCATTGTAGAGTCCGAAGGTGAAGACCAACAGCCAGATGATTTTTTCGAGCGAGGAGAACGCGGCAGGGTCGGAGAAAATCGTCGGCGGCAGGAAGGAGGTCAATCGGTCGGCGATGACGATCTTGCGGAGCAGGCCGACGAGGATGAGGCCAACGCCGCGGGCCAGCGCGGACGCGTCCACGCGGCGGGACGCTCGAAGGTCAGAGAGGAAACGGGCGGGACGTTCGATCGGCCCCGCCAGCATCTTCGGGAAGTAACTCAGGTAGAGGGCAAAATCCACGAGGTCGTCCGCCGCGTCCGCCTGACGGTTGTGGACGTCCACGAGATACGAGATGGCTTGCAGGATATAAAACGAAAAGCCGACGGGGAGGAGCAGACTCAACGCCTCGGGCGGGACGGGGAGCAGGCGCGGCCCATACGGGCCTGATACCAGTTTGAGCGCCGCAAAACTGACGAGGTTGAGGCCGACGCCGAGCATGAGCCACGCGCGGGAGGCGGCTTTTTTGCCAATGGTAAAATTTAAGATGGTGACCGCGAGGAGGACGAGCGCGTATTGCCAGCTGATGGTCACATAGAAAAAGCAGGAGGCCGCCAACAGCCACACGTTTTGGGCTTTGTGCGCGAGGAGATAGTAGACGACCAGCGTCACCGTCGCGAAGAGAAGGAAGGGGAGGGAGAGGAGTTGCATTCTTTTTGTGGTGATGCAGGGATTCTCAATGCGAATACCGCGAATTTTCTTTTTTCATTCGCGAAATTCGCTCATTCGTGCCATTCGCGTTAGAAGGACGGCCAATTTTGGACATGCTCGTCCATCATTTAAACACTGTGCTGTTCTCAGCCATTATCGTGCCAAGCCACTGACTGAACGTGGCCGCGCCGTGCTGGTTGAGATGAAGCCAGTCGTACCAATGCGCTTTGGGGATTTGGATGGCGATGTCTTGCGTGCGCCAGAATGGGATTTGATTCTCGTCGAGAATCCGAATCAGCATGGGAAGATATTCGGCATCGTAGGCGCGCCACGTCTCCGCATCGGACAAGTCGGATTCGTGGTAGGCAGGGCCTTCGAGGAAGATGATCTTTACCCCTTTCTGCTGGAGCGCGAGGAAGTTTTGAACCGCCTGCAACTGGTGCGGATCGTCCCAGGCTGCGCGGAGACGGGCGGGGGTCATTGTCAGGTTTTCGATGTATGGGTCGCGGACGTTCATTGCGGGCTGGAAGCCCTTTGGCGTGAGGTAACGCGTCTCCTCCTCCATTTTGGCGCGGTTGGGAATCGCCAGCCAGTATCGCCAGGTGAGGAAGTATCGCCAGCCATAGGAATTGTTCACCAGCCAGCCATTGAGACTGGGATGCCCCTGGTTGCAGGTGATCCAGTCAATTTTTTCCAGGTAATCCACGTTGGCGATAACGTCGTTGATGTCTCTGGGAAGCAGGGCGTAGATGATCACCTTTGGGTGAAAACGCGGGATGACCGCGTCCGCAATGATGGTGGTGTTCTTAAGCGTCAACGCGGGGATGCCGAGGTTGAAGCAATGGATGCTCTCCCCTGTTTGCGAAAAGTAGGTTTGTTCCACCAGATCGGGATCGATATCGGAATTGGAGACCGAACTGCCGATGAACAGACAGTCGAGCCTGCCGTTTTGTTGAACCTGTCGTTCGAGTGCGTAAATTTTCGCGTCGAAGAGGAAACTATCTGCATTGACGGACGGCGCGGGAAGGAGGCCTCCAAGCGGCGAGCGCGCCACGATCTCCGCCGCGAGCAGGACGAGGGGAATGGTGAGGATGAAATAGAATATCCCGCGCAGGGACGGTTTGGAGAGGCTGAGTGTTTCGCGGAAGAAAATGTGCATGGTTGCAGTTACAGGGATTCTCAACACGAAAGCCGCGAATTTCGCGAATGAAGCAAAAAGAAAATTCGCGCCATTCGCCCATACGCGGCATTCGCGCTAAAGAGTTTGATCTTAATCCCTATCCACATCGTGCGGGTTGGATTCGCGGATGCCCGCGGGGGTGATCTCGATGAATTCGGCTTTTTCCTGCAACTCGCGGATGTTGTGCGCGCCGCCGTAACTGAGACCCGAGCGCAGTCCGCCCACGAGTTGATGCAGGATCTCGCTGACGTTGCCGCGATACGGGACGACGGCCTCCACGCCTTCGGGGACGACCTTCGACCAGTCTTCCTGGTCTTCGGCGGATTCGTCCTCGCCGCGTTCGGACCTTCGGCGGTCCATCGTCGCGCCGAGGGAGGCCATGCCGCGGACAACTTTCACCTTCTTACCGTCGCGCAGGACGGGCGAGCCAGGCGCCTCGTCACAACCCGCGAACAGGCTGCCGATCATGACCGATTCCGCACCCGCGGCCAGCGCCTTGACGAGGTCGCCTGGGGTGCGGATGCCGCCGTCGGCGATGAGCGGGAGATTGCGGCCAGAGTCTTTCACGCCCGCGGCGCTGTCCATGATGGCGGTCAACTGCGGGACGCCGAATCCCGTCACGATGCGCGTAGTGCAGATGGAGCCTGGCCCAATGCCAACCTTGATCGCGTCCGCGCCCGCCTCGGCCAGTTCGCGCGCGCCTTCGCGCGAGGCCACATTCCCTGCCACGATCTGGACCTTCGGGAATTCGGCGCGCAAGGTTTTGACCATGTTAATGCAGTGGTCGGCGTGGCCGTGGGCGATGTCGAGCACCAGCACGTCCGCGCCCGCGTCGAGCAGGGCGGCGGCACGCTCGCGTTCGCCTTTGGTCACGCCAACCGCCGCGCCGACGCGCAGGCGTCCTTTTTCGTCGGTGGTGACGTTGGGCATTTGATCCAGTTTGATCAGATCGCGCGAGGTGATCAGGCCCACAAGGTTGTCGTCATCGTCCAGCACGGGGAGTTTTTCGATGCGGTGTTTGTAGAGCGCTTCGCGCGCCTGCTCCACCGTCACATCGGGCCTGGCGGTGATGAGTCGCTCGCGGGGAGTCATCGCGGCGCGGATGGAGGTCATCGAAGCGGGAGCCAGCATCAGGTCCCGCTGGGAGACGAGCCCGACGAGCCGCCCCGCGTCCATCACGATCAACGCGCCGACCTTGTGCCGATCCATCAACGCCCGCGCCTGTTCGATGGTTGCGTCGGGAGCGATGTTGTACGGATGCTCGATGATAAAGCCCTGCGCGCGTTTGACGGTCTTCACTTCGCGCACCTGCGCTTCGATGGTCATGAAGCGGTGCAGAATGCCGATGCCGCCCGCGCGTGCCATGGCGATAGCCATGCGCGCTTCGGTGACCGTGTCCATGTTGGCGGACATGATCGGAATATTGATCTTGATATTCGCAGTCAGCCGCGTGGACGTGTCCACATCCTGGCGCGAAGAAATTGCCGAGCGACGCGGGATGAGCAAAACGTCATCGAAGGTTAAACCTTTGGCAGGTCGGATTTTCATGGGAACTCCCTTGCTCTTTGCCGCGAATGACGCGAATTTTGCTAAATTTCAATTCGTGTGAATTCGCGAAATTCGCGGCTGGTTTTTTCTTTAATCAGGCACGCCCGCGGCTTTGATGTCTTTCAGATTCAATTGCAGGCTTTTGCGCCCGTTGTACTCGTTCACTTCGAAAGTATACAACACGTCCACCATCGGCGGCAGGTTGGGGAGCAGGTCACCGAGACGGAACCCGATGGCGTCGAACGTAAAGCGTCCGTCGGTGAGCGACAGTTTGAGATGCTTACCGTCCGCGCCCACGGCACGCGCTCCCTGCACTTTGACCTTGCGCGAGATGAACACGGGTTCGGGATTTCCATAGCCCGTCGGCTGGAGTCGTTCCAGTTGCTCGATCAGACTGAACGTCAACTGCGAGAGCGGGACTTCCACGTCGGCGGACATGCTGGCCCGCAGGTCGCACCCATCCAATTCCCGCTTCGCAATGGACCTGAGGCGGTCCACCAGCGCTGACAGGTTTTCGTTGCGGACGGTGAATCCCGCCGCGGCCGCGTGCCCTCCGTGGCGGACGAGCAGGTCGGCGCACTCGTCCAGTGCTTTCGTGATGTGAAATTCGGGGATCGAGCGGCACGAGCAGCGCGTGGTCTCCTCGCCGAAGTGACCGACGATGGCGGGACGGTAGTATGTCTCGGTAAGACGCGAGGCGGCCAGCCCGACCACGCCGTGATTGAATTCGGGCGAGACGGCAAAAAGCAGGAACGCGTCCGCTTGCCCTTCCATCGCGAGCGCTTCGGCCTGCGTTTGGATTTCTTTCGTCAGTTTCTGGCGTTCGATGTTTTGCTGATTCAATTTGATGGACAGGTCGCCCGCTTCCTTCACGTCGGTTGTCGTGAGAAGATGATAGGATGCAAGCGCCGAATCCAACCGTCCCGACGCGTTCAATCGCGGCCCCAGCGTGAAGCCGATGGTGGTCGCGTTGGCCTTGCGGATGTCTGTGCCCGAGACGTTGGCGAGAGAAAATAATCCCTGCCGCGAGGTTTGCCGCATCTGCTCCAGCCCCTTGCGGACGAGGACGCGGTTTTCACCCGTCAGCGGGGCGAGGTCGGCCACGGTGCCGAGGGCGACGAGGTCGAGATAATCGTTCAATTGCGGACGATTTACGGTCAACGGCCCATCGTCCAGCAATAACGCCTCTGCGATCTTGTACGCGATGCCCACGCCCGCGAGATATTTTTCGGGGTACTCGTCCCCATCCTGTTTGGGATTCAGCACGGCCAGCGCGTCGGGGAGGCCGCCTGAGGGTTCGTGGTGATCCGAGATGATGAGGTCCAGCCCGAGGTCCCGCGCGTGGCGGGCCTCGTCGGGCGAGCGGACGCCGCAGTCCACGGTGATGACGAGGCGCACACCGTCGTTCGCGAGGGCGGTCAGCGCGTCGTTGTTGAGTCCGTAGCCTTCATCGAATCGATTCGGAATGTACTCGCGCAC
>DYKX01000005.1:6723-27197 GCA_020722375.1 Anaerolinea thermophila
CCCGCCGAGGGTACGCAAAAACTGGACGAGGAGCGCGGTGGCGGTGACGCCGTCCACATCGTAATCGCCGTAGACGGCAATCGGCTCACGGTTGGCGAGCGCGGCGTGGATGCGATCCACGGCGGCGCGCATGCCTTTCATCTGGAAAGGGTCTGTATCGTAATTGGGCTGGGCGCTGAGGAATGTCTCGGCCTCGTCGCTGTTGGCGATGCCGCGGTTGAAAAGAATCTGACGGAGGATGGGGGGATAAGATGCGAGCGCCGCGTCCGCTTCGGGGGTGATGCGGGTTTGCAGGAGCCAGCGGTTTTTGTGGGTCATGGTTGGCGCGCCGAGTAACTTTGTAATTCTTCAGGTGATAATTCGTTCGGCTTTACCAGCCTGTAATGCTTTTCCGAAGATACTCTAATCCCATTTTTTGTTTGCTCGAATTCAAAAAGTGCAATCACATTGTCTTCCATGAATTGCGCGGCGATAGCCCGACAAATCAAGAGCGGGAATTTTAGCGCGCATAATTCCAAATCTTGCTCGATTTGGACAATGCCGATTTTGTCTCTGCCGCCCTTTGCTTGGACGGGCATTACAAAATGCGCACCGCGCTTGTCGAGCCCGATGTAAATTTCATCGGTTTCGACCTGTGAACCGTCGCGGAGTGTTGATCTCAAATGATTTTGCAGGGAGTAACAGGTTAAGCCAGTAAATATGTCAACCAAACGGTTGTAACGAAGTTTCGCCAAAAGCGATTGTTCATCATCCAGGGAATATTTGGCAATGACTCCAGGTGTCGCGTCGGGAATTTTGGTTTCGGCCAAAAAATTGGAAGGGACAATCGCCGATTGTTTTACGACGGCAAGTGTGTATTTTCCTTTGCCTGCTGGACGAATAATCCACTCGTATCCTTTGGGCGCTTTTGACGTGATGGATTTTGGCAGGAGTGTCCTGTATCGAAACGAGTAAAGAACATCACCCAAATTTTTAGGCAGGGCAATTCCCAACTCGTCCGCGGCCTGGTTGATTTCGGTGCGCTCAAAGTTAATTTCAGTGACGCCTTTCTTGAAATGCCTGGCAAAGATGGCTTCGAGAATTTTTGTATAGCGATTCGGCTCTTTGTTTTCCATGATTCACCCTTTCCATTTCAGTATGACGACTTCTTCACGGAGTTGCTCTTTGGTGGCAGTCGCGATGCGTGTACGGAACAAGTCGATTCCTGTGAGTTCGTAACCAAGTTTTTGGGCAATATCCCCGAGAATTTGTCCCGTTCGGATCATCACACGCAGATAGGATGCCTGATCGCCAACCACGTAAGCCAGTTGAGCGCCTGGGCGAAGAACTTTGCGAAGGTCGGCCAGGTGTTTTGCCATGCCGCCGAAATATAGTTTTGTGGCGCGTGGATAGAGTCGTTCAAACCCTGAATCTTTTCCAAGTTCGATTCGACGCTTTTCGATTTCGTTTGCGATGCGCTGGATTTCTGGAAATTCAGATACCCATTGATCGTCATCGTCTCCTTTGTAGATTCCGCGCGTGTTCGAACGGACGAGTCGTTTCTTCAACTCTCTCAATTCTTCCTTGCTATTGATAAATCCCAGCAACACAGACTCCAGCCGCGTAGTTCGGGTGTAATCTTTTTCATTGGGGTAGGGCGGCGACGTAATTACTGCGTCGACAGAATCAGGCTCAAGCGCCTCCAAACTGCGTGCATCCGCCAAATGGACATTTGTTTCTGGAAAGGTTTTTCCTGTGACCTGGCGGAGATCGTTTGCCATTTTGTCAATTTCCACCAGCCAGTTGGAAACAACCGGCACGTCAATTTTCGGGGTCCTAACCCCCACCTCCGGGCCAAAATGTAAATTGCTGATTTTGAATACCAGCGCGTTTCCCAGAGCAAGAAGCGCGTGACGATAATAAGGTTCTTGTTCATGTTTTTTGAGGCATTCGAATAAAACCAGCGACTTGTGCAACGGAAGCGGGCTGATTGAATTTGTGAGAATGAGTTTTTCCGCCTCCGGCGAAAGCGACTTTAGATTTTTGTGTTCTTTCTCAAAAGGGAAATTATCGTCAATGCCCTGCGCCTTTAAAATGCCCAGCGTTTCTTCGGCGATCTTCCTGGCCTGTGAAAAAAGCAGATCGGCATCCAAATCCCAGCTGGTTTTTACCGATGAAGCAAAATGCGGAAAAGGATTTCCTTCCAATCCAATGGCTTTCATGCCAGCCAGTTTGGCTTCGATCAGGGTTGTGCCGGTACCGCAAAACGGATCCAGCACGACGCTGTTTTTATTCAGCCCGAATTTCCCGATGGTATCCTGCACCAGATGTGGCGGAAAGGACAAAACGAATCGATACCAGTCATGGAATGCGCGGTCTTGCGGAGCCAGTTTGTTGGCGCGGCCATTGGAAAGTTCAGGCTTTGGCGTTTCCTGAATCTCCTCAATGTTCTCAAAACCCAGATTTAATTGGGTGGGGGTAACCATGTGTCAATTTTATCATCTCTTGGTTGACGATCACTTCCACGGCGCGAGGATGGGGACGTTGGCCGCGTCCGCGGCGTGACCGAGGAGGGGCAGTCCCCAGGCCTCGGAGATTGTCCATGGAAGAGCATGCTCTCCTGGTAGGATTTCCACGTGCGCCCGCTGCGTTCGATCAAGTCGGCCAGGTTGGTCGCGTCCACGGGACAGTTCTTGCAGGTCTTGGTGTAGCCGTAAGTGTCGCCGCCGATGAGCGCGATGTAGTTCGGCAGACTGGGATGCGTGATGGCGTAGTATTCCGTCAGCGGGGTAAGGTTATAATCCCCCTCATGTTCGATTTCACCCTCACCGCCCGCAACGGACGCGCCCGCACGGGCACATTCACCACGCCGCACGGAGACCTCCTCACCCCTGTCTTCGCGCCCGTCGGCACACAGGCCACCGTCAAGACGCTCACGCCCGAGCATCTCAAAAGCATCAACGCCTCGCTGGTGTTGAGCAACACCTATCATCTCTACCTCCGCCCCGGCGATGACCTGATCGCCGAGTTCGGCGGACTGCATCGCTTCATGAAGTGGCCGCGTCCCATGCTCACCGACTCGGGCGGATTCCAGGTCTTCTCCCTCGCACAGACGCGTCAAATTGACGACGACGGCGTGACCTTCAAGAGTCACATTGACGGCTCGACGCACCGCTTCACCCCCGAACGTTCCATCCGTATTCAGGAGAATCTCGGCGCGGACATCATCATGGCCTTCGACGAGTGCTCCGATCCGAACGACCACGCCTACAGCCGCGTCGCCATGGAGCGGACTCATCGCTGGGCCGAGCGTTCCCTCAAAGCCAAGCGTCGCGCCGACCAGGCTTTGTTCGGCATCGTGCAGGGTGGCGTCAACGCGGACCTGAGGGCGGAGTCAGCGCAATTTATCGCTTCCCTCGGGACGCCAGGCATCGCCATCGGCGGACTCTCCGTAGGCGAGACGAAACAAGAGATGCATGCCATGCTCGACGTGGTGACTCCGCTCCTGCCCGAAGACAAGCCGCGCTACCTGATGGGAGTCGGCACCCCCGAAGATTTGATCAACGGCGTCGCCCGCGGCATTGACATCTTCGACTGCGTCCTGCCGACGCGGCTGGCGCGTCACCACTCCGCCTTCGCCCCCGAGGGACGCCTCAACCTGATGAACGCGGACTTCGCCCGCGACCCCAACCCCATTGACGATACCTGCGACTGCTACACCTGCAGAACTTTCACGCGCGCCTACATCCGTCACCTGATCGTGGCAAAGGAATTGCTGGCAGGGACGTTATTGTCTATCCACAATCTGCGAGCGTTAATTCGACTGATGGAAACCATCCGCGAATATATTGCCGATGGGTCGTTCGAGGCGCGTGTGCCTGAGATGTTGAAGCAATGGTCAAACAATGCAAAAAGAGATTTAACCATGAAGAACACCAGGTAGCACGAAGGTTTTTCATGATATGAAAATAAACTCCAAGTGCAAACCACTGAGACACGGAGACACGGAGAAAAAACTCCGTGACTCCGTGCCTTCGTGGTTCGATTTTCATGCTTCGGGGTGAACCTCGTTCATGGATACTTTGTGAACTTTGTGGCGAAAAGATGATATGACCTGCCTTTCCTTTCCTCCCTCCGCTCCCGAATCGGAACTCCGCCTCGCCATCCTCGAGTGTGGACAGGTTTGCTATGCCCGTCACCTCATGACCTCCAACGACGGCAACATTTCTGTGCGTATTGATGAGTCCCGCGTGCTCATCACGCCTGCTGGTCTGTGCAAAGGCCGCATGGACGCGGACGATCTGCTCATCGTTGACCTGGATGGAAACGTACTGGCCTCCGCAAATGACCGCCGTCCCTCCTCCGAGACGCCGATGCACCTCGAAGTGTACAAACAGCGACCCGATGTACGCGCCGTCATCCACGCGCATCCCATCTTCGCCACTGCGCTGACCGTCGCGGGACTCGACTTTCCCGATGATATTCTGCCCGAGGTCGCGCTCACGCTGGGAAACGTCCCTGTCAGCGAGTATGCCACCCCCTCGTCCCGCGAAGACGCGGATGTGATCCGCCCGCTGATCCGCGACTACGACGCGCTTTTGCTCCGTCAGCATGGCAGTCTCACTGTCGGCAGGAATCTCGACGAAGCCCTGATCCATCTCGAACGCATTGAACATGTCGCGGAAGTCTTCCATCACGCCCGCCAATTGGGGAACGTGGCGCGCATCCCGCCCGAAGAACTCAGAAAGTTGTCGAAAAAATGAGAACCATTTTTTGGGAAGACAACCTCGTCAAAATGATTGACCAGCGCCGCCTGCCGAACGCGCTGGAGATTTTGACCTGCCGCACGCACATCAAGGTGGCTCATGCCATCACAGACATGGCGATCCGCGGCGCGCCCGCCATCGGAGTTGCCGCCGCGTTCGGACTGGCCCTTGCCGCGCAAAATTCCCCCGCGCAGACTCCTGCCGAGTTGCGTAAAGAATTGGAACTCGCATCAACACTCTTGAAATCTGCGCGTCCGACTGCCGTCAACCTCGCCTGGGCGGTGGATAAAGTATTGCGTTTCACGTTTTCCGAATCCGAATCGCTTTCGACAGAAGCGTTACGCGGCCGCGTTCTGACCGAAGCCCAGCGCCTCGCCGACGAAGACGTGGAGATCAACAAGCGCATGGCCGAGCATGGCTCCACCCTCATCGCGGACGGCGACACGGTCATCCACCACTGCAATACGGGTGCGCTCGCCGCCGTGGACTGGGGCACCGCCCTCGGCGTGATCCGCATGGCGCACGAGCAGGGCAAGCGCGTCCACGTGCTGGTGGACGAGACGCGTCCGCGCTTGCAGGGGGCACGTCTCACCGCCTGGGAGTTGAAGCAGTACGGCATCCCGTACGAGATCATCAGCGATAACGCGGCGGGACATTTCCTGAAAACGCGGCAGGCGCAAAAAGTCTTCTTCGGCGCGGACCGCGTGGCCGCCAACGGCGACGTTGCCAACAAAATCGGCACGTACATGCTGGCGCTGGCCGCGCACGATAACGACGTCCCCGCCTACGCGGTCGTCCCGACCTCGACGATTGACCTGTCCCTCGCCACGGGCGATCTCATCCCTATCGAAGAGCGGACTCCCGAGGAAGTGCTCGGCCTGCAATTCAACGGGGAACGCGTCGCCCCCGCCAACGCCAAAGCGCGCAACCCCGCTTTCGATGTCACGCCGAACCGCTTGATTTCTGCTATCATTACCGAAAATGGAATTGTCCGCCCGCCGTATGAGGTCAATTTGAGGAAGGTGAAGGAGGTGATATGACAGACGCAAATTCCAAAATTGGTTTTCGACAACTCCCTCCCGCGCTGAAATTCGCGGTTGTTTGGACTATCATATTGGGACTGCTCCGCCTTTGGGAGCCTGTGGCTAGTATCACTGAACGTTCATCCATCAATCTTGCTGATATTTTGGCTGCCATCGTGTATTTCAACTTGGCGAGCGGCCTAACTCACAAACAAAACAGTTCACGAATATGGTCAATAATTTTTCTTGTTATAGGAACACTTGCTCGTTTTGTCTTTTTGGTATCTGCATTTAATGATCAGTTCGGTTTTACTTTTAACTTCCTTGCATTTGAATATGACTTCTCTCAAATGCAGACAATCATTTTTCTGTTATCCAATATTGTTTTGAATACCGCTCTACTTTATATCCTCCTCCGTCCCAGCGCCAAAGCGCTCTTCACCCCTCCGCCTGCTCCTGTTCCCGCTCCACAAGAACCCGCATAACCCCTTATCCACTACGAAATACGTAACACGCAATACGCCACATCCTCACTGATCACTGATAACTGCTCACTGAAAACTGACATCCCATGACCCTCCTCCACGCCCTCCTCCTCGGCATCATCCAGGGATTGACCGAATTCATCCCCGTCTCCTCCACCGCGCATTTGCTCATCGGGCAATCCGTGCTCCGCATCGTTGATGAACGCATCTTTTCATTCAACGTCATCGTTCAACTTGGCACGGTCTTTGCCCTGCTGGTCTTTTTCTGGAAGGACTACTGGCACATTGCACGTGCTTTCTTCCTCGGCATCTGGCACAAAAAACCCTTCGAGACTCACGATACCCTGCTCGGCTGGCTGTTGATCGTCGCCACCATCCCCGCGCTGATCGTGGGCTATCTGATGAAAGATGTGATCGAGACCATGTTCGCCGACCCGCTCACGCAGGCAGGCGTCCGCCTCCTGATGTCCGCCATCCTCCTCGGACTGGTGGAGCGTTTCGGCCGCCGCACGCGCAAACTCGAATCCGCCACCTGGTGGGACGCCCTCGCCGTCGGTTTTTTCCAGGTGCTGGCGCTCTTCCCTGGCGCCTCACGCAGCGGCACCACCATCGCGGGCGGCATGGCGCGCGGTTTGGATCGTCCCTCCGCGGCGCGCTTTGCCTTCCTTATGTCCGCGCCGATACTGCTCGCTGCGGGCGCGTACGAGTCGCTCAAGGTGATCGAAATGTCTGGCACGCGCGCCTTCCTCCCGTATCTCTTCACGGGCTTCGCGGCCGCGGCCGTTGTGGGCTGGCTCTCGATCAAATGGCTGTTGGGCTTCCTCGGCAAGCGCTCACTCTATTATTTCGCCGCCTACTGCGCCATCATCGGCGCGCTTGTCCTCGTTTTGCGATGAAAAGAATTTTCCTCCTCCTTCTTTCCTCTTTCCTCTTTTCCTGCACCCCGACTCCCGCTCCTTCCCAGGTCGTTGACGTCTTCGCGCCTCCGTCCGCGGCTCCTTTTTTGGATGAACTCTACGCCTGCGCGGACGTCTCCTCCGCCGCGTTGAATCTGACCTCCGACTCTCCCGACCTCTCCCTCCGCCTCGGTCAACCCGACGGGTGGGCGGGGTCGCTGTTTCAAGTGGCCGACGAGGACATCCTGATCGTTGCCAGCGCGCAGAGTCCGCTCCCCGCGTTGACGCTCGAGCAGGCGCGGACGATCTTCGCGGGGCAGAACCCATCCGTGCAGGTGTGGGCGTACGCGTCAGCGGAGGACGCGCAGAGGGCCTTCGAGTCCGCCGTCATGGAAGGAAGAAGCGTCACCTCGTTTGCGCGGCTGGCCGTCAGCCCGATGCACATGGTCGAGTCGGTGACGTCCGACCCGAACGCGGTCGGCATCCTCCCGCGCCACTGGTTGACGGATGACCTGCGCGAGTTATTTCTCGCAGCCAATGTGCCCGTCCTTGCGCTGACACCCTCCGAGCCAGAGGGAATCGTCCGCGATCTGATCGCGTGTCTTCAGAAGTAGCGCGAAATTTATTTCGCTGGGGGAATTTGCGTTACAATTTACATAAAGGACAAATTATGCGTGCGGTTGACATCATCATCAAGAAGCGCGACAAGGGCGAATTGACGCGCGAAGAAATCCGTTTTTTCGTGAACGGCATCACCACGGGACGCATCCCCGATTATCAGACCGCGGCCTGGGCGATGGCCGTTCTGCTGAACGGCATGACGCCGCGCGAAACCACCGACCTGACTCTCGCCATCGCCCAATCGGGCGAAGTGCTGGACATGTCCGACGTGGTCAAGATCGCGGTGGACAAACACTCCACGGGCGGCGTGGGCGACAAGACCAGCCTTGTGGTGTTGCCTGCCGTGGCCGCGTGCGGGTTGCCCGTCGGCAAAATGTCGGGGCGCGGGCTGGGCTTCAGCGGCGGCACGCTCGACAAGTTGGAATCCATCCCTGGCTACCGCGTGGACTTGTCCACGGAGGAGTTCGAGAAGCAGTTAAAGGAAATTGGCCTCGTTCTATGCGGACAATCGAAAGACCTTGCTCCCGCCGACGGCAAACTCTACGCCCTGCGCGATGTGACAGGGACGGTGCAGTCCATACCGCTGATTGCCTCGTCGGTGATGAGCAAGAAGATTGCAGGCGGCGCGCACGCGGTGGTGCTGGACGTGAAAGTGGGCAACGGCGCGTTCATGGAAAATCTGAAAGACGCGCACGAACTGGCTGACCTGATGGTGAAGATTGGTCAACTTGCGGGACGAAAAGTGGTCGCGTTGATCTCGGATATGAACCAGCCGCTTGGCTTTGCAGTGGGCAACGCTCTCGAAGTCCGCGAGGCGATAGACACCCTGCGTGGAAACGGTCCCGCCGATTTCCGCGAACATTGTTTGCACGTGGCCGCGCACATGCTCGTGCTGGGGGAAAAGACCGATTCGCTCGAAGAAGCGCGCACCCTCGCCGAAAAATCCATCGCGGACGGGTCCGCACTGGAGAAATTCCGTCAACTCATCATTGCCCAGGGCGGGGATGTTTCTTACGTGGACGACCCCGACAAATTGCCGAAGGCGAGTCTCATCAAGGTGGTGAACGCGCCTCGAAGCGGATACCTGGAACAGGTCCGCGCGCGAGCCGTGGGAGAGGCGTCTGTCGCGCTCGGGGCGGGGCGCGCCAAAAAAGGCGATCCGCTCGATTACGCGGTCGGATTCGTCATTCATCACAAAGTAGGGGATAAGATTCAAGAGGGTGAGCCGCTGTTCACCGTCCATGCGAACGATGAGAAGAAGATGGAGGAGGCGATTGCCTCTGTTTCTGCCGCGCACACGTTCAACGATTTTCCCGTGCCGCCGCTTCCGTTGTTTTATGCGTGAGGCGGTGGCGCGTCGCTCTCTCTCAATTCCTTGCTTTATTCTTAAGAAAAAGGCATAATTGGTTCAGGAGCATTGCCATGGCGAAAGTTCCCCTGAGAAAATACAACAGCGAGATCGAATCACTCATTGAGGGCGGCCGGTTGGATGAGGCGATCGCGCATTGCCGTCATATTCTGCAAACCTTTCCCAAGCATCTTGATACGTATCGCCTGTTGGGCAAGGCTTACCTGGAATCAAAACGCTATTCCGATGCCACTGACATTTTCAATCGTGTCTTGATGGCTGCGCCCGATGACTTTGTCTCGCATGTCGGTCTGAGCATCATTGCCGATGACCAGAAACGGCTGGAAGACGCCATCTGGCACATGGAACGCGCCTTCGAACGGCAGCCCTCCAACGCCGCCATCCACGCTGAATTGCAAAGATTATATGGCCGCCGCGATGGCCGCGAGCCGCCCAAGATCCGCTTGACGCGCGGCGCGCTGGCGTATATGTATTATCAGGGTGACCTTTACGTGCAGGCGATCAGTGAGGCCCGCTCGGTGTTGAGCGAGGACCCCGGCCGAATTGACCTCAAGCCTTTGCTGGCGCTGGCCTATTTCCGCGCAGGGCAAAAGGTGGAAGCATCCGAGATTTGCGCACAACTGATCAGCGAGTTCCCGTATTGCCTCGAGGCGAATCGCGTCCTCACTGAGATTCTGCCTGGCACGGGCATGGCTGAAAGCGCCAATACCTACCGCCAGCGTGTGATCGAACTCGATCCCTACGCCGCGCACGCGCGCGCGTCCATCTTCCAGACGAACGACGCCCCCGACCTGGCTGTCACTGTAGAGCGGCTCGATTACAAAGGCCAACCTGTGGAGACGGGCGCCGAGTGGGGAAAATCGCTCGGAATCGGAACGGCCGCCGCAGCCGCCTCGAGCGAACAACCCGACTGGATGAAAACCAGTTACCCGCCCGAATCCGTTCCGCCCTTTGAGACGCCTCCCGCGACCTCCTTCGACTTCGCTCAGGATAAGGTCGAGCCGACTGCATCCGCCCCGAGCGGACACGAACCCTTCGCCGAATCCCCCGCGTCCGCTGAGAAGGACGACATCCCTGAATGGATGCGTCAGGCAGGCTGGGGCGCATCCACGGGCGCGTTCGATGAATCCGCCGCCTCTCTTGTGGAAGAGGAGCCTGCCGAGGGCGAATTGGAAAAGGCCGATCTGCCGGATTGGATCAAATCCATGGCTCCGAAGGAGACCGAGCAACCTGTCACGCCTGCTCCTGCCCCTGCGGCCGCAGAGACCGATGACGACACGCTCGACTGGCTCAACAAACTGAGCGGCGATTCCGCCTTCACATCCAAAGAAGAGATTTTTTCCGAAGAGCCGAAAGCCGCGTCATCTGCCGATGTCCCCGACTGGCTTTCTAATTTTGACAAGCCCGCGCAAGCGACTGCCGCGTCCGCGGCAGAGACTTCCGACTGGCTCTCCAATTTGGACAAAACCGAGCAGGAGTCCGCCGCGCCCGCAGCCGAGACTCCCGACTGGCTGTCCAATTTTGATAAAACCGAGCAGGGGTCCGCCGAACCCGCGGCTGAGACCCCCGACTGGCTTTCCAAATTAGATAATCAGGAACAAGAATCCGCCGCGCCTGCGGCTCCTGCGGAACCGTCCGAGTGGCAGTCGGAACTGGGCGGCGCCGCCGCTGTGACGGCTTCGGCCGCCGCGGCCTCCACCGCCGATTGGCTGTCCAAACTCGACGAGGAAACCCCGTCCGCGACACCGCCTGCACAGCAGGAGGCGGCTCCCGCGGCCGCCAGTGCGGAGGCAGGGATCGGCGATCTTGGCACCTCCGCCGCCGAACAGGATGCCGCCATGCTCTGGCTCGAAAGCCTCGCCGCCAAACAGGGCGCGAAATCCGAGGAACTCATCACCGACCCGAATGCGCGTCTCGAATCCCCGCCCGAATGGGTGGAACAGGCCAAGGCCGTCGGCGCGTCACAGCCTGCCGAGCCTGCGCCCAAGGCGGCGGAACCGTCGCCTGAGCCGACCCCTGCTGAGCCGATGGAATCCGTCCCGCCTGAGATGCCGCTGGATCAGACCGGCGTCTGGCTGCGCGATCTGGATGAGAAAACGCCTCCGCCGCAGGAACCTGTCAAAGCGGAACCCGCTGCATGGTCCGGAGAGATCGAGGTGGTCCCGCCTCCCACCGGACCGTTGGCCGAATCCGCCGCCGAATCGGACCTGCCCTCCTGGCTTCGCGACCTCGAAAAGCGCGAAACCACCCCCGTCTCCAGTCCGCTGGATGAAATGCCCGACTGGTTGAAGGGAGGTGAGCCCGAAATTCCTTCGGTGCCCGAACCGACCCGCGCCGCCGATTGGACGCCCGAGGCCCCCAGGGTGGCCCCGCGTCCTGCCGCGCCCGCGCCCAAGGCCGAGGCGCCGAAGCCCGAAGCGCCCAAAGTCGAGGCCCCCAGGCCCGAAGTACGCAAACCCGCGGCCCGCAAGCCCGAGCCCAAACCCAAACCCGAAGCGACTCCGCCAGGCGATAAGTCCAAACTGAGGCGGACGGGGATGTTACCTCCCCTGGTTGATCCCAATCTCGCCTCTGCCCGCGACGCCATGTCGCACGGGAAGATCCCCGATGCCCTGCAGGCGTACGGCAATCTGATTCGCAAGGGAAAATTGCTCGAAGAGATCACCTTCGATTTGAAGGAAGCGCTCTACCGCTTCCCGGTGGAGGTTTCCATCTGGCAGACCCTTGGCGACGCGTACATGCGTGCCAACCGCCTGCAGGACGCGCTCGACGCGTATACCAAGGCAGAAGAACTGCTTCGTTAATGACGGGAACCGGGTTTCTTCAAGGAACCTGGTTTCTCCTTATCTTACTGATGTTACGCAGTTTACTCGTACCGCAACATTCATGTTGCCTTGCCGGGCGAGATAAATCTCGCAGTACTGCGTAAGGTGAGTTATCTTATTTTTTGGAGGATTCTGTGGAACGAACGTTGGTACTTGTGAAGCCCGACGGCGTCCAGCGCGGACTGATCGGGGAAGTCATCTCCCGTCTCGAGCGGCGCGGACTGCGCCTGGTGGCGGCGAAATTCATGGCCGTCAGCGCCGAACTGGCCGAAACGCATTACGCCATTCACAAAGGCAAACCCTTTTACGATGGATTGATCTCGTACATCACATCTGCGCCGGTGATGGCGATGGTCTGGGAAGGGCCGCAAGCCGTGGCCGCCGTCCGACAAACGATGGGCGCGACAAAACCTGTCGAGGCCGCGCCGGGCACGCTCCGTCACGATTTCGCGCTCGAAGTGGGACGCAACCTCACGCACGCCTCCGACTCTGCCGAAAACGGCGCGAAGGAAGTGGAACTCTGGTTCAAGAAAAGCGAACTGGTGGATTGGAAGAGAGAGGTAGACCGCTGGGTGTTCGAGAAGTAGGAAAGCGCCTTCGACAAGAGACCGCCAAACGCTCCATGTGCTGACAAAGGAAACGTGCCATGCCCGAGAAACGAAAAGTCCCGCGAAAAAAGTTCACCGCTTACATGCGCGTGTTGGACGATGAAACCGAAGGGACCATCGGCCACCTTGTGGATATTGGTTTGAAGGGCTTGCAGTTGGAGACCTCCGTGCCGCTTCCCATCGGACAGCAATACAACATGCACATGGAACTCACGGCGGATGTCTCCGACAAATTGTTCATGTTTCTCACGGCGCGAGTCAAATGGCTCAAACCCGATGAGATCATGCCCAATCTGTATCGCGTCGGTTTCGAATTGACGCACATCGAACCGCACGATTACGAGATCTACCAGCGCTTGCTGGAGATGTATGGCGAGTGAAAAAGAAGCCAGGTTTCTTCAAGAAACCTGGCTTCTTTCATATTACGCCTTCATCAAGCCGACCTTTAACGTCTCACCGTCGAAGTCATCTTCGGCGGTTTGCGCTTCGGGTGGGGGAGACGCAAATTGCAGGTCCACGGTCAACGTTTCGGCGGTGACGTAGTCACGATGCGCCTCGAGCGCGGACTTCAATCCGTCACTTGCGATGACAAACAACCTGATGCGGTCGGCCACGTCCAACTCGGCGGACTTGCGGAGGTCCTGCACGCGGCGGACGAACTCGCGGGCGAGTCCCTCGCGGACCAGTTCGGGCGTCAACTCGGTGACGAGGGCCGCCACGTACGCGCCCTCCTCGGCGACGGCGAATCCCGCCTTCGCCTGCGCTTTGACCTCGACCTCCTCGCCGACGATATCGAACGTCTCGCCTCCCGCCTGGACTTTGAGCGGGCTGCCGCCCATCAGGGTGGACGCGACCTCCTCGGCGTTCATCGCCAGAATCGCCTTCTGGATGGCGGGGAACTTGTTGCCGTATTTCTGTCCAAGTTGCCTGGGCAGAGGTTTGACCGTGTGCGAGACGGCCTCCGTCGCCGCGTCGAGCAGGCGGACTTTCTTTACATTCAACTCGTCCGAGATCAGGTCCGCGAATGAGTCGACGGCGGAGCGATCCGCCGCGTTGCCCACGGAGAACGCGACCTCGGCCAGCGGCTGGCGCACCTTGCGATTGGCCTTCTGCCGCGCGGCGTGACCCAGTGAGACGAGCTTCATCACCACGGCCATGTCACGGTTGAGCGTTTCATCGATCCGAGTGGCGTTGACTTCGGGCCATTTCGAGAGATGCACCGACTCGGACGCGGCTCCATCCACGCCACGGACGAGATTCTGGTAGAGTTCCTCTGCGAGGAAGGGCATGGCGGGCGCCAGTAATTTCGCCACGGTGACGAGGGCGGTGTAGAGCGTGGAGTACGCGGCCTGCTTGTCCGAATCCGATTCGGATTTCCAGAAGCGGCGGCGCGAGCGGCGCAGGTACCACGTCGAGAGTTTCTCCACGAAGTCCTGGATCGGACGCGTGGCGCGCGGAACTTCGTATTCCTCGTAGCCCGCCGTCACTTCGCGGACGAGGACATTCAACTCGGACAGGAGCCACTGGTCCAGTCGCGAGAGCGAGGCATGTCCGTGTCCCTCAGCGAGACCGGGCGAGGGAGTCCATTTGTCGAGATTGGCATACGTCACAAAGAACGAGTAGACGTTCCAGAGCGTGAGCGTGAAGTCTCGCGTCACGGCGCCAACCAATTCGGAGGAGAATCGGCGCTCCTGTCCGGGCGGGGTGGCGGTGTAGAGATACCAGCGGAAGGCATCTGCGCCGTGGACTTTGAGCACGTCCCACGGGTCCACGATGTTGCCTTTCGATTTGGACATTTTCTCGCCATTGCTATCGAGGATCAGGCCGAGGCAGAGCACATTTTTGTACGAGACGCTGTTCATCAACAGCGTGCTGATGGCGTGGAGTGAGTAGAACCAGCCGCGCGTCTGATCCACGGCCTCGCAGATGTAATCGGCGGGAAACTGCTCCTCGAATTTTTTCTGGTTCTCGAACGGATAGTGCCACTGCGCGTAGGGCATGGAACCTGAGTCAAACCACACGTCAATCAGGTCGGGGACGCGCTTCATCGTCCCGCCGCACTTTTTACAAGCCCAGGTCACCTCGTCCACGTAGGGACGGTGCAGGTCGAGATCGCTCAAGTCGCGGCCCGCGAACGTGGACAGTTCCTCCACCGAGCCGACGCATTCGCGTTCCTTGCAGTCCGCGCATTCCCAGACGGGAAGCGGCGTGCCCCAATAGCGTTCACGCGAAAGCGCCCAGTCGATGTTGTTTTCGAGCCAGTTGCCGAAGCGGCCCTCCTTGATGTGATCGGGCGTCCAGTGGATGGTGCGATTCAGTTCAACCAACTTATCCTTGAACTGACTCGTGCGAATGTACCACGCCTCGCGCGCGTAATAGAGAAGCGGCGTTTTGCATCGCCAGCAGAACGGATAGGTGTGCGTGTACGCTTCGGCGCGGAACAGGAGGCCGCGATCATCGAGATCGCGGATGATCATCGGGTCGGCCTCTTTGACGAAGACTCCGCGCCACGGCGTCACTTCGGGGATGAACGTGCCGTCGGGCAGGACGGTCATCAGCACGGGCAGGTTGAACTCCTGCGCGGCTTGCATGTCCTCCGCGCCGAAGGCGGGCGCCATGTGGACGAGTCCCGTGCCGTCTTCGGTGGTGACGAACTCGCCGAGGACAACGTAATGCGCGGGTTTGTCGGGCGGCAGGAAGGTGAAGAGCGGATGATATTTCTGTCCCTTCAACTTCCTGCCCTTGAACGTATCCACGACTTTCACTTCTTCATCACGGAAGACCTTCTCGACCAGCGCTTTGGCGAGGATGAGTTTTTCCTTTTTGCCGCCTTCCAGACTGCGCTCCACAGTGACGTAATCCACGTCAGGATGCGCGGCTACGGCGACATTACCTGGAAGCGTCCACGGAGTCGTCGTCCAAACGAGGAGCGAGGTATCGGGTTTGTCCACCAGCGGCATACGGACAAAGACCGAAGGGTCGGAAACTTCATCGTAGCCGAGAGCCACCTCATGGTCGGAGAGAGTCGTGCCGCAGCGCGGGCAATACGGCACGACCTTGTAGCCCTTGTAGAGCAGGTCGCGATCCCAGAAGTTTTTCAGGATGTGCCAGACTGACTCGATGTAGTCGTTGGTGAAGGTCACGTACGCGGTCTCGAGGTCCACCCAGAAGGCGATGCGGTCGGTCAGGCGTTCCCAATCCTGAATGTAATCGAACGCGGACTTGCGGCATTCCTCGTTGAACCTGGCAACGCCGTAGGCTTCGATGTCCTGCTTGTTCTTGAAGCCGTGACGCTTCTCCACTTCGATCTCGACGGGGAGTCCGTGCGTGTCCCAGCCGCCGCGCCGCGAGACGTGGAAGCCGCGCATGATCTTGTAGCGCGGGAACATATCCTTGAAGGCGCGCGCCAACACGTGATGCACGCCGGGCTTGCCGTTGGCAGTGGGGGGGCCTTCATAGAACACGTACTCGGGCGCGCCCTCGCGTTGTTCGATGGTCTTCCTGAAGATGTTCTCGCGCTTCCACATCTTCAGAACGGCTTCTTCCATCGCCGTCACGTCGAGTTTGGAGTTTACGGGTTTGAATGTCATTCGGTCTCCTTCAGAGATTAGAGATTAGATGATTAGAGAGTAGTGACTGCTCTCTATTCTCTGCTCTCTGGTATTAAAAACAAAACTCTCGCCTCATACAGAGACGAGAGCCATGGCTCACGCGGTACCACTCTGCTTCCCATTACTGGGCGCTCATCGAGATCCAACAACCTCGCGCCTTGATAACGAAGTGCGACTCCGTCTCACCTACTCAGTACCGCAAAATTTATTTTGCGCCTTTCAGTTCGCCGCTCCGGGAGGATTTTCCATCCGCTTCGCTGACCTGCTTCGCACCGACCGCAGGCTCTCTGACAGTTCCGCTGATGTACTCGTTCCCATCCACGCGTTTGAATGGCGGGATTATGCCACAGAATCCATAGTACCGCAACATTTATGTTGCCCTTGCCGGGCGCAAGATGAATCTTGCGGTACTGAGTGACTCGCATGATAATTCCCCGCATGGACATCCTCATCACCGATTCGACCCCCGCCTCGCAAATCGTCCCCGCCTCTTCCCTGACCTTGGGCCTGCCACGGCCTCCCAGGGCTTTTTACCGCCACGGATGGCAATCCTGGTCCCTCGCCGCGTGGACGGATCCGGTCCGCGAACTGCCCGTGATGAAACCAGAGATCTTCCACTCGCGTCAGACCGACCCTGTATATGCAAAGCATCCGCATCCGAACGGCTCATGGCTCGGCGCGGTTGAATTGGAAGATGGAAACATCGTTTTCCTCGGCGCGCTGGGATTGGAGGCGCACGTGTCTCTGCGCGGGAATCGGTTACAAGGCTGGTATGAATCGGGGAGCGGCGAGTGGTTTATCGCGAGCGGAGCGAGCGGAAACGAGTTGGAAATTTTTGAACAATACGCCAGTCTGCTCGGCGAACGGTTTGGCAGGGCAATAGCCAAACCCGCGCCGCGCGTCTGGTGCTCGTGGTACAGTTTTTACAAAGAGATCAACGAAAAGAAAATCCAGGGCGTTCTCAAATCCCTCGGCGAACTGCCCTTTGATGTGGTGCAGATTGACGATGGCTGGCAGGCCGCGCCCGGCGACTGGACTCCGAACCAAAAATTCCCCAACGGCATGGACGGCATCGCGGCCGACATCCGCGCCACGGGACGCAAGGCTGGTTTGTGGCTCGCGCCTCTTTGCGTGGGCGAAACGTCGAGCGTTTACCGCGATCACCCCGACTGGGTTTTGCAGGGCTTTGACGGGAAACCCGTCCAGGCTGGATTTGAATGGGGGGGGATGACCTACGCCCTCGACGCGACCCATCCCGAAGCGGCGAAGTGGCTGGAGAATGTCATCCGCACGGTGGTGGGCTGGGGATACGAATACCTCAAGTTGGATTTCCTTTACGCGAGCGGCCTGCCGGGTAAACGTCACGTGGATATGCCCCGCGAGGCCGCTTACCGTCACACGCTCGAGATCATGCGCCGCGCAGCCGGGGACGCGTACCTCCTCGTTTGCGGTTCACCCATCATCCCCTCCTTGGGGTTATGCGACGCGATCCGCGTCGGTCCAGATGTCGCCAACTCGTGGGACAGCCGCATGTATAGTTACCTGCTCTACAACCAGACCACGCCGGGCGTGAAAAATGCCATCCGCACCACGCTCAACCGTTTGTGGCTGAAATCCATCGTCCACGTGGACCCGGACGTGGCCTATTTCCACGAAAGCAAATCACTCACTGATGAGCAGCGTCAACTCTTCCAGGATTTGACGGAGATCTGCGGCTTCAAGGCTACCTCCGACCTGCCGTCCTCGTGGACAGAGTCCGAGCGTGGGCGGGTTCGTGAGTGGTTGACGCGTCAGCGAGAGTCCAGCCGAATAGACCGAACCCGCTTCACCGTCGGAGGGCGAAGCGTGGATTTTCGTCCCGCGCTGGACCTGCCCCCGCGTCCCAGCGGATTTGCCGTCATCGAGCGCGCGGTCGTTTCGTGGCTCGGCGAGCAATTGTGGGCGTTGAAACTTTGGGATTGGATTCTGCGGACAACCCCCGCAAAAACAGAAGTGGACGAGTAGGCACTCTTTTGGCTGAGTCCGCTTGCCCAGGCGGACTGGAAGTCCGCGATCCGATATTCAGTTAGATTCTGCAAGTTCATCCGTCTTCGCGGCCATGATGAAGTCATTGCGATGCAGGCCGCGGATGACGTGCGTCCACCATTGGACGGTGACACGTCCCCACTCGGTGACGAGGCGCGGGTGGTGATCCTGTTGCTCGGCGAGGGCCGCGACTTTGTTGGTGAAGGCCAACGCGTCGGCGAAGTTTTTGAATTTGAAAATGCGCTGAAGAAGCGGGATGCCATCCCGCTCCACGATATTCCACTCAGGAGTTTGGGGATGCAATTCGCGAATCTCCGCGTCGTTTAATGGCGGGACTCCACCGCGGCAGGGGATGCAATTGCCAGTGGCAAGTTGGTTCATTTCAGGTCTCTGTTTCAAACGTGAAGATCGTGATCTCAGGGCGGCAGTTGAAGCGGACGGGGATGCGCGCCATTCCGACGCCGCGATTGGTGTATTGGAGCATGTCTCCTACTTTGTACAACCCCAGCGGATATTTGTGTCCGTGCATGGGTGTGTGGATGGGGCCGATGAATGGCAGGACAACTTGTCCGCCATGTGTGTGTCCCGAAATTTGCAGGTCGAATCGCCCTGTTTCCGCGCTGGTGTCGGCGAAGTCGGGTTCGTGGCAGAGCAGGATGGCCGCGCCGTCGGAGGGGATGCGGGCGAGGAGTCCATTCAGGTCGTCGCGCCTTTCATACACGTCGTCCAGTCCGCAAATGTGAAAGGCCGCGTCCCCGCGTCGAAGGCTGTGTACGGTATTCGACAATTCGAGAATTCCCGCCCCATGCAATTTTTCGCGAATCCTTTTCGCATCTGTCCAGTAATCGTGATTGCCCATCACCATCAGGAAGGGGAAGGATTCCACGAGAGGTTTCAAGGCGGCGGTCACATCTTCCAGCGCCTGTTCCCGCGCCTCGTCCCAGCCGTGGCTGAGCAAAAAATCCCCGGTGATGGCGACCAAATCGGGCGACTCGTTCGATATCACCTGCACGGCTTTTTCCAGCCGAGCGCGGTTCATCCATCCGCCCATGTGAATGTCGCTGATTTGCGCGAGACGAAACCCTGAAAAGGCTGGGGCGAGCCGCGGCAGTTTCAGCGACAGGCGCACCACTTCCAGCCAGGCAGGCTCAATTTGTGTGACATACCCCATCCCGCCGGTGACGGCAAACGAGCCAAGTCCCAGTGTGTATGCGGCCAGTTTCAAAAAGTCGCGGCGTGAGATGGGTCGGCCTTTCGGTTTCATTCGGAAGGAATCGCGGCCAGTTCGGCCAGTTCGCCCAGATCGCGCAAACTGTCACTGCCCAGTTTGACGCGCAAGACGCGTCGTCCCGCGGCCTTCAGCGCCTCGTAATCGCCCAGCGCCTGCGCGCGCAGTAATGTGCCGAAGGTCAGGCCCTGCGTGGGGATGTCCATGTCGTCGTTCGCGTCGTACACGAACTGGATGAACCAGCCCTTGTTCGGCCCGCCTTTGTGAAACTGTCCTGTCGAGTGTTGGAAGCGCGGACCGAATCCCGCGGTGACGGCGCATTTCGTCTTTTCGCGAATCGCCACGCGCGCCCGTTGCAGGGCTTCGATCGTCTCCGCGCTGCGCGGCAGGTAGGCGTTGATCGCCACGAACTCGCCCGCCCGCGTCCCCGATAGGAATTTCTCCAGCGCCGATTTCGCGTCGGACGCGTCCACCAGATCCACATCCGCGAGTTTGCCCGTCTTCTGGAAATCGGCAAGTTTGTTTTTCGTGCGCGTCTTGCTATCCTGCACATCGGGCTGGTCGAAGGCGTTCACGCCAAGCAGGTGGCAGACGGTCGCGGTCGCGATCATCCAGCGGAAAAATTCGGCGCCTGCATCAAGGTAATTGGAAATTGGTAATTGGATGACGGGGAAGCCAGCATATTGAAGCGCGGCGATGCCATTGTCCAATTCACCCGTTTGTCGCAGATAGACGAACAGGCGGTCATTCCCGTAGACTTCGGGCGCGTCGAGCGGCTCGAGCGGCACGGGCAGGATGCCTTTCCCGTTCTTTCCGCTGGATTCGGCGACGATCTGCTCGATCCAGCCTGCCAGAGCGGACAGGGGCGCGTCCGCCAGGACTGTCAGCTTGTCGCGGCCTTCGGACGCGCTCGCGGCCAGGATGGCTCCCAGCGCCACGCCAGGGTTGCGCGCGGCAACGGGGTGCAGACTTGCGGACTGAAGTCCGCGCTCCGAGCCGCGCTCCGAGCCGCGCTCCGAGCCGCGCTCCGAGCCGCGCT
>DYKX01000005.1:27297-43357 GCA_020722375.1 Anaerolinea thermophila
TCCGAGCCGCGCTCCGAGCCGCGCTCCGAGCCGCGCTCCGAGCCGCGCTCCGAGCCGCGCTCCGAGCATTCGCGCTTCATCCAGTCAGCGCGGTCGAGCAGGCGGGGTAAGTCCATGCCGAGCAACGCGGCGGGGACGAGGCCGAAATCGGTCAGCGCGGAGAAGCGTCCGCCAACGGATTCGTCGCTGGAGAAGATTTTTCGGAAGCCGCGCTCGCGTGCGAGTGTTTCGAGATCGGTGGCTGGGTCGGTGATGGCGATGAAGCGCGAGCCGTCTCCCTTGCTCAGTTCCCAGAAGTAATGGAAGGCGGCCATCACTTCGGTGGTCCCGCCCGATTTGCTGGCGGCGATGTAAAGAGATTTTTCGGGCGGAAAATTGACGGCGGCCTGTTTTACCTGAATCGGGTCGGTCGAATCGAGGATCGCCAATGACAGCGGAGCGGCCTCCTTTGCGCTCGTTTGCAGGGAACTCAGCGCTTCGGCTGTCAACGAGGAACCGCCCATGCCCAGCACGAGGACGCGGTCAATGCCCTCCTTGTGGATTTCTTCCGCAAGGGATTGGTAGAGGGGAATCCGCGCGCGGGCTTTCTCGGGAGAATCAAGCCAGCCGAGGCGGTTGGCGGCTTCGCGTTGACCGTCGGCATCGTCCGCCCAGAGGGTGGGATCGCGCTTCCAGATGCGCGCGGGGACGGAATCCAGTTTGGGCGAGGATAAAAGTTTGGAGGCAGAGTCCGCTATGGGTCCAAGAGAGGACGCGGCGGTCTTCCGTCGGGCATCCACCGCGGCAAGCAGTTGCGTAAACGCGTCGGCGAAGGCTTTGACTCCCTCTTCTTCCAGTTCGCGGGTCACATCATCCATCGAAATGCCGAGGGTCTTGAGTTGGGCGAAGACACTGCGCGCCTCGTCGAGGTCGCGGGTGAGCGTGACCTCGGCCGCGCCGTGATCGCGGAAGGCGTTAAGCGTGGCAGGCGGGACGGTGTTGACGGTTTCGGGACCGATGAGGGTATCCACGTAGAGGGTGTCGGAGTAGGCGGGGTTTTTCGTGCCCGTGGAGGCCCACAGCGGACGCTGGACGCGCGCGCCTTTGAGTTTGAGACTTTCCCAGCGATGCGTGGTGAAGACCGCGCTGAACGCCTCGTAGGCGAGTTTCGCGTTGGCGACGGCGGCCTTGCCGCGCAGGGGCGCGCCCTCGGGCAGTTTGGGGTCGATCTTGGAATCGACGCGCGAGACGAAGAACGAGGCGACCGAGGCGACGTGGTCAATCGGCTGTCCCGCGGTCAGGCGGTCTTCGAGGCCGTCAAGGTAGGCGATCATCACTTCGGCGTAACGCTCCAGCGAGAAGATGAGCGTGACGTTGACGTTGACTCCCGCGGCGATGACGGCGCGTACGGCGGGGATGCCCTCGGGCGTGGCGGGGATCTTGATCATCAGGTTGGGCTTGCCGACGCGTTCCCAGAGTTGTTTTGCCTGTGTGATGGTGGCCTCGGTATCGTTGGCGAGATACGGGCTGACTTCGAGACTGACGAATCCGTCGCCGCCGTCCGTTTCTTCGTAAAGCGGCAGGAACAGGTCGCAGGCTTCTTGAATATCTTCGACCGCGAGTTGCCAGAAGATCTTCTCCGCGTCCCAGCCCGCCCAGGCGAGGGGAATCAGCGCGGAATCGTAATCGTTCGTCTTGGCGATGGCGTTGTTGAAAATGGTCGGGTTGGACGTGACGCCGCGAATTTCGCCGCGCTCGATCATGGCTTTGAGTTCGCCGTTTTCGAGAAGTTTTCTCTGGATGTTGTCGTACCAGAGGGACTGGCCGAGGGAGGTGAGTTTAGGGATGGGATTCATGAGTGACAAGGATCCTTGTAACTTTTATCTATCGTTCAAAATTCAACGCGAATGTCACGAATGAGCGAATGACACGGGAGTTTTTATTCGCAAAGTTCGCGCTATTCGCGTTCCAAGATCAGGTCTTTTTTTCGAGTGCGCTGATTTTTCCCACACGCCGAGCAAAACGTTCTCCGCCCGTATCGTTCCCTAGATAACGCGCGCCGAGAAATGCTTTGACCAGACTGGACGCAAGTTCCACACCGATCACGCGGCCGCCGAGACAGAGAACATTCATATTGTCGTGCTCCACGCCCTGCGCGGCGGAATACGTATCGTGACAGATCGCCGCCCACACGCCTTTCATTTTGTTGGCGGCGATGCACGCGCCCACGCCCGATCCGCAGACCAAAATTCCGCGCTCGGCTTCGCCCTTCTGGATGGCGCGGCCGAGTTTTTCCGCGAAATCGGGGAAGTCCACAGGCTCGGCGCTGTTTGTGCCAAGGTCGATCGGCTCGTGTCCCGCGGCGCGCACCGCCGCGAGAATCGTCTCTTTCAGCGGGAAGCCCCCGTGGTCACATGCAACGGCGATTTTCATCGTGTCATTTCCGTTTCGTTGTCTTTTTGGCCGCGGCCTTTTTAATCCTGCTCTTCGGCTTCGCGGTTTTCTTTGGCATGATGGACTTTGCCTGTGCGATGATGTTTTCGACAGTGAGTCCCAACTTCTCGTAGATGACTTTGTACGGGGCCGACGCGCCGAACCGCTCGATGGAGATGACCTTTCCTCCCGAGCCGACGAATCGTTCCCACCCCATGCCGACTCCCGCTTCGACGGCGACTCTCGCCGCGACCTTTTTCGGCAACACGGACTCACGATAAGCCGCGTCCTGTTTCTCGAACAACTCCCAACTCGGGACGGATACCACGCGCACGTTATGTCCCTGCTCGTGGAGTTTCTTCGCCGCCTCCATGACGAGGCTCACTTCCGAGCCGGAAGCCATCAGGATCACATCGGGAATTTTCCTGCCGAGGGTTGCCAGCACGTACGCGCCCTTGGACAAATTGGCAATTTGTCCTACAGCAAAAGTTGGCACGGCTTGACGCGTCAACGCCAGGACGGTGGGTCCATGGCAATTTTCGAGCGCGGCCTTCCAGGCCTGGGCGGTCTCGTTCGCGTCCGCAGGGCGGATCACCGTCAGGTTCGGGATGGCGCGCAGCGCGGCGAGATGCTCCACCGGCTGATGAGTTGGACCGTCTTCGCCCAATCCAATCGAGTCGTGTGTAAAGATGAAAATGGACGGGATGTGCGACAGCGCCGCGATGCGGATGGCGGGGCGGTTGTAATCCGAGAAGACGAGGAACGTCCCACCGTAGGGAATCAGCCCGCCGAAGAGCGCCATGCCGTTAAGCGCCGCGCCCATGGCATGTTCACGCACGCCAAAGTGGAAGTTGCGTCCGTGCGGAGTCTCTTTTTGGAAATCGGGGACGTTGTCAATTTTGGTGTTGTTCGAAGGAGTCAGGTCTGCCGAGCCGCCGATCAGTTCGGGCAGGATGGGCGCCAGCGCGTTGATGACCTTACCCGAAGCGGCGCGCGTCGCCATGCCTTTCGCGTCCGCGGGGAAGACGGGCAGCGCCTTCTCCCAGCCTTTGGGAAGTTTGCCAGCCAGCCGACGCTCCAGTTCCGTGCCTTTTTCGGGATTGGATTTTTTGTATTCGGCGAATTTCTGTTTCCACGCGTTTTCGGCCTGTTGACCGCGATCCACGGCCTCGCGATAGAAATCCAGCACGTCGTCGGGGATGTAGAAACGCGGCGCCTTCGGCCAGCGGAGATTTTCCTTGGCGGCGTTCAGTTCCTCGTCCCCCAGCGGTTCCCCGTGGACTTTGGACGTGCCCTGTTTCTTCGGCGCGCCAAACCCGATGATGGTGCGGCACATGATGATGGACGGGCGCGGGTCATATTTGGCGGACATGATGGCGGAATCGATCGCCTCCACGTTGTTGCCGTCGTCCACTTTTTGGACGTGCCAGCCGTAGGCCTCGAACCGCCTGGCGCGGTCTTCGGTGAAGGCCAAATCAGTGAGACCGTCAATCGAGATGTGATTGTCATCGTACAGGTAGATGAGTTTCCCCAATTGCAAGTGTCCCGCGAGCGAGGCGGCTTCGGACGCGACGCCCTCCATCAGATCGCCGTCTGTGACGATGGCATAGATGTAGTTATCGAACAGTTCGGGCGAGTAAACAGCCGCCAGATGGGTGGCTGCCATTGCCATGCCCACGCCTGTGGCGAATCCCTGCCCGAGGGGACCGGTGGTCATTTCCACGCCTGCGGTCACGCCATATTCGGGGTGACCGGGGGTTTTGCTTCCCCACTGGCGGAAGTTTTTCAGTTCATCGAGCGAGAGATCGTAGCCAGTGAGATGTAACAGCGAGTAGAGCAGCATCGAGCCGTGTCCGCCCGAAAGGAGGAAGCGGTCGCGTCCCATCCACCTGGGGTCGCGGGGGTTGTGACGCAGGTGGCGCGTCCAGATGGTAAAGGCCATTGCGGCCGCGCCCATCGGAAGTCCGGGGTGACCCGAATTGGCCTGCTGGACGCCATCGGCGGAGAGAAATCGCAAGGTGTTGATGGCACGAGTCTGAAGGTCGGTTGTCATAGTTGCCTCTTGGGGGAAATACTGCTCCCATTGTACCAAAGGTGGTATAGTCTGAAAATTCCATCAAGACATTCCCCCATGCAACCGCCGCGTTGGGCAGGATGCGAACGTTCTGAGGTTTTACTCTATTGCAAACATTTAAATCCATCGCTGCGAGCAGAGCGAATCAGTCTCCTGATCTGGAGGGGATTGCTTCGACGCTTTCAGCGTCTCGCAATGACGGGGTTTTACATCGAGGAAAATAGCGCCGCGATCAGCGCCAGGATGACCGCCAGTGTGGCGGACAGAAGTGTCCAATTGACGAGGTGTCCCGTTCCGGGGTAGCCCTCGCGTTTTTCGCTGGCATAGAGGTAAAGTCCCACGATTCCGATGACAAGGTTGCCGAGGTAGGCCAGTCCATAAATCAGCGCGATGATGATGGTGATAATTTCCCCAGTGCCGTAATCCAGGTCGAACGCGCGGGGGGAGATCAGGTTGCCAATGACCATCAAAATCAGGAGCGCCAGCAGAAGCGCGGCGCCGCCGAATTCGCCCACGAGGAGCCACAGCGCGGCGCGGTCTAATTTTTGATAGGTGTTGGTGGGGGTATTCATCTTTGCCTCCTGTTGCGCAAATTGCCAATTTGCGCTACTTGAATTTCAAATATTTGGTCGTTGCCCTGGACATGTCGCTGTATTCACCGCGGTATTCCTCGGGCAGAAGAGCGGCCAGTTGGTACATCATCTCGTCCACAACCTGCTGACGCTGTTCGCGCGCGATTCGTTCCCCCTGGGTATTGATGGTGAATGGTCTGCCCACCCGCATCGAGAAATCGGTGCGGCGGAGGCGTTTGATATTGGACAGGAATTTCTCCCCGCCCCAATGCGCAATGGGCAGGATGGGTGCGCTGCTTCGGAAGGCCAGTGTCACCGCGCCAGGGTGGGCGCGCAGGAGTTTGCCTGTCTTGTTGCGCGTGCCTTCGGGCGCGACGCCAAAGATATACCCCTGTGCCAATTTGTCCAGCGCGGAATGCAGCGCGGACATATCCACTTCGCCGCGGCGGACGGGGATGGCTCCCCACAAGTCGAACAGCCAGCCCATGAAGGCGTTGTCCCACGTTTCCACTTTGGCCCAACCCGTGACGGGACGCGGCTGGAGCCAGGCGAAGAGCATGGGCACTTCCAGGGAACCCGTGTGGTTGGAGATGACAATCAACGGGCCGCGCGCAGGGACCTTCGACAGGTCCGCCGCGTCCACGCGGCAGAGGATGGACAGCCCGATCTTGATGACGATGAATACGAACCAGCGGACGGGCCAGACGTTTACGAACTGCGCGCGAATGGAGCGGGCAACGGCAATCATGAAGAGGTTTCCAGCGTCACAAATTCCAGCGCGGACGGGATGAGTTCGATCTCCAGCGATTGTCCCGCGTAGCACATGGTTTCGCCATCCGCGTGGGCGGGCAGGGCCCCGTCCAGTGCGCGCACCTTCACGGTTTTGGAGCGCTTCATTTTTATTTCGGGTTGGGTGGCTTGCGTGCCTTTGAGAAAGTAGGGGATGAGTTGGAACAACCGCAGGCGCGAGGCCTCGGAAGCGATGCACAGATCGAGCCAGCCATCATCGGGCGCGCTCTCGGGGGCCATCATAAAACCGCCGCCCATGCGCCGTCCGTTCATAATGGAGGTCATCAGCGAACGCTGGGTAAAAGTCTCACTGTCCAGCGCAATTTCCACCTTCGGGGCATTGAAATAGTAGAGCACTGTGCGGATGACCGCGATCAGATAGGGGACCAGTCCCGTTGCCCAGCGGATCTTGACCGCCTCGAATCCGACCACGGCATCGAAGCCGATTCCCACGCCGTTGGCAAAGTAACGCCCATCGGGATAATCGCCTCCGCGGATGAGTCCCACGTCAATTTTGCGGCGGCGATTTTCCGCCAGCGCGCGGATGCCATCTTCCAATCCATGATGACGGGCCAGCCCAAAGTTCATGTCGTTGCCCGTGCCGACAGGCAGGATGCTGAAGGCGGTGTGGTTGTGTCCAGCCGTGCGAGCGCGCATCAACCCGTTGAGCGCCTCGTTGGCGGTCCCGTCGCCGCTGGCGGTGGCGACCACGTCGAAGCCTGCACGCGCCGCCGCCTCGGCCAGGTCAGCCGCGTGCCACGGTCGTTCGGTCTGGACCAGTTCAAAGTCAAGTTTGAACGAGCGGAGCAGTTCCTCGATCTGTGGAATGGCCTTTCCCGCGTTGCCGCGTCCCGATGTCGGATTCACGATGATGTAGTATTTCATCTCGCCAATTCTCCTCCTCCAAAAAGTTTTGGCGAGTGTATCATGTTTGCAGGACAAATTGGCAAAATGTCCTGCAACTATCCATGTCCGCTGGCGTGGCGATATTCGGCGGCTGGTTTATCGAAGGAACGGTTGAGCGCGTCGGCCAATTCGTCGAGGGCCATCTCATCTTCGTGCAGGAGCATGGCATTCAGTTTGCGCAGGCGTTCGTAAAGTTCATTCATCTGGATTCGAAAGGCGGCGTAATTTTCACGTGTGACGCGCTCGCGCAGGCCGTTCCCCGTCTCCTGCGTCCGTTCCAGCGCTTCCATGGTTTCGTGAATGCGCTCAGCGATCAAAGTCAGGTCAGACATGTCGGGCCTCCTTTGTCACTACTACAATAGCATGTTATGGGCGCGATTTCAAGTACTCTTCATACGTATCGAGGTCCGCCAGAATGGATGGCGTATCCACGTTGACGTATTGGATCTCTCCCGCGTGACGGTTCAAAAACTCGCGCGGCGATTTATCGGGACTCATCGCCAGAATCTCATCCCAAAGCGGACGCGCCACCAGCCACGGATGTCCGCGCCGCATCTGGTAACTGGGGACGACCAGATTGGACCCGCCTGCCTCGAATGCCTCCACCACCGCCCGTACGCTTCCTTCCTGGACCTGTGGCTGGTCGCCGAGACAAATGAGCGCCGCGGCCCCCTCCCTTCCTCCCCCATTTTCTTTGAAAATGGGGGAGGTGTCACGCAGTGACGAAGGGGGCTGAATTAACGCCCTCAATCCTGCCTGCAACGACGAAAGCATCTCCCCCTTCGAATAATCTGCATTGTGCCTACTGCTTATTGCATCCTGCCTTCCGCCTTCCGCGTACCGCCTGACGATCTCCTCCACCTGCACCCGCGCCCCTCCCGTCACAACGAGAATATGTTCCACTCCCGCGCGCTGCACCGTCTCGATGACCTGTCCCAGCACGGACGTCTCTCCCCACGGCAGGAGCATCTTGGGTTGACCCATCCGTTTCGATTGGCCCGCGGCGAGGACAATGGCGGTAATCATAAGTTTTTCAATCTTTCATAATCTTCTGGCGTATCCACATCCAACAGCAGGGCGTCATCGTGCCAGGGGAGATATTCCACTTTGTGTTTGCCGAAGATGGCGCGCCCGCCCACGTCACCTGTCAACGCCAGCAGGTCGGAGAAGGTGACGCGGTCGAACAGCACGGGGTTGGCGCGTCTCTCTTCCAGCACCAGCGGCGCGAGGATGGGCGGCAGGCTCTGCGCGTGGACTTCTTTCAAGGCTTGAATGACATCGCTTCCAATTTGTGGCTGGTCGGCTAATAGGAAGAAACTCGCGCCAGTATTTCGCGGCAACGATTTGACTCCAGCCACAATCGAACTCGCCTGTCCGCTCTGCCAATTCTCGTTGCGGACGATGGTCACATCCAGGCCTGCTAACGCGTTCTCCACTTTTTCCGCGTCCGCGCCAGTGACGATCACCACGGGCTGCAATCCCGCGCCGAGCGCGGTCTCTGCCGCCTGTCTCACGAACGGTTTGCCCTTCCAATTCAACAATTGCTTGGGCGTGCCAAATCGTTTGGATGCTCCCGCCGCCAAAATGATTCCCGCTGCGCGCTCGAAGGTCTGGAAATTGTTTTGCTGGAGCGAACCGACCAGAACCGAATCAAACTGTCCGAGCAATTCACGCGCCATCTTCCCGCCGATGGATTGCATTTCGGGCGTCTCTGCCTGGTTGAGCAAGGCCACGCGCCGCGCTCCTTGTGGAATATTCTTCAACCCTCCCTCGGGATGCGTCAACGCCTTCACCACCATCTCCGCCGTGACTCGTTGGCTTGCTGATTCGCTGATTCTTTTGAACTCTTCCTCTCGAAACACCGTCTCCGAGATGGGTTTCCCCAACCCGCCGAGTCCCGCCATCACGATGACCGTCTCCACAAAATCGGGGATGGGCGGTTCGTGTGCGGCGGGCGCTTTGAGCGGCTTCTGACGCGCCCCGTCCGCTTCGATGAGCAGGGGAATGCCGTCCCGTTTGGCTTTTTCGCGTAAATTGTTTAGGACGTCTGGATCTACGGGCTGTGTCCGTTCCCCCTCGACCCCGCCAGTGACGAGGGTAATGCCTGCCTCAATTTCCCCAATGTCCTGCGGCGATTCAACCACGACGTGACGGTCTGCCAGCGAAATTTGCCACACGCCGAGATGTGAAGTGGCTGTAACGATGGCCTTCGTCCCCAGTTCCCGCGCCAACTGGAATATGGCGGTCGTCTTCCCTCCCGCGCCGACGAAGGCGATACTTTGTCCGATGGGATGAGCAACATGCAAGCGGAGGGCATGATGGAGTTGCATTAACGGAGAAGGGGAGCGTATCCCGCCTGTTGAAAATGCAGGTCTGTCGTCAGCGCCTCAGCGACGCCAAATTGTTTCATGACAACAAAGGAGATGCAGTCAACGAGTCCCCAATCTTTGTCCATACGGGTGCGGAAAAGTTTATAACCTTCTTCGAGTAAATCTTCAGTGAGAGGGAAAATCGTAACTTTATCGTCAGCCTGCATGGAATCCAGGGTATCAATTGCCAGTTTACGATATCGTGGCGAGGCCAGCGCATTTCCAATTTCAAGAACGATGGCGTGGGTCGTGATCATTCGAATCCCCTCTGCCCTGATTTCTCTCAGTAGTTCGATTGCTCTTTTATGAAAGGCATCGGTTTCAACGGCAGATGCGATCACAAATGCCGTGTCGAGAAAAACCTGATTATTCAATGGGTTTACCTCGGTAGAGATAATCATCCAGATTTTCGGAAAAATCCTTTGGGCCTTTCAACCTGGCCGATTCAAGAACGTCCAGAAAGGATTTTGTTTTTCCGCGCTTCTTTTTTACAGGTTCTATGGTGATTCGTACACGCGTGTTGGGCTTCAACGAAAGCGGGGTGGCAGGTAAAAATACCTTGCCGTCAAATATCGCGTCCACGATTTGCGGGTGCGTTACGGCGTACGTTCCCGTCACATCCTTCACGCGTTTTTTGGGTTTTGCGCTCGTCTGTTTATATTTAGTCGCCATTTTTACCTGCCGCATCTATTTTACTTTATCAACCCTGATTCTCACATCCACGGCCACCGCGCCTTTTTCCAGCACACGCAGGGGATTGATCTCGATCTCGGCGATTTCGGGATGATGGTAGACCAACTCAGAGAGGTTCATCACTGCCTCACGGACGGCGGCGCGGTCCGCAGGCGGGATGGAGCGCCAGCCCGCGAGTTTTCGTCCCGCCCAGACGCTGTCTATCAGCGCGTCGGCTTCGCGGACCGTGAGCGGGGCGAGGTGGAAGGCGACATCTTTCAGCCCTTCGACATCAATGCCGCCCGAGCCGAACATGATGAGCGGACCGAACTGCGCGTCACGCGTGGACCCGAGGATGACCTCCTGTCCCGAGCCGATCATCCGCTGAAGGTGACAGCCTTCGATGCGCGCGGACGGTTTGGCCTCTTTCGCTCTGCGTGTAGCCAGATCAAAGGACTCGCTGACCTCTTCGGCGGATTTCAAGCCGAGGAAGATTCCGCCCACGTCCGATTTGTGGAGGATGTCGGGGCTGGCGATTTTCAGGACGAGGGGGAAGCCCAGTTCACGCGCGAGCGAGGCGGCCTCGTCCGCAGTGCGCGCCAGTTTGACGGGCGCGGTCGGGATGCGCGCGGCCGTCAGTAAACGGTCGGCCGCTTCGGGGTCCAGCCAGGAGGCGGGTTTCCCGTCGAGCAGGGAATGAATCGCGGCGTGGTCGAGAGTCGAGGCGGGAGTCGAGTCCGATTCGAGTTCGCGCAAATATTCGGCGCGGTGCACGAGGCAGGAGAGGGCCGAGGCGGCGCGTTCGGGGAAATCGTAGGTGGGGATGCGCGCCGCGTTGAAACGCCGCCAGGCCTCGCGGACGAGGTTGCTGCCCATCAGCGCAACGGTGACGGGCTTTTTGGAATTCGAGATGATGGGGATGAGCGCATCCGCCACGGATTCGGTGGAGTACATTGGCGGCGGCGGCAGGACGAGGAGAACGCCGTCCACGCTGGGGTCGTCGAGCAGAATTTGGAGGCTGGTGGCGTATTCGTGCGGCGAGGCGTTCGAGAGCATGTCTATGGGGTTCATCAGGCTGGCCGCGGGAGGCAGGATGGCGCGCAATTTTTCGCGGGTTTCGTTGGAGATTTCTGCAAGGCTCATGCCGTGGCTTTCGATGAAATCCGCCGACATGACGCCAGGTCCGCCTGCGTTGGTGAGCACGGCCATGCGTCTGCCTGTGGGGAGGGGCAGCCAGGCGAGGGCGCGCGACCACTCGAAAAGTTGCTCGGCGCTATCGGCGCGCAGGACGCCCGATTTGCGGAACGCGGAGGCGTAGGCCTCGTCCGCGCCTGCCAGTGCGCCCGTGTGCGAGGCGGCGGCGCGCTGACCGCTGGCGGAGCGCCCGACCTTGAGCGCGACGATGGGCTTTTGTTTCGTCACCTTGCGCGCCTCTTCGATGAAACGCTTGCCATCGGGCAGGGACTCGATGTACATGGCAAGGACGCGCGTGTGTTCGTCGGCGGCCATCAGCGCGAGCAGGTCGGTTTCGGTGATGTCGGTCTGGTTGCCGAGGCTGACGAGGCGCGAGAACGAGAATCCCTGCTGGCGCGACCAGTCAATGATCGCGGCGCAGAACGCGCCCGAATGGGACAGGAACCCGATGTCGCCACGCGCGGGAAGCGGCGGCGGCAGGAACGTCGTGTCGAGCGGATAGTGCGTGTCGAGCAGTCCGATGCAGTTCGGGCCGAGGATGCGGATTCCATTCGCACGCGCAATCCTGAGGACTTCATCCTCGAGCGCCGCGCCCGCGGGACCGATCTCGCGGAATCCGCCCGCCATGATGATCGCGGCACGGATGCCGCGCGCGCCGCAATCCGCCAGCGCGGACGGCATGGCCGCGGCAGGGACGATCAGCACGGCCAGGTCCACGGGGTCGGGAACTTCGGCGATCGAAGTCGAGACGGCGCGTCCCATGATCGTCCCGCCCTTGGGGTTGACGAGATGCACCGCGCCCTTGTACTGACTCTGGATCAGGTTGCGCGCTACGCCGTAGCCGAGTTTCATCGGGTCTGTGGACGCGCCGACGATGGCGACGCCGCGAGGGGAGAAGAAGGATTCGATGGTCATTGGTCTGGTAGTCTTCTGGTCTGATAGTCTGATGGTCGCTTGGATTTTAGCATAGAAGGGATGGGGTTTTTCTGAATAGGGGGTTGGAAATCCGCACAGACTCACGGAGAAGGTATAATTGAAATATGAAGATTCAACGCATCTACATTGATACTTCTGTAATCGGCGGCTGTTTTGACCTTGAATTTGCCGAATGGTCAAATGGACTGATCGCGGATTTCCGCAACGGTATTTTTCAGCCATTGCTCTCAGAAGTCATTGCCGCTGAAATCGAAGAAGCGCCTGAAAATGTGCAAAACGTTTACGTGGAATTGGTCGCGTTGAACGCCGATATTCTCTCTGTTTCAGAAAACGCGTTGGAACTCGCTGACGAATATCAAAAGCGCGGCATCCTTTCAGCCAATTTCTATGACGATGGTTTGCACATCGCGCTTGCTACCGTTGCCCAAGCGGACTTGCTGGTGAGTTGGAATTTCAAGCATATTGTCCACTTCGACAAGATCCGCCTGTTCAATGCCGTCAATATCGAATTCGGATACAAACCTTTACAGATTTTCAGTCCCCGCGAGGTGACCAAGTATGGACACGAACACGATTAATACAATTGAAATGACCCGAAAAATCCGCGATAACCACGCCAAGCGCCTGGCGGGTAAATCCCACGCGGAGCGGATGGCTTTTTATCGCGAACGCGCCAGAAAAATGCAGAAGAAGGCGAATGCAATGCTATCCGTCGAAAGCAGGCAAGTTGAATATCCAATCCAATCATCTGTCGCTATTGCTGTTCGCGAGAAGCGTGGAAAATACAAAACGAAGAAATAGCCCAAAACGACGCGTCCCTCATTGGCGCGTCGTTTTTCATCCTTCATATTTCATCTTTCACCCTTTATAAATAACCGCCCTCTCAAAGTCTTCCTCTGCCACGCCCACGCGGACCGTGACGCCGTCCGCGCACTCCCGTAGTCCCCACCTCACCAAAGCCGCGCAAGCCACCGCCCGCGCATAGAATCCGCTTATCCGCTATGTCATCCGCTGGTCACCCCCTCAAAGTCTTCCTCTGCCACATCATCCCCTTGCAGGACACCCGCGCGGACCGTGGCCCCGTCCACGCACTCCCGCAGGGACCCGCCTCACCAATGACGGCGTGGCTGCATGGCTGACTCGGCGGGGGATTGGAAATCCCCGCCTCAGCGCATGGAAGCCCTGCGGGCTGGGAATGAGTCCGAAGGGGCTTTCACGAACTGAGCAGGGGATTTCAATCCCGCTCACCCACGCCCGCGCGGACCGTGACCCCGTCCGCGCACTCCCGCAGGGCCCGTCTCGCTAAAGACGGCATTGACGAGTGACTGGACAAGGTATAATTTGTACATCAGCGAAAGCAGGTAGCCATGACCACATTTACCATTACCCTCCCCGATGAGCGAGTGAAGGAACTCAAGAAAATCGCCGAGCGTTTCCGTGTTGCGCCCGAAGAATTGGTGCGCGCCAGTCTCGAAGAATTGCTGACCCGTCCGCTGGATGATTTTCAAAAAATAATCGAACGTGTTTTGAGTAAAAACGCGGACCTGTACAAACGGCTGGCATAAATGCGTTACTTGACGGTGGGAGAAGTGATGGAAATTTACAGCCGCGTGATGAAGCAATCGGGTGGCTCGGTGGGAATTCTCGATCTCGGCGCGTTGGAATCGGCAGTTGCCCAACCGCGCATGATCTTTAACGATGAAGAACTTTATCCGACAATTGTAGAAAAAGCCTCGGCTCTCGGATTCTCTTTGATTCAAAATCATCCGTTCGTTGACGGGAACAAACGCGCAGGTCACGCCGCAATGGAATCTTTTCTCATGTTCAACGGCTACGAGATTTCCGCCAGCGTGGACGAGCAAGTGGAAATTATCCTCGGCGTTGCTTTCTGGGAAAATAGACCGTGACGCGTTCACAGGTTGGCTACGAAGCCACATTATCGAGTTATCGTGACAGGGAAGAAAATGGGTGAACCGAAGCGACCTTTGAAGGTATTTTTATGCCACGCCCACGCGGACTGTGACCGCGTCCGCGCACTATACACCCGTCTCACCAAAGACGGCGTGGACGCGTGGCTCGACAAAGCCAAACTCCTCCCAGGTCAGGATTTGGAATTGGAGATCCGCAAGGCTGTGAACGAAAGATGAGCAACCGTCAAAAGTGGGTATAATCGCCTTCATCAATTATGAACATCCAAGACATCGTCTCCGCCATCCAAGAAAAACGTATACGCATCACTGACCACGCGGACGAGGAAGCGCAGGCAGACTATCTCACGTTCGATGAGATATTCTTTAGCGTATTGCAGGGCGAAGTGATTGAAGATTATCCAACCGACAAGCCTTATCCGAGTTGCTTGATCTACGGAAAAAACTTTGAAGGTGAGCCGATCCACAGCGTTTGGGCGTTCAATGACAAGACAAAATGGGCTGTGTTGATTACCGTTTATCGTCCTGACCCAAATCGCTGGATCAACTGGCGCGAAAGGAGAAAGTAATGAAACCCTTTGATAAATGCCCCGTCTGCGGCGGGGAACTGGTTGAAAAAGAAGTGGAAAAACTGCTCAAAGGTGGCGTGAATACGGCTGTCTTGAAAGTGACCGCCGAAGTGTGCTTGCAATGCGGCGAGAGACTCTATCCCGAAGAGACTGTCCGCCGCTTCGAGCAGATCCGCCAGAAACTGGCGAACGAAGATGTCGCTGGTTTCCTTTTGCTGGGACAGACCTATCAGGTAGCATAATCGAAACGACGTGTCTCTCAAATGGACGCGTCGTTTTTCATCCTCATCGCGGACACAGAATCCGCTTATCCGCTTCCCCATCCGCTGGTCGCCCCCTCAAAGTCTTCCTCTGCCACGCCCGCGCAGATACCACTTCGTGGCACAGGCCGTGACCCCGTCCGTGCACTCCACTCCCATCTCACCAAAGCCGCGCAAGCCACCACCCGCGCGCAGAATCCGTTCATCCGCTATGCCATCCGCTGACCGCCCCCTCCACGTCTTCCTCTGCCACGCCCACGCGGATACCACTTCGTGGCACAGGCCGTGACCCCATCCGCGCACTCCGCAAAGCGTCCCGCCTCACCAAAGACGCGCAAGCCGCCGCCCGCGTGCAGAATCCGCTTATCCGCTATGCCATCCGCTGACCGCCCCCTCCACGTCTTTCTCTGCCACGCCCACGCGGATACCACTTCGTGGCACAGGCCGTGACCCCATCCGCGCACTCCGCAAAGCGTCCCGCCTCACCAAAGACGCGCAAGCCGCCGCCCGCGTGCAGAATCCGCTTATCCGCTATGTCATCCGCTGGTCGCCCCCTCCGCATCTTCCTCTGCCATGCCCACGCGGACCGTGACCCCGTCCACGCACTCTACTCCCGCCTCACCAAAGACGGTTTGGACGCATGGTTCGACAAAGCCAAACTCTTTCCAGGTCAGGGTTTCGACAGGCTCAACCTACCAGATTGGGAATTGGAGATCCGCAAGGCTGTGCGCGAGAGTTGTTGATTTCAGGAGAAATTGAGACTATACTGTAAAAAAATGAAAGTCACATAGAGAGAATCAAGGTTAGAGCGTACATACAGGGTTTTGTTTATTTGGAGAACATAATGAGCAATCGAATTCCTGTATTTGACAGTTGGGGAAACTATGTGGGTTATTTTACAGAGGCATCAGGGTGCGGTTCTGGAGCCGCTATACTGTTACTAGTTTTGTTGATACCTCTGCTTGCCGTTTTTGTTTGGATAAATATTTTCAGAATTGCAAAACGTCTCCTTGAAAGGAAAATGTTTACAAAAGCAATTCTGTGGATTGGTATGGCGCTTTATCCATTTGTTGTAGCGGCTATTTATGGAATCATTTCAGTTTTCGGAGAGTTCATAGGTAGTTGGTTTAACTCGCAAGGAATATATACTGCGGACACTTTACCTCCGACAATGCAATTGTTGTTATTGTTTTTGGGAGTAATCCTTTTCATGGTAATACCAATATCAGTGTTGGTCATACAATTCATTCAATTTGTGTTAGCCTTTAGATACTCAAGCCTTGATTTTTAGTAGTTTACACTCTGTAGGCTGCGTTTTGTACAACTAGTGGTGCGTTTGAAAAGTAATTTAACATAGTCGAGTTGACTTTTTCTGAGCC
>DYKX01000298.1 GCA_020722375.1 Anaerolinea thermophila
GTCTGATGTCGAGGAGATACTACAGCAATAGCAAGAGTGTGACCCCAAATTGCCCGTCTGGGTTGGCCGCATTTGCCACATCTACTTCGTTAGCTGCGGCTTGCAGTAGTTACTACAGCTTCATCTTGCCGCCTCGTATCTGCGGCAAATGCGGCCAACTGCTTAATTTAGGTTGAACCATGCCATCTCTCGTGGTCAGTTCGGACACCGTCTGCGTGAACATCGAGTCGCGCCACCTGGAGCTCGTCAGGCGCAACGAGGACTCGCCTCTAAAGGACAAGACCCGCCTCATGGTTCCGCTATACGATGTCGAGCGCGTAGTCGTATGCGGCAGGCCAAACATAAGCATCCCGGTCCTGCAGCGCCTGATGAAAGACGGAATTCCGGCCTTCTTCGTGAGTTCACGCGGGCGATGGCTCGGTTCGCTCACTCCGGACAACAACATGAACGCGGAGAGGCGCATACGGCAATACGAGCTCGCCAGAAACGCGGGATTCGCATTGAAAGTCGCCTCGAAGCTGCTCTTCGCCAAGACAATGAACTCACGGCGCGTCCTCCAACGGCTTGCAGCCAATAGGAAGCTGTCCGACGAGAAGGAGCATGTCGAGGCGACCGCACGGCTCGAACATCTGGCCGCCAAATGCACCGAATGCAGGAATCTTGATGAACTGCGCGGATACGAAGGCCTGGCATCCGCGATTTACTTCGCCCGCCTTTCATCATCATTCCCGGAAGACATCCCC
Organism: Anaerolinea thermophila; assembly: GCA_020722375.1. Taxonomy (GTDB): domain Bacteria; phylum Chloroflexota; class Anaerolineae; order Anaerolineales; family Villigracilaceae; genus Denitrolinea. Next base: position 744 of record DYKX01000298.1, read on the forward strand.
TTCAAGGGCAGGAACAGACGTCCCCCGAAGGACGAGGCAAACGCCCTCCTCTCCTGGACATACACCATAGTGCTTGGCGAGATTGACGGAGCCGTGCGTTCACATGGCCTGGACTCGTGCATCGGATGCCTGCATGAAATATCGCACGGAAGGCCCTCCCTCAGCCTCGACATCCTCGAACCACTCCGTGCCCCTCTATGCGACATGCTCGTCCTCCATCTCCTGAACCATCAGATATTGGGAAAGGATGACTTCGAGTTCCACGCCGATGACGGCGGAACATATATGAAAGCAGACAGCAGGAAGGAGTTCTTCTTCGAATACGAACAGACCATGACCAGGAAGTTCACCCCCGCAGGAGGCGGCCCGCACATGGACTTCAGGCAGGTCATTGACAACGCTGTCCTCAGCTTCATAAAGGCCATGGAGGGAAGGGATGACTGGGACTTCTTCAAGATGCCGTGATCTGTCGGAACACCCCGAAAATTCACAACCTAATCTTTTTGAAGAACAAATTGACGACTACAACCGATACTATCCGGGGCTGATCACCTACGAATTTGATCCCAGCAAGGAAAAATACAAGAACATGCTGCACCTCGTCGCATACG
>DYKX01000299.1 GCA_020722375.1 Anaerolinea thermophila
CCATTGACACCGCCATCATCCAACGCACGGAACTGAGCCTCACCCTGAACCTGATCCTCGAAAACCTCCTGCCCCAACTGCAAGTGGACGCGGCCGACATCCTGCTTTACGAACCAGCCGCCCAGGAACTTCATTACGCGGCGGGACGCGGTTTTCGTTCCAGCGCGCTGCAACATACCCGCCTGCGCCTGGACGAAGGCTGTGCCGGGCGCGTTGCGACTGAGCGGCAGGTAGTCCACCTGTCCAACTTGAGAGAACGAAAAACCAGTTTTTTGCGTTCGCCTCTTTTCGCCAGCGAGGAGTTCGAAACCTACATCGGCATCCCGCTCACCGTCAAAGAGGAACTCGAAGGCGTGTTGGAAATCTTCCAGCGCGCCCCGCTCGATCCGAGCCCTGGTTGGATGGAATTCCTGGAAAGCCTGGCAACGCAGGCCGCCATCAGTATTGACAACGCCTCCCTGTTCGACGGCTTACAGCGCGCCAACCAGGAGATCGTCCGCGCCTACGACTCCACCCTGGAAGGCTGGGCGCGCGCCCTCGAACTGCGCGACCTCGAAACCGCGGGGCATACCCAGCGCGTGGTTGGGCTGACCCTGCGCCTGGCGCGCGCCATGGGCATCAGCGAAGTAGACCTGGAGCAGGTGCGGCGCGGCGCCCTGCTGCATGATATCGGCAAAATGGTCGTCCCGGACGGCATCCTGCAAAAACCCGGCCCGCTGACCGAGACCGAGAGAGAAATCATGCGCCAGCATCCCGTCCATGCTTATGAAATCCTGTCGCCCATCCAGTTTTTGCGCCCCGCGTTGGATATTCCCTACTGCCACCACGAAAAATGGGACGGCACAGGCTATCCGCGCGGATTGAAAGGCGAGGAAATTCCCCTGGTCGCGCGCATCTTCGCCGTGGTGGATGTGTGGGACGCGCTGACCTCCGACCGCTCCTACCGAAAAGCCTGGCCGAGGGAAAAAGCCCTGGCATATCTTCGCGAACAAAGCGGGTCACATTTCGACCCGCAAGTGGTGGAATTTTTTATCCGGGTATTGGATGGGGGAAAATGACCGATCAATTCTTCTGGATAGAGTTGAGGATCAATGTTGTGCTGCTGGGGTATTTGTTTTTACCGAAGTTAATTCGGCAATTCAGAAAAAAGAGTTGCATAATTGTTCAATGGGTCAATCTGGTTAACAAAAAACGGACTGTACATCAGTCCGCTTTTTGAAATGACTTTTGCGCTTACTGCGCGCAGCACGACAACTTGGCAGGGTCTTTGAAATACGAGATCGCCGCAATCTTCAACGCCTCCGCCATCGTCGGGTAGACGTGGATCAGGTCAATGAAATCCT
>DYKX01000111.1 GCA_020722375.1 Anaerolinea thermophila
GCGCCTTTACCTCCGCATCTTCCGCGCCGTTATCCACCGTCAAAACCACTTCCGCCTTCATCCTTTCATGGTGTATAATCCCGCCGCTATCATCAAATCTAACACAAGGAAAGTGCAGGCATGATCGACGTTAATGAACTTCGCAAAGGCGTGACCTTCGAACTGGACGGCACGCTCTACAAAGTGCTGGACTACAGCCACAACAAATCGGGACGCGGCAACGCCTCCATCCGCATCAAAGCGCGCAATATGCTCACAGGCGCCAACATCGAGCGCACCTTCTCCTCAGGCCAAAGCGTGCAGGACGTGCGTCTCGATTTCCACAATGTCTCTTACCTGTATTCGGATGGCGAATTGTTCTACTTCATGGACAACGAGACTTTTGACCAGCCCGCGCTGGAAAAAGACATGCTCGGCGAGACCGCCCTCTATCTCATGCCGAACATGGAGGCCAAGTTGACCTTCTACAAGGGCAAGCCGCTCGATATCGAACTTCCCACCTCTGTGGACATGGAAGTGGTGGAGGCCGAAATGGCCATCCGCGGCGATACGGCCACAGGCGTCACCAAAAAGGTCAAGACCGAGACGGGACTCACTGTCCAGTGCCCCAACTTCGTCAACGTGGGCGACAAAATCCGCGTGGACACCCGCACGGGCGAATACATCACTCGCGTTTAGAGTCTATCCGAAAATTGCGGAGTGTCCCAGGCGGACTGGAAGTCTGCGATCCGATATTCGGATAGAGACTTAGCGTGTGGTGCGATGATGACATTCCGAAAAACTGGCGGGAATCATCATCCCGCCCCACGAATCGAAAAAATAACGGCGGCCATTGGCCGCCGTTTTCGTTAGAACTCGTCTTCGTCCTCTTCCCAGAGGTCGTCATCTTCCTCTTCATCGTCTTCCCACTCATCCAATTCTTCTTCCTCCTCCCAGTCGTCCTCCGCGGCCTCTCCCTCCGATGGGGAATAGGTGGCGCACCCCGTATCGGGGTCCAGTTCGACGGCGGCGGCGCTGCAATAGCCTTCGTCCACGAACACACAATCCAAATAATGACAGCGAATGCGGGGCATGATCATCCTCCTACAGTTGGGGTTGTTGTATGAAACGAATTACAGAAATGATAAAGATGAGGGTCATGGCAATCTGCGATGCCAGGCAGAAGGGACACAACGCTTTCAGGATGGCGAACTCCACATAGATCAGGTACACCGTGAACAGGAAACCCGTCAACGCGAGGCCGAAGATGAACAGGATCGCATTTCGGCGCATGAAATCGTTTCGATTTTCCAGCAGGTGCAAAATCAGGATGGCCGCGTAACCGACCACGCCCACCAGCCCAACAGGGATGCCGTAAATCTCCGAATACTTGCTGGCATTGACGGTGGAACAATCGCCGCTTCCCAGGCACATGGCGTTGTTTTCCGTCAGTTTGTAAACCGTCATGTAAACCGAAACGAGCAGGCCGATTACGACCAGAGCAATCGAGGCCCTATACAGCCATTTATCCATGCATAACCTCATGAAATCAAATCAGCCAGGCTTCCACGTCCGAACTGGCAGGGCGGGATTTTACCCCAGCGGGGATGATTAGTAAAGCATTCGCCTGTACCAGCGAAAACAGGTTTCCCGAACCTTGATGACCCGTCAGCCGCGCGACTCCCTGCTCGTCCACGATTGCCCGCAGATAGGATTCGCGCCCGTCCGACTCGACCGCCTCGGCCAAACGGACAGTGGTCCGCCGTCTCGGACGCGGCGCCAGCCCCGACAGTTTTTCGAGGGCGGGACGGACGAACACCTCGAACGTGACAAACGCCGAAACGGGATTCCCAGGCAGGCCGACGAACGGAATACCGCGATATTCACCAAATGCCAGTGGTTTGCCCGGGCGCATGTTCACGCGCCAGAAATTCAGGCTCCCCTTCGCCTCAACCACCTCTTTGACGAAATCGAACGCGCCGACGGAAACTCCCGCCGAGGTGACGATCATGTCCACGGCCATGTCTGCGGCGCGGTCCAGCAGAGACTCGACCGCGGCGCGCTCGTCTCGTGCCACGCCGAGGCGGACGGCTTGCGCCCCCGCCTCCTCGATCTGCGCGGCCAGCGCGTACGAGTTCGAGTCGTGGATCTTGCCCTCGGTCAGCGGCGCGTCCACGGGGACGAGTTCGTCGCCGCTGGAGAGCAGGGCGACGCGCGGGATGTTGTAAACGGGCACGTTCGCGATTCCCAGCATGGCCAGCAGGCCAAGGTCCTGCGCGCGCAGGCGGTGAGGCGCAGCCAGCACGACCTGTCCCGCGCGCACGTCTGTCCCGCGCGGGCGGACGTTTTCGCCCGCGTCCGCTTTGCGCGTGATCGTCACCGTTTTGGGCGCGGGGATGCCTGCGCCGCGTTCGTTGAAATCCGTCTCCTCGACGGGGATGACCGCGTCCGCGCCGGGAGGCAAGGGCGCGCCTGTTGTAATCCGTGCGGCCTCTCCCGCCGCGAGCGAACCTTTCGGCGCCGCGCCCGCCGCGAGATCGGCCACCACGCGCAACGTCACGCGCGAGGCGGAGGTGTCCTGCGAACGGAGGGCAAATCCGTCCATCGAAGAATTGTCAAACGAGGGGAGGTCGGCCGCGGCGCGGATGTCCTCGGCAAGGACGCGGCGCGCGGCATGTTCGAGCGGGAACTTCGTCTGCCCGACGGCGTGGACTTTCTGGAGGATGCGTTCCTGTGCTTCGAGTACACTGATCAGGTTCATGGGTTGAAAAGTCGGCGGCATTATACTCCGAAACGTGTATAATTGCGCCCGGAGGTTTACGCATGGAAATTACCTGGTATGGGCAATCCTGTTTTCGACTTACCGAGCGCGGCATGGCCACGGTGGTGACCGACCCGTTCGATCACAAGGCCATCGGTTACAGTCCGCTGAAATTGAAAGCGGATATTGTGACGGTGAGCCACGACGCGCCGGGACACAACAATACGGACGCGGTGAAGGGAACTTCGCACGTCATTGATGGGCCGGGCGAGTTCGAAATTGGCGGCGTTTTTATTACGGGCGTGCAGACGGACGCTTCTGGCAAGAAGGCCAAAGACGCGGTCCGCAATACGCTCTATGTTTTCGATTATGACGGCATTACTGTGGCGCATCTCGGCGACCTGAAGAACGTCCCCTCGCAGGCTGAGGTGGAGGCGCTTGGCACGGTCAACGTGGCGCTTGTGCCTGTGGGCGGCGGCGGCGGTTTGAATGCGGCCAAGGCGGCGGAAGTGGTCAGCCTGCTCGAGCCGAACCTCGTCATCCCGATGCACTTTGCCACGCCCGATGCAAAAGTCCAACTCGATTCGCTCAACAAATTCCTGAAAGAAATGGGACTAAGCGCAAACGCCGTGGAAAAACAGGCCTCGCTCAAAGTGACGCGTTCGAGCCTGCCCGACGAGACGAAGGTGATCGCGCTTGAATACCAGCGCGAGTAGGTGCACCCGTGCCAGTTAAAGTGTTGATGACCTGGGATATCTCCCCGGAGCGCGAACAGGAATATTTCGAGTTCGTCGTTGGCGAATTCGTGCCGGGTGTCCAGCGCATGGGGCTGCAACCCATCGATGCCTGGGCCACCATCTACGGCGACCACCCGCAGATTCAGGTGGGCCTGATGGCCGAGGATGCCTCCACAGCGCGCCGCGCCCTCAACTCGCCTGAATGGATCCGAATCTCCGACCAATTGCTCACTTTTGTGAGAAACTACTCCCATAAAATTGTCCCCGCTCGCGGCGGGTTTCAGTTCTGATGTTGTAGAGCGAGAGAACATCTCGCTCTACTCTTAAGATGCCCCCATTCTTTTTGCTTTCCATCCTCGAAGGACTCGCGGCGCTGGCCGCACTGCTGGTGATTCCCAGCGAGGGGCTTTCCCTGGCTCGGCTTGCTCTTATTGGGGCGATCCTGCTTCCCCTCGTTGCTTCGATCTATTTTTTCATCCGTTCTTTGAATGTGGATTGGCGCGCCCGCGTCACTGCCGCGTTGACCGCCCGCCCGAACTTTTCCCGCGTCCTGGCATTCTCCTCCTCGCTTCTCTTTTTGACCTTTGGCCTGCTCCTGTTTCTTCTGCGTTACTACAACCCCGAAGCGACCGCGTCCTACTACGTCCGCGCCCGCCCCGCGTTGACCTACCTCCTGCTCCTCGCCGCGCAATCTTCCATCTTTGTTGCCCTCCTTCGCAACGGATTTCATCCCGACGCGATTCAGTCGCGCCGTCCCATCTTCAAATCCACGGGTTTCATCTTCGCCTTCTTCATCCTCCTCTGGCTTATCGTTATTTTCAGCGGTCTCGGCATCACCAAAGACGCCAGTTACTGGGGCGAGCCTGGAGTCCCCATTCTTGGCTGGCAACTCGCGATTGCCCTCCTTGCTGGCCTCCTCTTTACGTTTTACGTTTTACCTTTTACGTTTTCTTCACGCTCCGATCTCTTCATCGCGCTGGCCATCTGGCTCCTCGCTTTTGCCGTGTGGATGAGCGTCCCGTTGACCAGTCTCCACAACAGTTTTTACGCGCCCATCACGCCGCCATACAACCAGCCATTCCCCGCCTCCGACGCGGCCTATTACGACACGGACGCGCAAAACCTGCTGATGGGGAGCGGTTTCGTCCACTCCATTCCCACGCGCCCGTTCTTCATTTTGTTCCTTGCGGGACTCCACGCGCTGTTTGGACAGGAATACGCCCGCCTCGTCCTCGGACAGACGCTGGTGTACGCCCTCCTGCCTGTGGCCTTGTATTTTCTCGGTAAACAACTCCACAGCCGCGCCGCGGGCGTGACGGCGGCCCTGCTCGCCATCTTCCGCGAGTTGACCAGCCTGTGGGTCGCTTCGGATGTGCGCGTCAGCAACACGAAAATGCTGCTCTCGGAGTTCATCACCACGCTGGTGATGATCGCCTACCTGCTGCTCGTCCTGCGCTGGTTCCGCGAAAAGCGCAACGGACCTCTGCTGGCCTTCGTCTCTGGCGGCGCGCTCGGTCTGCAACTCCTCCTGCGGACGCAAACGGCCTTCCTCGCACCGGGGATTTTGATCATCGCCTTCTTTGCCCTCTGGCCTGATTGGAATAAATGGTTTATCCAATCGGTCATCTTTGCCGCGGGGATGGCGCTGGCCGTCTCGCCCTGGTTGATTCGCAATTACACGGTTACGGGTTCTGCCTCGCTGGACGATCCCATCCAGATCAAGGCAGTCGCCAGCATGTACAACGGCGGGACTCCCACCTCCAACTTCCCGCAATTCGAGGGGCAGACGCCCGAACAGATCGGCGCCTTTGTGGTGGACACGATCCTTCATCGTCCTGGCTACGTGGCGGGATTTGTCGCTAATCAGTTTTTTGCCAACACAATTGACGCGTTTCTCGTCCTGCCCATCTTTGCGCGTTACGATGGCCTGACCGCGCCGATCTTTCCCTATTGGTATGAGTGGAGTGAGTATCTTTCTCCCGCGAACATTCTCCTCTTCATCGTTTACCTCGCGGTCATCGCCCTGGGATTCGCCGCGGCCTGGAAACGTTTCCGCTGGGCGAGCCTGCTTCCGCTGGCCGCTTTCCTCTTCTATGCCCTTTCCACCAGCCTGGCGCGCTATTCTGGCTGGCGCTACATCTTCCCCGTGGATTGGGTGGGATATTTCTACTTCGCGCTTGGCGTGGCGGAGTTGGTCTTAATTGTCGCGGCACTGTTTGGAAAAGAAGTAGACACGTACACAGGTACACAAGTACACACGTCAACCACGACTCGTCGTCCGTCACCCGTTTTACCTTTTCTGCTTTCTGCCTTCTGCTTTCTTTCGATCTCCAGCCTCCCGTGGATCGCCGAAACCGTCATCCCGCAGAAGCCCATCCTTTGCGCGAACCCTGTCCTTGAGTGTTTCCCCCTGGACAAGATGGACGAATCGCAGGCAATCGAGATGCTCACCCAGCCTCATTCCATTTTGACGGGACGCGTGCTCTACCCGCGCTATTTCTCCCGCAATGACGGACTCGCCTCCACCAACCCCGTGCCCGCGTATGCGCCGCGCGATTTTCCGCGCATGAGTTTTCTCTTGCTCAAAGACGGTTACATTGAACAGATCATCCTTCCGATGAAGGGTTCGCATCCCTTCCCGCACTTCTCCGATGCGGTCATTTGGGGTTGTTGGCGCGATACCTACTTTGAGGCGCGATTCGTCCTCTTCCCCGCCACGGGCGAGATCTTCACCAACGGCGCTCTCTCGGATGCGTGTTCTCCGTAGGGAAGGCACACAGGTAAACACGTATACAAGTACACACGTACACACGTACACACGTACACACGTACACACGCAACCCGTAACTTGTAACGCGTATCCAGCATCTCTCAATTACCAATCACTGATCACCGCTCACTGAAAACTGATCACTGTGTTATTCCCCTCCCTCCTCCTCCGCTGGTACAAAAAACACGGACGCACCCTCCCCTGGCGCGGACATCCCGACGCGTACGCCGTATGGGTCTCTGAGATCATGCTCCAGCAGACGCGCGTCGAGACGGTCATCCCGTACTTCGAGCGCTGGATGAACCGCTTCCCGTCCGTGCGCGATTTGGCCGCGGCCTCCGAGCAGGATGTGTTGAATCTCTGGGAGGGACTCGGCTACTACTCCCGCGCCCGCAATCTGCACAAAGCCGCGCACCTGATCGTGGACGAGTTTGACGGTCAACTCCCGCGCTCCGTGGACGCGCTCCGCAAACTGCCAGGCATCGGACGCTACACTGCCGCCGCCATTGCATCCATGGCGTTCGGCCTCGACGAGCCGACCCTTGATGGCAACATCCGCCGCGTCTACGCCCGCCTCTTCAACGTGGACATCCCCGCCGACTCCACCGAAGGCGAAAAACTCCTCTGGAACCTCGCCGCGCAGAATCTCCCCAAAGGCAAGGCAGGCGACTACAACCAGGCTCTTATGGACCTGGGCGCGGCCATCTGCCTGCCGAAGAATCCGCACTGTGACACCTGCCCGCTGAAAAAACAGTGCAAGGCCTTTCAACTGGGCTTGCAAGAAGCCCGTCCTGTCTTAAAACCCAAATCCAAAATTCCTCATCACGTCCACGCCGCGGCAGTGATTGTTGCGCAATTTGCCAAATTGCGCTACGCGTTGCTTGCCAAACGTCCCTCGCGTGGCCTCCTCGGCGGCCTGTGGGAATTCCCCAACGGACGCGTAACGGGCAATCCCGCCAAAGCGTTGGCCAAAGCCATTAAATCGGAGTACGGCCTCGAGGTCCGCGCGGGCGAAGAGTTGGGAGTCTTTCAGCATGCCTACACCCACTTCCGCGTCACCGTCCACGCGTTTTTTGCTGAAATCAGCGAAAAGAAAAATCAGCGTAATCCGCGAAATCTGCGGACGAAAGAATCCCTGAAATGGGTAAAATTATCCGAACTCGATGATTATCCGATGGGAAAAACAGACCGACAAATTGCACGAAAACTTCTGACAAGGCAGAAGCAATGACCTTCACTCTCCTCCTCGACCTCGACGACACCCTGCTCCACACCAACATGGACGCCTTCGTCCCCGCTTATTTTCAAAAACTGGCGGGGCATCTCGCCGCGTACGTCTCCCCCGAACTGCTGATGAAATATTTGATGGTGGGCACGCGCAAAATGATGATGAGCGAAGATGTCACGCATACCTTGCGTGAAGTGTTCAACGAAAATTTCTATCCCTTCCTCGGCGCGGATTACGAAACGTTACAACCCGTCATTGACCAGTTTTATGATGACGTTTTTCCCAGCCTGCAAAGCGTGGCCAGCAAATTGCCAGACTCGGTGGAATTTATCGAGTGGGCGTTCAGCCAGGGACATCGCGTCGTCATCGCCACCAATCCGCTCTTCCCGCAAAAGGCCATCTGGCATCGCCTGCGTTGGGCTGGATTGCCGCCCGAAAAATATCCCTTCGCGCTCATCTCCACTTACGAAACTTTTCATTTCACAAAAACCTATCCCGCTTATTTCGCCGAAGTGCTTGGACGTCTTGGCTGGCCTGATGGCCCCGTTGTGATGGTGGGCAACGACGTGGATGCCGACCTTGTTCCAGCCGCGGCGCTCGGTTTGGCCACTTATCATTCTTTGGACTTTTCCCCGTCCGCGAACGGATTCAACGCCACGGGCCGCGGACGTCTCGCCGAACTGCGCGCCTGGCTCGAGCAGACGGATCCCGCGACGCTCGTGCCGTCCTACTCCTCTTCGGCCTCTCTCCTCGCTGTTTTGCGCTCCACTCCCGCCGCACTGACGGGTCTTCTCGAACCCAGTTCTGCCGACAAACTTTCGGCGCGTCCCTCCACGGACGAATGGTCTATCACCGAGATTCTCTGTCACATGCGTGACGTGGAACGCGAAGTGGACCAGACGCGCATCCAGAAGATTCTCAGCGAAGATGGACCGTTCATCGCTGGGCAAATCCCCGACGAATGGGCGAAGACGCGCGAATACAACAAACAGGACGGCCTCTCTGCGTTGCGCGAGTTCACGTCCGCGCGGATTCAGACGCTGGAAATGCTCCAGAACCTCGCGCCCGCCCAATGGTCCAGAATGGCGCGGCATGCCATCTTCGGGCCGACCACGTTGCAGGAATTGGTCGGATTCAACGCCGAGCACGACCGTTTGCATATCCAGCAGGTGTGGAGGAACATCCACTTATAATCCATTAATCCAGGCGCGCATCGCATCCCGCGTCGTCGTGTTATAACTGCCATAATCCAGCAGGACAAATTGCCAATTTGTCCTGCTTTTTAT
>DYKX01000112.1 GCA_020722375.1 Anaerolinea thermophila
CATCGAACAGTGATCAGTCATCAGTGATCAGTGAACAGTCATCAGTGATCAGTGATCAGTGAACAGTCATCAGTGATCAGTGAACAGTCATCAGCAATCAGTTTTCTCCAAGGCAAAACTTTCCATATGAAAAAAAGCGCCCCGTATCTCTTGTTTTTTATCCTTCCGTTGCTTCTCACCGCCTGCGCACAAGCCACCCCAACCGCGCAGACCACTCCAACAACGGTCCCCACACCCGCGCCGACACAGCCCCCCTGCCGCGTCATCCCCTTCGAGCCGACCCCCGTCCCCGGTGCGGACTCGCGCTTCCCCGCCGCGCAAGCAGACGAGTGGAGCAAAGGTCCTGCAGACGCGCCCACGACCATCGTCATCTACAACGACTTCCAATGTATCGAATGTAACGACCATGTTTTGAGTGTGGTGGCGGAACTCCATCCCGAAGACGTGCGGCTGGTCTATCGTCACTACCCGCAAACCGATCGCTACGATAAGACCTATCTCGCCGCGGCCGCGGCCGAGGCCGCGGGAAAACAGGGGCGCTTCTGGGATATGCACGACATCCTGTTCGCCAAGCAATCGCAGTGGCTGGAAATGACCCCCGATGAATTCAAGCCCTGGATTGTCAATGAGGCGGAACGCTTCGGCCTGGACCGCGTCCGCTTCGAGGCCGACTTCAACGATCCCGCGACCCTCGCGAAGGTCCAGAAGGCGGAAACGGATGCCAAAGCGGCGGGCATCCCCATCCTGCCCCTCATCCTGATCAACGGCGAAATCTATTACGGTCCCACAGATTACAGCGCCTTCGACCAGGTGGTGCGGTTGATCGCGCTGGGCAGACGGCAGTACACCACCTGCCCCGAGGTGACGATCAACCCAAACAAGCAGTACATCGCCACCATCAAAACGGAAAAGGGCGACATCGTGATCGAGTTGTACGCGGACAAAGCGCCGTTGACCGTGAACTCATTTGTCTTTTTGGCGCGCAACGGCTGGTACGATGGCGTGACGTTCCATCGCGTCATCCCCGACTTTGTGGCGCAGGCAGGCGACCCGAGCGGGACGGGCGTGGGCGGCCCGGGCTATCTCTTCCGCAACGAGATCCACCCGTCCCTGCACTTCGACAAACCCGGCATGGTGGGCATGGCCAACTCGGGCGCGGATACCAACGGGAGCCAGTTCTTCATCACCTACTCCGCCCAGCCCGGCCTGGACGGTTCGTACACGATCTTCGGTCACGTCCTCAGCGGCATGGACGTGCTGGAAAAACTGACGCCGCGCGACCCGAGTCAGGGCGCCACCCTCGTCGAGGGCGACCTCATCATCAGCATCACCATCGAGGAGCGATAATGGAACAGACTCAACGCAAGGATTGGGCGGCCATCGTAGTGGCAGGATTCTGTGCTCTGACGATTCTCGTCTTTCTGGCTGGAGGAGGCTTTGCCCTCGTGCGCGGCATCCTTAATTTGCAGGAGACGGGCGACGCGGCTCTCAGCCTTTTCCCCGCCATCCTCACCATCGCCGCGCTCCTCCTGCCTGGCACACTGATTGGCCGTACTGGCTGGCTGGCCCTGCACCGAATTCAGGGTAAGCCCGAGGAATCTGCACAAATCCCGCCGCTTTCCATCTGGATGGGACTGGCTTTCTTCGGCGGCTGGATTCTTTCGATCCTCGCCGCCGCCCTCCTGAACGCCAGACCCGCGCTGGGATGGTTCTCGCTTCCGTTCTACCTGCTGGCCATCGGACTGCCCGTCTACGGGCTCGTCCGTCTCGGCCTCGGCGGATTGCGAGCGGGGAGCAAACTGCGCGCCTGGGGTACGCTCTCCGCGGGGATGACCGTCGCCCCGCTTCTGTCTGGACTGATCGAGGGAGTGGTGATCCTCGTCATTGTCGTAATAGTCGCCGTTATCATGGGGCTGGACCCGCAACGGCTGTCGGCGTTGCAAACGCTGGCGGAGCAACTCAAGACCGTCACTTCACAAGAGCAGATCATGGCCCTTGTAGCGCCGTATCTCACCAATCCCCTCACGCTGGTGGTGGGCATCTTCTTTCTTTCGGTGGTGACTCCGCTGGTGGAGGAGACGGCCAAGTCCCTGCCCGTCTGGGCGGCCTGGCGAAAACTGGACTCCCCCGCGCAGGGATTCGCCCTCGGCGCGCTCAGCGGCGCGGGCTTCGGGCTGGTGGAGGGTCTGCTCGTCTCTGCCACTCCCAATGCGACGTGGGGCACCACGCTGGCCGTCCGCGCCGCCAGCAGCGCCATGCACATCATCACGGCTGGATGGGTCGGCTGGGGGGTGGGAAAGGCCGCGCAACAGAAACGCGCCCTGCCCGCGCTGGGCGGATACCTGCTCGGCATTTCCATCCACGGAATTTGGAATGCCTGTGTTGTGGTCATGGCGTACGCCGGCGCGCTCACCCTCCTTTCAGGCGCGACCCCCAACATCGTAGCCGCGTTGGTCGCCATGTCTGTCTTGTGTTTCCTCGGCCTGCTCATCCTCCTTGCGCCCATCGTCCTGTGGATCGTCAACCATCAGTTGCGAAAATCCCAGCCCGCGCCGCCCGCGGCCGAGGTCATCGAGCCGCCGCAAATCGAGAACGTGGTAATATAAATTTATGCCCTGGAACCCATCGTCCACACACGCCGCGGCGGGCGAAGTCGCGCAACTCGTCGGCCTGCGCCACAAACATTTCATCTTCACCCTCGTCGCGGACGGCGAACTGCAAACCCATCGCGGCGTGCTCAAACACAACGACCTGATCGGCCTGCCGTGGGGGACGCAGGTCTTCAGTCATATCGGCGCGCCGTTCTTTTTGCTCCAGCCCTCGCTGGCGGACCTGCTCAACGAACTGCCGCGCAACACGCAAATCCTCTATCCCAAAGACATCGGCTTCATCCTCGTGACAATGAGCATCGGACCAGGCCAGCGCGTGATCGAAGCGGGGACGGGATCGGGTTCGATGACCATCGCCCTCGCGCACGCCGTCGGCGCGGCGGGACGCGTCATCTCGTACGAGATCAAGCAGGACTTCCAGAATCTGGCACGCAAAAACCTGGTGCGCGTCGGGCTCGAATCCCGCGTGGACTTCAAACTGCGCGACCTCGCCGAGGGCTGTGACGAAACCGACGCGGACGCGTTCTTCCTCGACGTGCAGAATCCCTTCGATTACATCGGGCAGGTGCGCGCCGCCCTCAAGCCTGGCGGGTATTTCTGCACGCTCCTGCCCACTTTCAACCAGGTGGAAAAGACCCTCTACGCCCTGCGCCAGCATCGCTTCGCCTTCATCGAGGCGTGCGAGATTCTCCTGCGTTATTACAAGCCCGAGCCATTGCGACTGCGTCCCACCGACAGGATGGTGGCGCACACGGGCTTCCTCGTCTTTGCGCGGCGCATCGAACCCAGCGAGGACGCGCGCGCCCGCGAATTGATGGAAGAGGTCGGCGCGGTGAGTTTGTTGGAAGAGTAACCTGTATTAGTGTAGAATTGATTATAAGGAGTCAACTCACGTATGCGAACTAATGGTAATGCAATCCGTTATATTGACCTTTTTTGTGGTATTGGCGGATTCAGATTCGGCGCGTCACAAGTCTTTGAAAAATACGGCATACCCGCCAAATGCGTTTTTTCAAGCGATATTGATCCTTACGCGCGAGAGGCTTATTTAGCGAATTTTGGCGAACTCCCTGCTGGCGACATAACAAAAATTGACGAGAATAGCATCCCAGAACACGAATTACTTCTTGCTGGATTCCCTTGTCAACCTTTCAGCATCATTGGAAATAAAAAGGGATTTGAAGACACAAGGGGAACATTGTTCTTTGACATAGCAAGAATTCTCGAAGCCAAGCGACCAAAAGCGTTCATTCTTGAAAACGTCAAACAACTAGTTGGACATGATAAAGGAAAAACTCTAAAAAGAATCTTGGCGGTATTAAAAGAATTGGGTTACGATGTTCACTACAACGTCTTAAATGCTTTAAATTACGGCTTGCCTCAGAAAAGAGAGCGAGTCTTTATTGTAGGGTTTTACAAACCTATCATTTTTCAATGGCCACCCAAGCAGTCGAAATACATTCCACTATCCGAACTTTTGGAAAAAAATGTTGATAGCAAATACTTTGCTTCCGATCGGATCAAACAAAAGAGGCAAGAAAAGCATCTATCTCAAGTTTCACCTTCTATTTGGCATGAGAATAAAGCTGGACACATCTCATCGTACCCATTTTCTTGCGCGTTAAGAGCAGGTGCATCATACAATTATTTGCTAGTTAATGGTGAACGACGACTCACTCCTAGAGAAATGTTACGTCTTCAGGGTTTTCCTGATTCATTTAAACTGGCCGTATCGGAGTATCAGACTCGTAAACAGGCTGGCAATGCCGTTCCAGTAAACCTTGTTCGCGCAGTTCTAGAATCTTTACTGCCAGTCATGCTATCGGATCTAAGTTTAGTGCATAAACGAACTTTGTACTATCAGCAAACATTATTCCACGTAATTAAGGAGCAGCATTCACATGGGTATTCAGAAATCTCCGCGATTGCGAACGGTTGATAAAGTTAAGCCACCCTATCCGTTGAATCAATTTCCGACCAACTTTGCTTACAATCTTGGCAAAGAAATTGTATATTTGCTCGCTACAAAGAGCACGCCAACACTTGAAGGCGAGGAGTGGGAAGAAATCTTTGCCGATTGTGTTGGTGCTGAATGGACGCCATCTAATGTCGGTCTGGATGATGTCAGACTAGGCGTTTGCGCTTGGGGAGCGAAGACGGTCAAAGCCAGAAATCCACATGAAGCGGCTTCCGTCAGGCTTATATCTGGCCGAAATTCGCCGATATATTCGTTCAATAACAAAGAACTCGATAGAAATCCTGACGAGCTAGGTTCAGATGTTTTGAGAATTTGGAACGGCAGGGTTGAAGCGTTAAGGAGCAAATTTTCTCACTTGAGGACAGTCGTACTGGTAAAGTCCGACGATCTCACAAAATTGACGGTCTTTGAAATTGAAACGGTTTTATATCCCACAGACAATTACTATTGGGCCTGGAATAAACGGAAAAATCTTGAGGGATATGACTCAAACTCTAAGCAACATAAATTCACCTGGCAGCCGCATGGCTCCCAATTTACGATAATAGAAAATATTCCTACACCTGCTTTGTTAATTGAAGTGAAAAGGCCAGAACATGTAGATAAGAATGCTTTTCTCCAAGCAATCAAGTTTGACAGGGATTGGATAAAAGTCAACATCAGGAAATAGAAATGCCTGATGTTTTCTCCTCTTCCGAACGCTCTGCCATAATGAGAACGGTGAAGTCAAAGGGAAACAAATCCACCGAACTCAGACTAATTCAAATCTTTAAAGCAAGAAAAATTACGGGATGGCGGCGCAACTATAAACTTTTCGGCCATCCAGATTTTGTCTTTCCAAAACACCGCATTGTGGTTTTTGCCGATGGATGTTTTTGGCATGGGCATGATTGCAGAAATACAAAACCCAGCAACCATTCCGAATATTGGCAAAAAAAGATTGCAAGAAATAAAACAAGGGATCTCATGGTGTCAAAAGAATTAAAAGCCAAAGGATGGAGGGTTATACGAATCTGGGAATGTGAGATTGATAAAAATAAAATAAGCAGGTTAGAAAAATCATTATTGCCAAAGCAAGATAGCGAGTAGAAGGAGGTCGTCTCATGTTCCGTAGAGGTTTTCGTCGAGGCGCGATGCGTCGCGCCATGCAACCCAATGTCCCACCTTTGTTGCAACGCGCACACGAACTGATGGCCGCGGGGAATTATCCCGCCGCGGCGGAAGCGTTCGAGCAGTTGGCGCGGGGGGCCGAAACCCGTCAGCGCCCGAAGACGGGACAGTTGTATCTGCAAGCGGGACGCGCCCGCATTCTCGCGGGGCAGAAAAATGTCGGGGTCGCGCATCTCAAACGCGGACTCGGCCTGATGGCCGCGCGTCCCGTCCAATTACAGCGGGCGGGCGAACGCGTCGTCAACGAGTTGAAGGATCACGGTATGGCCGCCGAGGCGCAGGAAATCGCCGATTGGTTGAAGACCCGCCTCCCCGTCGGGACAGAGGCGAGGGGCGGCGCGCCTGTCGCTTCAAAGAAACCGATCCTGCCCGCCACCTGTCCAGCCTGCGGAGGAGTCGTCCGCGCGGACGATGTGGACTGGCTCGACGAAATCACCGCGGAATGTGACTGGTGCGGTAGTCCAATCCGCGCGAGTGAATGATGAATCTCACTGAGGAACAAATTGCCGCCCGATTGGCCGCGGGGCAGACCTCCGTCCGCACGGACGCGTCCGCGTACGCGCAGGCGGGCATGGACGCGGCGAAGTGCGCGGCGGTTCTCGTCCCGCTCCTGCGGCAGGACGGGGACTGGCACCTGCTTTTCACGCGTCGCACGGACAAGGTGGAGAGCCACAAGGGACAGGTCTCCTTCCCTGGCGGCGCGTGCGATGACGGCGAAACCACGCCCGAGCAGACCGCCCTGCGCGAGGCCGAGGAGGAAATTGGGATTGACCCGCGCGCCGTGCGCGTGCTTGGACGGCTCAACTCGATGCTGACGATCACTTCATATCAGGTGACGCCCATCGTCGGAGTCATTCCCTGGCCGACGGTGTTCCGTCCCGCGCAGGCGGAGGTGGCGCGCGTCTTCACCATGCCGCTGACGTGGCTGGCGGAACGCTCCAACCGCTGGGAATTCAACCTGCTCGGACACGACTACAGCGTGATCGTCTATCGTCCCTTCGACGGGGAAATTTTGTGGGGCGCCACCGCGCGGATGACGGTTGATCTTTTGGAGATAATCACAGAAAAACCGTAGGAGCGAACCTGCGTGTTCGCCCCTTGCGCGTTCGGCCTGGGCAGACTCGCAGATCTGCCCCAACAGAATTAAAACAGCGGCGTCCAAACGGACGCCGCTGTCTGCATCACAGGCCAGGAGGCTGTTACTTCTTCTCTTCCTCTTCGCCTTCTTCTTCCTTCTTGCCCTTCTCGATCACTTCGGGCTCTTCCGCGCCAGCCACAGGAGCGGCGGCGGCTTCCGTCACCTCTTCCACCTTGGCGGCGGTGGCG
This sequence comes from Anaerolinea thermophila, assembly GCA_020722375.1. Classification (GTDB taxonomy): domain Bacteria; phylum Chloroflexota; class Anaerolineae; order Anaerolineales; family Villigracilaceae; genus Denitrolinea. The sequence continues at coordinate 7,084 of DYKX01000112.1, forward strand.
ATGACGATCATTTCCTCGGGGCTCGAAAGCACTTTGACCTTGTCCGAAAGAACCAGGTCGCTCACGTGGATGGCGTCGCCGACTTTGGCGAGGGAGGAAATATCCACCACGATCTTTTCGGGCAGGTCGGCGGGGAGACATTCCACTTCGATCTCGTTCAAGCCAGGCACCAGAATGGCGTTGTAATCCTTCACCGCCAGCGACAGACCCGTCAGTTCGATGCCCACATGGGCGGTCAACTTCTCGGTCAACGAGACCACCAGAAAGTCCACGTGCAGGAGGCGGTTCCTGATATAGTCGCGTTGCTTCTCGCGCACCAACGCGGGATATTCCTGTCCATCCAGTTCAATGGTCACAATGCTGGACGAGGAAGCCTTCGCCAGACTGCGGGTCGCATCGCGCGCGTCGAGCACAATCGAAACAGGCTTCTCGACATGGCGGCCATACATCACCGCAGGCAACAGCCCCGCGCGGCGCATGGCCTTCACCTGCTTGCCGATCACATCCCGCTTGTTGGCCTTTAGAACAACTTTCTCCATCTTAACTCCTCGAGCGCCTCTCACCAGTGCCGCAAGATTAATCTTGCGCTACAGGTTACCATCGCTCTGTAAAAAAATTTTCTCCAGCGGAGCGCGGAATTCATTCCGCTCTTCGCGCTGGGGATTGATTAATCCCTGCGGAACGCGATCCGCCCGACGAGCAGAATCAGCCCCGCGAACAACCCGCCGAGCAGACCCGCGATGACGGCGCCGCGCGTATCCACAACCGTGTGGACTTCGCCCTCGACACGTCCCGCGAACAGGACGACGGACTCGACCTTTTCGCCTCGGACTTCCCTCGCGGCAGTCACGCCCACCTTCGCGCCCTCCACCGTGACGGTTCCCCCTGCCACCACGCCGATGGTTCCCTGCGCGTTGACCAGGTCAGCGCGCAACACTCCCACCGCACCCTGCGAGATGTCAACCTGTTCCGCCGCGACCCGCGCTATAGCAACCTGTCGAGCAGACAACGATTGCGCGTTGACCACCGCGGCCGCGCTCTGGCCCATCTCCACGTCATCGCTCTGGATGGTCTCCGCGGTGGATTGGTGCATGCGTACCATCTCCGCGGTCACCGCGCCCGCGTCCACCTGCGAGAGGTTGACGACTTCGGGCTGATCGGTCGAGGGTTCAGAAGCAGGTTGAAGGCGTTGCACTGAGTTTATCGAAGTATCAGGCATGAGACGTTCCTTTGCAGGTCAAACTGACCCACTGAGAACCTATCCGAAAAAACCTGGAGCGCGGACTTGAGTCCGCCCAGCCAGGCAGACTGGAAGTCTGCAATCCGATATTCGGATAGGCTCTAAGCAGGCAAAAAAGTCGCCTCCAGTGGAGGCGTCTGAACCTGCGGGCGTGATTTTAGTCGGGCGAGGGGCTTTCGTCAAGCCTTGTGCCTTCCGCCTTATGGCTGTAGCAAAGTCAGGGGATTCTCATCGCGAATAACGCGAACACCTGCACTCCCTGGCACCGCCCGCCAGGGCAGGTGTGCGCCAGGTGCAAGTGTAAGCGAATTTCGCAAATTTTCCTGGGTTTATTCGCGCTATTCGCAAATTCGCGACATTCGCGCTCCACAGTGGCATATTTGTCAAGCGACTTTGCTACGACCATTCCTTCTGCC
>DYKX01000300.1 GCA_020722375.1 Anaerolinea thermophila
CACCATGCTCCAGCCTTCTTCATCCACTCTTGCATCCCCTCCCACTCCTTCAACTTCTCATCCATCTCCTTCTGGACGCGCTCATACTCCTTCCCAATCACCGCCACTTCTTTCGGGTTCACGAACGGACTCTCCAACTGCGCGCCCAGATTCGCCATTTACCGATTCAACAATCCCGAAATTTCCAGCACTTGCTTTGACCAATCCGCGGACTTCTCAGCAACCTGTTTGCGTTTGAAAGTATCCGCCCAAATTCCGTCCCACGCCAATTGCCAGCGCGCAAGTTGAACTTGGAGTTCCACTAATTTTTCGGCGGTTGGGATTTCCGCCTGCGCCGCTGTCCATTCGATGAACATCTTGCTTTCATCAATCAAACTGGCGACGGTTTCGCGGCTGGCGTCGTTGGCCGAAAACGATTTGATTCGACTCAGGTTCGCGGCCAGTCCGCCCAAGCGGACGGGCAAGGGATCGCGCATGTAACGTTCACGGATGGAAGCCCAATCTTTCATTTGTCACCAAGCAATCGGACGGTAATTTCAGCAACTTTGTTTTGAATCTGTTGGTCAAGGATTTGCATGGATGGATTGTTCTGCCGTGGCCGAATATTGATCAGCGATTCAAACGTCACTTGCTGCGCGGCAGGATCCCAATCCGCACCCCAGACAAATTCCTGCTGGCTTCCATCATCCAGCAAAACCGCTTCGCAGTCCGCGTGCATGGCTCCGCCGCCCGCGAGAATTCCGCGCTCGATGTCCACAGCCAATTTGACATAGGTCTGTAGCATTTCAAGCATCTCTTTCATCTGCTTGGGTGTTGCGTGGTCGTGGATGATGTGAATCACGGTGGCTCCTTGTTTGGCTAATTATAGCAAACCTATCCCTGCAACCCCTCCCACTCTCTCAACTTCTCATCCATCTCCTTCTGGACGCGCTCGTACTCCTTCCCCAGCACCGCGACCTCCTTCGGGTTCACGAAGGGACTCTCCAACTGCGCGCCGAGATTCGCCAGGTCCGCTTCGAGGGCGGCGATGGCGTTTTCGAGTTCCTGGAGTTGGGCGATCTTTCGGCGCTCTTCCTTATTCTTTACGTTTTTCGTTTTGCGGTCGTTAGTAATTGGTGATTGGTAATTGGTAATTGGAGAATGTTGCTCGGCGAGCCGCGCCGCCTGCTTCTCGCGCTCTTCCTTCATCTGCGAGTAGGTGCCATTGTAGACCGTCAACGCGGACTCGTCGGGGTCAATCTCCCAGATTTGCGTGGCGAGGGCGTCTATCAGATAACGGTCATGGCTGACGAGCAGGATCGTCCCCTCGTAGTTATCCAGCACGGACTGCA
>DYKX01000113.1 GCA_020722375.1 Anaerolinea thermophila
ACGTCGAGGCATGAATTATCTCCTTGCAAAAAAGTTTTTAAGGCTGTCGCCGAGACCATCGCTCGGCACACATGCTCCCCCAAGGCAGTCTTTGGTTTAATGGGCGGGATTTTATCACAAGAATGGAATGTCTCCCCGCGCACAGAATTGTAAACCGCGTTCCCCTGCAACTGGGTATAATAGGCGCATCCAAAGGACTGCATGACAGAAGAAACCACCCCCTCCCTGCCTGAGCCGTTCCACTGCACCGAGTGCGCCTCGGGGCTTATGCACATGCGCTTCATCACCTACTTTACATGGCTGAACGAAGAACTGCTCACCGTGCCGAACTTCCCCGCCTGGGTCTGTGACGTGTGCGGACGCCGCGAGTACGACGAGAAAGCCATCTCGTGGCTGACCATGCTCCTCAACCCGAACGCGGGACGGCCCACCGCCCGTAAACGCGTCCCGCCTCGCACCCGACCTCGGTCCGAGTCCCCGCGCCCCAGCCCCGACCAAACCTGACGAGGAATCCGCCACGCATGATGGACACCGCCCCCCGCACACATCGCTTCCTTCCTGCCGACATTCTCACATCCAGTTTTCGTGTGGTCGGCAAAGTGACCGTCTCCACCAATGGCGTGATGGGACTGATGAATGATCCCACCCACTCCTACATGGAAGTGCTGGATGCCCGCCTGGCGCGTATCCACATGCCCACCAAACTGGTGGACCACTACGAAGTCATCCGCCTGTTCAAACGGCAGGTGTTCGCCATTGCCCTCGCCCGCCGCGAAGACCTCGGTCCGCAGGCGGTGGTACGCGGCGGATTCACCTCCGTCACCGAATACCCCGTGCGGGTGACCACCCAGGTATACGAGATCGAAGGCAAAATCGAGTATCCCGGTCGATTCGATTTCTCCGCCCTCATGGCAGAGGGGACGCGTGACTTTGTCCCCATCTTCGATGCCACACTGACAGCCGTACTCATCCCCACCTTGCGCGTGGAAAGCCCGGGCATGTTGTTCAACCGCACGCAGGTGGATATCCTTGCCCTGCAGGGACAGCGAGTCAAAGCCCAAAGTTGATTCGGAAATTTGCTTGACCGATAAGGGTGTGGATGATAAAATCCCGCCCGCTTTAGTGTGGGCGGCTTCATACCGCCGCACAACCGCTGACGTGAGTCAGCGATGCGAAATGCCCCCATCGTCTAGTGGACCAGGACGCAGCCCTTTCAAGGCTACGACCGGGGTTCGAATCCCCGTGGGGGCACCAATGCAAAGGCACAGTTTCGGCTGTGTCTTTTTGTTTTTCGGACATGGCCCCATGGGAAAATAGTATTCGTATCCCGTTCCCTTTCAGGATGCTGCGCGAGGGGCGCCTGCACAGAATCACCCATGGCAATTTTTGTTTTTCAGCAATCCCCTCTTCTATTCCAAACAGAAATATCCCCTGCAAGCTCGATGATCCCCGCATCCCCAGTCTGCCAACTGAGCGGCAAGTTGCCTTGCGCCCTCCATCTCATAGTTCATAGACTTAGCATGGCAATTCCGCAAATAAGTTGCCAGCTGGACAGGTTCTTGACTTTAGAGAGAGAATATTGTAATATGTGAACTGTAAGTTAGTTTTAAATAAACTTCTGGTTCAAATATGCAAAAAGGCCAGTATCTCGAAACCATCCTCCGCTCCCCCAAGACCGTCTTCACCTTTGAAGACGTGGCATTATTGTGGAGAGAACCCAACACTCAAGCCGTGCGGGTGCGGCTTAGCTATTACGTCAGCCGCGGCAAGTTGTGCCGAATCCGAAGGGGAATGTACGCCAAGGACAAAAATTACAACAAGTTGGAGTTCGCCACGCGGCTCTATCCCCCTTCTTACGTGAGTTTCGAGACCATCCTCGCGCGGGAAGGGCTCATCTTCCAATTCCATGGTGAAGTCGGCGTGGCTTCGTACTTGACCCGCGAAATCGAAGTGGATGGACAAGTTTATTCCTTCAGGAAGATCAAGACACCTATCCTCACGAATCCGCTCGGAGTGGAGAATAAGGATGAAACCTCATTCGCCACCAGGGAGCGGGCGTTTTTGGACACGTTCTATCTCCACGGTGATTATCACTTCGACAATCTCAATGGATTGGACTGGAACAAGGTCTTCAAGATGCTTTCAATCTACCAGAATCAAAGCATGGAGCGGCGCGTCCGCAGACTTTACAAGCAAATTACCCAGGCAAACGAGAAGTAGATCATGAAACTCGATATCACCACCCACAAAACCATCCTCTTCCAAATCCTCAAGGACATCTATTCGGACACGATGATCGCACCCTTCCTGGGCTTCAAGGGCGGGACTGCGGCGTTGATGTTCTATGGGTTGGATCGTTTTTCCGTCGATCTCGACTTCGACTTGTTGGATGAGTCGCAAGAGGAGGGCGTATTCGAACGGGTGGCGAATATCATCAGTAAATATGGAACCGTCCGAGAGTCGAATCGGAAGCGGTTTGGAATCTTCTTCGTGCTCTCCTATGAGGATACGGCGCGGCACATCAAGGTGGAGATCAATCGGCGGCAATTCGGTTCCCGCTACGAGGTCAAGACCTATTTGGGCGTTTCCATGCTCGTGATGGTTCCCGAGGACGTGTTCGCCCACAAATTGATGGCGATGCACGAGCGGATCGGCAAGACCAGCCGCGACATTTACGATGTTTGGTTTTTCCTCCAGGAACGGTTTCCGATCAATCAGGCCATCATCGAGGAACGCTCTGGGATGTCATTCGATGCGTTTCTCCAAACCTGTATCGAGCAATTGGAAAAGATGAGCAATCGCCACATTCTGGACGGGGTCGGGGAGTTCCTGACGCCCAGCCAGAAGGATTGGGCGAAGGCCAAATTGCGGGAGGATACGATTGCGTTGTTGAAGTTGAGGCTGGGAAGTTAGGCGAAAACGAGTTTGTATTCATCGCGCCTGGCGATGATGTTCCAGCAATTCTTTCAGGGTCTTTGGTTTAAAGTGTAGATCCCGCTCGATGGGTAAGCCCAATAGACCTCTAACCTCCTCCAACTCGGAGAGGGCAAAATATCCCTGATTCTGACGTTTTTTGTGGTTTGGCTTGTTGGGTGGGAGAACATTCCCACAAATGACACTTTTTGCGGACAAATCCTGCTCAAAACACTCCCTTTCATAAGTAAAACGGGAGTGTATTTCGAAAACCACAAATTCCGCCAGAATCACGAATTTTTCTTTTCCCGTTCGCGAAAATTCGCGTAATTCGCGGCAAAAATATCCGCCTGCTCTTGAGAGGGGGACTACCTCTCACGGAAGGGAATCAAAAGCAAAAAGCCAATCGCGATGATAACCTGCCCAACAATGATGCCCCGCGATTGAAGCGGACCAAAGAACGCCCCATCAGGACCAACTTGCGTCCCCATTCCGAACAGGTCTGCCATGCCCGCGAAAACGGAGACGACGTATCCCGTGGCAACCAGCCGCATCCCGATGTCCGCCGCGATAGTGCGCTCGCGCCCTTTCCACAAGGCCAGCACCCCCATGTAACCGCCGAGACAGACGATACCCAGTCCCACCAGCAGAACGGACACCTGGACAAAGCCAACCGTCGGGCTGTTGTCCCAGCCAAACCAGGCGGGTTTCGCGCCGACGATCAGGATGAAGAATCCCAGCAGGATGATGATCAACCCAAAGCGGACGCGCGTCCGCGAGGGTGGATCCTGGGAGGAGACATCAGGCAGGGCAGAGCGATTGGGTTCAGAAGAAGTCATCAGGGAAGATTCTCCTGTAAAAAATGGAGCCAGTTGCCGCCGAGGATTGCTTCGATGTCAGAATCAGAGTATCCACGCGGCTGGAGAAAATCGGCCAGTTTGTGCAGGTCGGCGATCGTGTCTATCTCTGGCGGGACAGATTGTAACCCAAATCCGCCGTCGAAATCGGAGCCGATGCCCGCGTGACGCGTGTCCCCCGCCAGTTGACAGACATGGTCAATGTGGTCGGCGAGATTGGCGAGCGAGACTTCCTCGCGGCGGCTCCCACTGGTGCGCAACCAACCGACTTTGAGAAACGCATTGTAGGGAACGAGCCCGACCACTCCCCCACGCTGGATGAGTCCGCGCAGGACGCGGTCGGAGTATTGGCGGTTGGTGGCGTAGTTGGTCAGGAGCGCGAGACAATTGCCGTGTGTGGCGACCACGGACCCTTCGTAGGTATCCAATGACTGAAGCGCGGCTGGCTCGTCCATGTGACTGATGTCGAGCGTGAAGGGGAAATCGGCCATGGCTTTGAGCAGGGCGCGGCCCTCGTCAGTGAGGGGGCCAGGCTCTTTGGTGCCGCCGCAGTAACGCGTCCCCGCCCAGGCGGGACCGATGGCGCGCAGGCCGAAGTCCCACCAATCGGCCAGTTCGGAGGGATGCTCGATCGCGTCCGCACCCTCCATCAGTGGGAGCAGGCCGACGGGATGGTTGTCGGGTTGGGAACGCGGATGCGGGTGCTCTTCCCGCCAATGGTCGAGAACCCGCCCCAGGTCCGCGCGGGAGGCGAGCAGTTGAAATTTGTCGGGATGAGAGTCGACGAGTCGGTGGTATGTGTCCAATTGCTGCCAGTAGAGACGGTGGGCGGTTTTGTAGTCCGCGTCGGAATAGAAGATCCGCTCCCAGTTTCCGACGAGGTGGCGGGCCGGCGAGGCGAAGAGGGTCGCGAACACGACGGCGACTCGGCCGCGCTGGTAGTCGGGCCAGCCGAGCAGGGTGTCGCCGTTGCTTTCGATGAAGGGCTGCCCGGTCTCAAGGGCGCGCGTTTCGTGGGCAGAGCGGGTGTAATCGCGGCCGAAGGAGAGGATGTTCCAGGCGAGGTCTTCGTGTGAATCGACAATGATGTGCATGGGATTCAAAAAGAGCGCACCTTGCGGTACGCTCTCTGGATTTTATTTTTGCGGTGTTTCGGGCGGCGCAGCATCTTCTTTGCCTTCGTTCATCAGGAGTTTGAAGTCCTTGTCGGCGAAGGCGCCCGAGTCCACCTTGCGGAGGCTGAGGCCGATGCGATGCTGGTCGGTGTCGATGCGGATGATGCGCAGGGTCTTCACGTCGCCGTCGTGCAAAACTTCCTTGGGATGCTCGATGCGATGGTCGCTGATCTCGGAGATATGGATGAGGCCTTCGAGATCGCCTTCGAGGCGGGCGAACGCGCCAAACTTGGTCAGGCGGGTGATGACGCCTTCGACCAGTTGCCCGACGCTGAATTTCTCAACCTTGGATTGCCAGGGGTCTTCCTGAAGTTGGCGGATGGAGAGTCCGATGCGCTTCTTTTCACGGTCGATATTGATGACGCGCACTTTGACTTCCTGCCCGACCTCGAGCACTTCGCTGGGATGTTGAACGTGTTCCCAGGAGATCTCGGAGAGGTGGACGAGACCGTCCGCGCCGTTGACGTTGACGAAGGCGCCAAATTCGGCCAAGCTGGTGACGCGGCCTGTGTAGGTCTTGCCAATCTCCAGTTCGGAGATGACGCGTTCCTTGATGGACTGGCGGGATTCGGCGTTGGCGGCGCGTTCCGAGAGGATCAGGCGGCGGCGTTCGCGGTCCACTTCCACGATGCGGACGGAGATTGGTTCGCCGACCATTTTGCCCCAGCGCTGTTCCGGTGTCTCACCCACAGCAACGGCGCGGCGCGCCATGCTGATCTGGGAGGCGGGCACAAAGCCACGCAGTCCGCCGACGGCCACGATCAGGCCGCCCTTGTTGAAGCCAGTGATCTTGCTTTCGATAACTTCTTCTTCCGAAAGCATGCGTTCCACGTTTTCCCAGGTCATTTGCTCCTGGGCGCGTTTGAAGGAGAGCACTACGTTCCCGTTCTCGTCTTCTGCATTGATGACGTAAACGGGCACTTCCTGCCCAACTTGAAGCGCGGCGCGTTCCTCTGCGGAAAGCGATTCCAATTCGCGTCCCGCAATCACACCTTCCGACTTGGCGCCGATGCTGACAAGGATCTGGTTCGGGCCAATACTTGCGATCATGCCGCGACGAATTTCACCCGCTTGAGGCAATTCGACGCCTGACGATTCCTGTAGCAACGTCTCCATGCTCTGGTTGTTCTGGGGTTCGTTCTGATCTGTGTGCAGGTTCGCGGCCCCCTGCCCATTCAGGGCTTCATTCTGTTCCATCACTGGTGACTCCGATTAAGAAAAATGTAAGGGCGATTTTACACGCGTTTGTACAACTTGGCAACCCTGCAATAAAGGAGGAACATGGCTTTCTCAAAGTCGGAACTTCCTCAACGCGAATGCCGCGAATTTGCGAATACTAAAGTACGGTGTGACGCGAATAAATTCAGGAAAATTTGTGAAATTCGCCCACACTTGCACCTGGCGCACACCTGCCCTCCCACTCGCTCCGCTTCGGGGACTATAGTGGCGGGCGGCGCCAGGGAGTGCAAGTGTTCGCGTTCCAAATCGGTCAATCTGTCAAGCGACTTTGGGAAGATCATAAGCCGAACGTCGAATTAGAAGAAGAAGATCGGGAAAATCGCAGGTCGAGCGTGGTTGCATTGGATTATAATGACGCCCGGAGTCATATACATGCCAGCCATTTACCCATTCACAGCCATTGTTGGACAGGAGCGCATGAAACGCGCCCTGATTTTAAACGCAGTTGACACGCGCATCGGCGGAGTTTTAATTCGCGGCGAACGCGGCACGGCCAAGTCCACGGCGGCGCGCGCCCTCGCGGCGCTTCTGCCGAGCGTCAAAGTGGTGGACGACTGCCGCTTCGGTTGCGATCCCGACCGACCCGCCACCTGGTGCACCGAATGCAAAGAGCGCTACGCCGCGGGGCAGAAACTTCCCTCGCACACGCGCAAGACCTCGTTTGTGAATCTGCCCGTCTCCGCGACGGAAGACCGCGTCGTCGGCACGCTCGATATCGAACAGGCCATCCAGAAGGGGGAACGTCACTTCGAGCCAGGCGTGCTCGCCTCTGCCAACCGTGGCCTCCTCTACATTGACGAGGTCAACCTGCTCGACGATCATGTCGTGGACGTTCTGCTGGACTCTGCCGCGATGGGCGTCAACACCGTCGAACGCGAAGGCATCTCGTTCGCACATCCCGCCCGCTTCATCCTCGTCGGGACGATGAATCCCGAAGAAGGCGAACTCCGCCCCCAGTTGCTGGACCGCTTCGCCCTCTCGATGGACATTGTCGGCATCCGCGACGCGCGCGAACGCGTCAGCATCATGGAACGCAACATTGCCTTCGAGCGTGATCCCGAAGCCTTCCGCAAGGAATGGCTGCCGAAAGAAGAGGAACTCTCGCACCAGATCGAACGCGCCCGCGAACTTGTGGACCGCGTCACTCATACCAAACGCGACCTGCTCTCCATCGCCGCGCTGACCGCCTCTCTCAACGTGGACGGTCACCGCGCCGACCTTGTCATCCTGAAGGCCGCGCGCGCCCAGGCCGCGTTCGAGGGGCGGACGAAGATCAACGACCACGACATCGCCCTCGCCGCCGAACTGGCTCTCCCCCACCGCATCAAGCGGACTCCCTTCCAACAGGCCGAGATGACCACCGAGCAGTTGCAGGAACGCATCGAGCAACTGGCGGGTCAGTCCATGCCTTCCGAAACCGAGGAAGAACAATCCGAGTCCCAGCAAGGCAATCCTGAGGAAAAAAAAACTTAAAACTCGAAGATGAGAAAGAGGAAGGTCCGCAACAGGGCCAGCCCCAACCCAGCCGCCAGGACGCGTTTGCCAACACGAGCGCGAACTGGTGGGACGGCGGGCAAAAGGTGAAGACGGGCGAGACCTTCCAGCCGCGCAAACTTAACACCCCGCTCGATAAATTAACCCGCAAGCACGCGGGACGGCGATCGCTGACCAGGACCGAACGCAAACACGGACGGTACATCAAGGCGCGCCCCGCTGGCAACAAGTTGGACGACATCGCCTTCGACGCCACCTTTCGCGCCGCCGCGCCGTTCCAGAAGCACCGCGCGGAAAAACGCACACCTGCCCTGGCGGGCGGTGCCAGGGAGCGTCTCGCCTTCGCCATCGAGAAGGGCGACCTGCAACGCAAGGTGCGCGTCAAACGGGTGGCGAACCTCGTCCTGTTTGTGGTGGACGCCTCCTGGTCCATGGCTGTGGCGGAACGGATGAACGCGACGAAGGGCGCGATCCTGTCCCTGCTGACGGACGCCTACCAGCGCCGCGACCGCGTCGGTCTGATCGTCTTCCAAAAAGACCGCGCCACGCTCGTCCTGCCGCCGACCAATTCCGTGCAACTCGCGCAGCGCGCACTGATGGACATCCCCGTCGGCGGGAAGACTCCCCTCTCTGCGGGGTTGCTCCTCGCCGCGGACGTGCTTCAGCACGAGAAGTACACCCATCCCGACGTGGAGCCGCTTCTTATCGTCCTGACCGATGGGGCGGGGAACGTCTCGATCGGCACGCTGCCCCCCCAGGAGGAATCCTACCGCTTCGCCGACATGATCGCACATGAAGAAGTGCGGAGCGTGGTGATCAACATGGAACACGCCGCCTTCGATCAGGGACTGGCGCAACAACTCGCCAACCATCTCAAAGCGCCGTGCTACGCGCTGAGCGAGTTGAAGGCCGAGAGTTTGGCGCACGTCGCGAGGCAGGAGATGACGAATCCGAAGGG
>DYKX01000114.1 GCA_020722375.1 Anaerolinea thermophila
GCCGCTGTGACCAAATCTCTATTTGATCGCAATACGCGATTCGGCTTTCTTGTCATCCGAGTCGCGGAAAATGAACTGACGCCTTCCCACGAATATCGAAGGCGTCAGCACATTCGGTTTTGTGCGTGGATCTAGCAGACGCTCCACCCGCGTCAGCGCTGCGTTAGCTTCCGCAGAGTCACCCAGTTCTGCCGGAACTCGCGCGGATCGATGTCAAACTCTTGCGCGTGTGGCAGTGCTGCCAGCACCATCGCCTCCAATTCCTTGAAAGCGATCAGTTTGCGTCGCAAGAGGAAGACCACATCCTCCAAATCGGTCTCAAAGCCGCGCGCCACTTTGCTCAACGCGATACTGTAGGGGTCGCACACGTACACTTCCAACTGACCAAACCGCCCTATCCGTTTGTGGCGTTGATCGGCGCCCTTGGGCAGCGGAATAAACTCTTTGAAAGTTACCTCTTCGAGATCGAGGCGCATTTCCTTGGCGACTGCGAACATCGCTTCACGCAGTTCTGCGTCCGGCGAGGACAAGTCCACCGCGTAGTCGAGATCAACGGTCGGTCGTGGATTTCCCAGGAGGCCTACCGCTGCGCCGCCCAGGACGTAGAGGGTACCTGGACGCGAGTACCGCTCTCCCACTTTCTTTAAGAACGTACGGACGTCATCGGCAGTGATAGTGTTCATAGATACCCTGGGAAACGTCGAGTTGCCGGACGAAGCGTTCGGCAGCATGTTCGTATGTGCCCAGCCAATTCAGAGCCAAACCACTTCGCGCGCGGTGCTTGCGTGCCAAGATGCGCAGACGGGCATCTGGATCTCCGCTAATGGGAACACCCAATTCGCCCGAGTACCAATCCGTCAGGGGCGCAAACCGTCCCAGGGATTGTTCGAGACGCGCGGCGTATTTCTGCTGCAAGATCATTGCAGCGGTGTAGTACAGCTTGAGAACATCGCGCCGATGTGGAGAGACTTGCTGGACCGCCTCTGGCACAAGGGTCGCCCAGTCCGGATGCCGCAAGAGGAGCGGAATGATCCCGAGTCGCAACCGCGCCTCGTCTTGCTCAGCCAGGCTGACCAAGAGAACGACGGGGCGCTTGGCTAGTCGCAGTCCCGAGACCTTCCCTGTTCGAGTGACAAAACGAACGTCCAGTTGTGCCAGGGCTGCAGCGACTGTGTCTGGCGATGGTTTCCGCTTGTTTGGTTTGAAGCCTTTCATGCCCACATCCGTATTTTATCACGTATCCACATGCGAATCAATTTGACGCACAGTGCTTTTAATGTCGCCCGATCACGCGGCGTTTTTTCTCGCTACGTTGACCGCGCCGGACGTTCGATCAGAAGATTCAGCGTGAATCACTCCGCAGAATCGGCTCAGACATTTCTCAGAACCCGATCCAGTTGCTCAAGATCAACCCAGAAGCACTTGGCGGAGCCGGCGGCACGCTTGGCTTCATCGGTAAACCCCGATTTGGAGAAGAAGGCGTAATAGACCTTCCAGTCTTCCAGGGGACTGGGAACTACCGTGGCGGTTTTTTCCAAAAGACCGAGCACCGTAGACCGTCCAAGCGAGTCTGCCGTCCATTTGCACTCTCCAAGCAGGATGGCGTGATCATCTTCGTTGATAGCAATCACATCGACCTGAGGTCCGGGGCGTTTCCAGAATGAGCCAACCCGTCGGGGCACGAAAGGCAAGCGGCCGTCCTCTCCCTGCCGCAGCACCCATTCGCGGGCGAGGTCTTCAAAGCCGAAGGTGCCAACAAATTCTTCAAGGTGCTGACGGATCGTTGCCCAGACTTGCTTGGTGTATCCCTGTTCGAGTTTCGTGCGCGATGGAGCGAGAAAGCGATAGTAGTAGCGTAGGTAGGGATCGGCAATGCGGTACCGACCTTGCTTGCTCTGCTCGGGACGACTGGCGGTGGCGGGAACCTCACGGGCGACAATTCCCAATTGTTGTAGGTTGGCCAAGTATTGGCTTTCGCTGGAAGGATCCAAATCTGCCATCTTGGCGATTTCTGTTCTGCGGGTGTATCCGGCGGCGATATTCTCGATGATCGCTACATAGTTGCGCGGCTCGTTCAGTTGGTCGCGCAAGAGTGTGCCGGCATCCTCCAGGATGAGGCTGGAGGTGAGCAAGCGTTCGAGATTTTCTTCGGCGGTGGTACTGGGATCGCACAGACGGAGATAGTGCGGGACCCCGCCTAAACACGCATACAGGGTAACCCGATCCGCCATTGGATAATGCGGGAAGAAATCGCACATGACCCCAAACGGCAGGGGTTGAAGATGTACGCTTTGAGTGGCTCGACCGTACAACGGAGAGCGATAGGTGAGGGTTTCGCGCACAATCATTCCTGCATGGGAACCGCTCAGCACCAGGAAGATCTTGGAATGTTGCAGACGATGATCCCAGATACGTTGCAAAACACTCGCCAGCCCGGGGTTGGCTTCCAAGATGTAGGTAAACTCGTCGAGGACGACGACCAGGCGTTGTGATTCGCACAGCCGGGCGAGTTCGTTGAACACAAGCTCCCAACTGGCATAGGTGAATTCTGGCGGGACGGGGGTGTGGGGATCAATCAGCGTATGGAACAACTGAGAAAAGGTGCGCAACTGATTGGCCGCCCCGGTGCGATCGGCTGTCCAGAAGAGCGCTGGATGCTTGCGCTGGTTGATCCAATGGGTCAAGAGCGCCGTTTTTCCGATGCGGCGCCGCCCATACAAGACCAGCAATTGTCCTTCGGAGCGACTGAACAAATCATCCAAGATTCGCAGTTCGCGTTTTCGATCATAGAAAGGCATCGCAACCCCCTTGATTTCCCGGTTGGAAAGAAATAGTGGTGGTTGTGAATTATGATAATCGTCTACCCCCATTTTATCTCCTTTGGGCATTCTGTCAAATTTCTTTGAACATGTCGGAAACCGAAGTTATTGGCAATAGCATCGAAATTAATGGCAATGGCGTCGAAGTTAATGGCAACCGCCGACACGGAGCTGTTGGCAATACCCGACAGAACTAGTCGCCAAGCGGGAAAAACGGATAAGGTGCGTCGGCTATTGCCAGCATCTTTGATATTGTGGCACAGGCACTTTGTAGCCGTTGCCAACAACTCTGACGCAAAGATCGTCTATTGCCAACAACTTCAATTATCATTATCTTCGATGCAAACCGGATTTTCAGACGTAACGATTGTCATTATCTTTGATTTCCGACAGAACAGCATCTGGTTGATGCCGAGGAACACCTAGCCCTTTTCGAGGCGACGTTCTACTTCCGACCGCCGACAAACCATGACCTGAATGCCCTTTCCGGATTTCTTGCCCCAATCGCCTGCGCCAAACTATCTGGCGTGATGAATCGCGAGCGCACACTGAACACATCCAGGTTGCAGTACGTCGCAAACGTCGTCAATCCTGTCGGATCGGCAAAGAGTCGCCACAGGTACGTCGCCGCGACATTCGCGACCATCGCGTTGATGGACGGCGACTGATCACCTATCAGCGCCATTTCCGCGCAAGAGATCGCACCTCGCGGTTGTCGCGACGGCGTCTCGTCAGAACGCGTCTCCAGCAGATCAGGATGCTGCA
The DNA here is from genome assembly GCA_020722375.1 of Anaerolinea thermophila. Classification (GTDB taxonomy): domain Bacteria; phylum Chloroflexota; class Anaerolineae; order Anaerolineales; family Villigracilaceae; genus Denitrolinea. The sequence continues at coordinate 3,585 of DYKX01000114.1, forward strand.
AGTCAGGCGCGGGGAGATTCACGCAGAAACTCGGATTGGGGAAGTATGGAAAGGCATGCTGAAGTTGACGCGCGTTCCTTGCCGCGCCAAAGAGGACCTGCCCTGTGTCTTTGCCGTTACCACAATCGAGCCACCACGAGCGCGGCAATCCTTCTGTGTTGCGTTGGGTGTAGTCCTGGGTCAGCGTTTCTGCAATTTCTCGTCGTGCGGCGGCGTTGTCCACACAACCGACAATCACACTCAGGTCGCCATATTCGAGTTGGACCAGCCCCTTGTCGAACGGAGTGTTGTGCACTTGAATGCTTTGCCCCCACGCGGCAGCGTAGCGCAACGCGAGCAGTTCGGCTTTGTGTCCGCCCACCTCGGCTTCGCCAAAGTTCTGACGAAAGACATTCTTCATTTCGACCGTGTCAGGATCAATGAAGGTGAGGCGCACTTGCATCTGCCGCGTCTCGCGCAGAAACCGCGCGAGGCGAACGAGGTGCGGCGCAAGCCAACTTCCTGTTCCGCCGCAGCCGACGAGATAGATCTTGAGCGCGTGACCGAGATCCCCTTGATGGTTGCGCTCGGGCAAGGCGAGTTTCAGCGGCGCCGCGTTCAGATGCGAGAGGTCAAGATTATCGGCGATATTGTCCCGCAATTCTTTTCGCTTGGGTTTGCGAATAGTTACGCGATGCTTCATCTCATCATCTCCTGGAATTACGGGAACGGCAATCCCCTGACGATTTTCCGCATCTCCCTGATCTTGAAACGCTCGCGCGACGATGAATCGTGGAAGGTGTTGATGCCGAATCCGTCAGAGAAAACCAAGTGCCACGTCATACCCTTTCCTTCTTGGTTGCGTCTGGACACGAGACGTGCGGGCAAGTTACCGTGACGGTATTGAGGGGCAAGTTCTGCCGCGGGGATTACGTCTTTCATCGTCATCGCCTCATCGCGACAGGACTCAAAAGCGTGCCTTCACCTGTCACCGCATCGCCAATCTCAGGCGGAAGATCAAAGACCCAGTTCGCGGGAATGTCGTGGTGATAGCCATACATCCCCACACGCACGCGCATCACGGCTCTGGTGGAGATACATCCCAGGACGGCATAAAGTCGAAAACCGATTTCGTCTTGATTGTCTAGCGACGAGAACCGTGCATGCATCTCCACGTGCGAATGAACTTCGATGCACGCTCGCGCGTACGACGACGATGGCGAATCGTCCACTGGCTTGGCGCGTGCAGGACCCTGGGCTTGACTTGGGACAAGGCAGTGCCACACTCTCGCTTCATCGAGTTCCAGATGGAACACGATCTCGCACGGGCGTCCCTCCGCATCCCGCGCCACACGCGCGCGCAGGAGCATCTCGGCGACGACCTCGCGCGACACACGCGGCGCGTTGAGTTGCAGCGACGCTTCGAGATTGGCAAGCCCCCGAATCTCACAGGGCACGATGCAGAATTGCGCTTGGAATTCGCGGCGCGCGCCGCGAATGAAGATGCCATTGCCCGCCAGGATGTATTCGTACAACGCGGCTTGAATCGGCGGCAGCGGCATTCCAGGTCTTGCGATGTGGTATTGCACGAGATTGTTCAATGCAACCTCCGACTAAGGACGCAGTTGGCAGGAGGCGGGAGGCAGGATAACTGCCAACTGCCTACTGCTTCCTGCCTACTGATCACTGTCCACTGTTTCACTGTCTCACTGCTTCACTGATCACTCGTTCCGCCGTACGATTCAAACTCACGAGATCGTCGAGTGGATAGCATCGTCGTCGTTTTTCTGCCAAGCACATCAGTTGTGTGCGTACATCGTTGGGGTACTCGCGCGATTTGCCGTTGACGGAATGATTCGTGAATGGACTTGCGAGAATCAATCGCCACACTTCGCCGATGGTTTTTGCTGATGCCTTTGGAACAACATTACCCCCAAAGCAGATCGCGCCATTCGCATCAAGGTTGGGTAGGGGCGCGGCAAACAGCATCGTCTCGCTTCCCAATTCATTGTCCTTGAACGCCCAGAGGTAGTAGCGTTGACCGTAGCCGAAGAACGCAAGTGCGGGCATCGGGATTTCGTAGGGGCGCAATTCAATCGCGCCCGTACTCCTCGTGTTATCGCCTTCACCGACGAAGGAGAAACGATGTTTCTGTGGTGGAAAGGTGATGACGATCCATTCACCGCGCTTGCCAATACCCCAGCGTCGTACATTGCTCGGCAACCAGCCCGTATCAATCGTCTCTTCTGCGAACGCGGCGCGCACAGCGGCGGGCGAGACGAACTTGTAGACCACTGCCCCATTCTTCGCGCGATGGCGAAAGAGGTACTGATCACCGCAGATGAAGAGGAGCGCGGCAGTCTCGTCACTCGCCATCGGCGAGAGGTGGTTCAAATCCATCATGTCCATTTTTCACCCTTCATCTCTCATCTTTTCGCCTGATCGCGCGATTCCACAAGCGCACCAAGCGCGTGAGGTAGTAGCGTGGATGGGCGTCCATTCGTTCCAACGCGCGGTTGATTTGTGCAATGAGATCGCGCGCCCTTTGCCATTCGCGCGTGAGGTAATTCAGCGCCGCTTCTTCCCACGCGAACGGCTCCCAGTCACAATCGAATGAAGCATCGAGCCACAAGTTTCCCGTGTCGTGCGCGACTAACTCGATGAGCAGCGGAAATTGGCGAACCGCGCGGTTGCCATACTGACACAAGTGTTTGAACTTGTCCCAATCGAGTTCGCCTGTCTCAACGCGCAGCGTACGCGGCAGCCAGTTCGTCCACGGAAAATCCTGATCGACGAACAGCGCCATCACAGCACGAATCGCGAGGCAGTACGTCTCTGGCGGATCGTCCCAATCGATCCCTTTGGGATACAGCGGGATGCACGAGTAACGTTCCATCTCAAACGCCAGATCGGGGAGTGGGAACAGGTGCTCGTCCACCAAGCGGAGGAATTCGCGTTCCCGTTCGGAGTATCCTGGTTCTCCGCCTGTGCGCGGAATCGTCACGCTCGCGGTCGAGCGCGCGAATGCGTCGGGAAAGTATCGGCGGTAGAGTTGTAGGAGGCGCGTGGCGTCAGCCCACACGCCGAGTTGTTCGACGGCGTCGCGGGCTGACGTGAATCCGAGGTAGCGGAGTTTTCGAATCGCGGCAACGGCGGAGATGATTGGGGGAGAGACAGACAAAGTGGATGTGGGCGACTCAGCCACCTGGGTCAGAACCCGAGGGGGATTCGAGTGGCGGGCGCAGGCGCACATTCGACGAGACGGGCAAGCGCTTGCTGCACGGCGGCGATGTCTTGCTCGCCCTGCTCGATTGCCCGATGGATCGTCGGTTCGAACGCGAGGACAAGGGCGGGGTCGTTCAGGTCGGTGCGCGCCTGGAGTTGCAGCCAAAGCGCGACAGCAGGATTCATCTCGTCGGGACTCGCGATGAGCGCGTTGATGACCGCCGAGCTTCCTTTCCAATCTGCGCGTTTGACAACGTTTACCACCATCGCGCCGTCTTTTTCTTTGCGCTCGATCTGCGCGTTCACAATCCAGGGAACGAATGGCGCGAGCGCGGCTTTCAGGAGATCGTCCTGCGCGGCGATCTCATCGGGGAGTGGAAATTGAGTTCCTTCAATGGCAATGGTTATCATCGGGTCACCTCCTAGAACAGACCTCTCTGTTGCTGGGGCGCGGTTGTCACTTGCACTTCGGGACGCAGGCGATTGTCGGGAGTGGTCGCATTGGATACCGTCGGCGCAGTCGCCAGCGTCGCTTTGCCTTTCTTGCCGCGTGATGTTTTCGATGCGGTCACCACGGGCTTGCGCTGTGCTTGTTCTGCCTGCTTCTTCGCGAAGGCGTCACGCGCGGCTTGCTCACGTTTCGGCAGTTCTGCTTTCAGTTCGTCCAAGAGCGCGGTGACGAGTGGCGGCAGCACGCCGAGTTCGTTCGAGCGTGTCACACGCAGAATTGGCGCGTCGAGGTGCGACCGCACACCCACAACAACCATTCTTCCATTCGCGTCGCCATCGTCGGGCAGGAGTTGAATTGCGATTTGAACGGTGCACTGATCGAAATCGTACGGTTGTTTTTCAATAGCGGACCGCTCATCCGTGTCAGCCACGGTGCTAGAAGGTGTCCGCGGCGTTGCGGAATTTGCCGAGTCGCTTGGGGAGGACGTTTCAGTTTCCGTTGCTTCACCCAAAGCGTCCTCGATATCGGCATCTTCTTCCGCGGTATCATCGGTTTCATCCATTGCAGGTTCAGCGACCTGGGGTTCGGTCGTGGCTTGCTCGTTTGCAGGATCAACCTGCTTTGCGTGGCTCTGATCAGAGGGTTGAGGTTCCTCTGCAACAATCGGTTGGTTCGCATTATCTTGTGCCATCATTTCTCCTTTAGTTGCGCTGGGTTGCTCCGCGCATAAATTCCGTCAGCACGCCGATTGGCTCGGCATCGGTGTTGTCGAGCAGGGCTCCGACGGAGTGATCGAAATAGTCGGGTTGCTTTTCAGGGTGGAATTTCCCATCACCACCACACTCTGAGCACGGCTCACCTTCGCCGTGACAATCGGGACATTTGACCTTCGCGACATAGACGACGCCGTCGCACGATTCCTCTGGCTTTTCGTGATGAAGAATCTCGACGGTGTCGAAAAATCGAAGAGGATAGTTCGGACTGTTGCTGTAACCGACAAACCATTGGTGGAAGCGAGAGTCGTTTGCGCTTGGACATCGTTTGGCAAAAACGTATCCACCACCAAAGCATGTCGGGCAACTGTTCTTTTCAATCCGACCGCCCTGGCATTTGGGACAGAGCGTACCAAATCCACACGAGGGACATCCTTCGCCGTTCAGAAATCTCTTGACCTCTTCTAACGTGAGGTCGCCTTCGCCTTTGGCATACGTAATCCCGTAGGACTCCCACAAATCGCCGCATTTCGGACAGATTAACAAAAGTTTCCCGATTGTCAGTTAGCTGCGTGAATTGACAGAAACAGCGCTGTC
>DYKX01000301.1 GCA_020722375.1 Anaerolinea thermophila
GAAGACCATCAACAAGGAAAATTTTGAAGACTTCCTGCTCGAATCATAAATCCGCGCAGCATAACTGTGTTTTCCGCGTCAATCGGCTCTCGTCCGCGTCCCATGTATTGCGGGGCTGAAGCCACCTGTGTCTCGACACGGCTGCGCCAGTCGACAACCACTCAGTACGTGGAAGTCCCTTTCGACAGGCTCAACGCGCCGCATTCGGACTCGCGTCCAGGCCGCGGGGGAAGTCCATGTGCGGAGGGGGGATTTCCAATCCCCCGCTGAATTTCTTGAATCAAAACTGCGCGCGATGAATAGTCCATGGCGCGCAGTTAGTTTTGCTCTTCTACGGTTATCCAGCGCGTGAAACCAACTCCTGCTTTGCACCGACGAAGGCCGCTTCCTCCAGTTCAATCCGCTCCTGAATGACGCGTGTCAGCCATTCCTCCACGTTCGGCTTGCGGTGGAGTTTTGCCAAAAATGCGGCGCGTGCTACCAATTCGGGCGGAATGGAGATTGAAGCGCCTTTTGTTCTTCGCACACGGACGGGCTTTCCCCAAGCCGAGTCGTCGTTGGCTTGTTTTTCAACCAGTTCATCAATTTCGGATTCTGTCATTTTTCGTTTTGTGGTCATAGCGGCCATCCTGTAATAATGCGGACGACATTTCCTGGCTTAAGTTGAAAGATGATCTCCAACCTGCGTCCGCCAACGGTTTTACCGATCAACTGATACCGATCACGGTAGGACTTGTTGCGCCGAATCTCATAGTCGGAGAAAAAACACTCGATGGCTTCCTCAAATGTGACGCCGTGAACCCACAACTTGTCGTTTTCAAAGTCATATTCGAAATCGGCGGGAGTGAATTGGCTCCAGTTTGGCACGGTATTTCTCCTGAGCAGATTATAACCCACTCCCAGAATCAATCCCGTGAGTTGCCGAATCCCTGCTCAGTTCGTGGAAGTCCATTCGGAGCAGGCGAAGTCCATGTGCTGAGGCGGGGATTTCCAATCCCCCGCCGAATCTACGTCGAAGACGTTCGTATATGAGCCCCGACATTCCACGTCGGCGGCGGGTTGTCAGCGTGGACAACGCTCATCGGACAGGATTTCGCACAAGGGACGCGGCTCTACGAAATGACGCGCCGCGCGGCTGGGGCGTTTCCCTGCTTCGATTCGCGTCCGCGCGGCGATGGGACTCGCACGGGGATGGAATCCCCGCGCTCATATACAAAGTCCATTCGGACTGGTGACGCGGGGAAACAGAATCAAAACCGCGCCCCGCGGACTAATCCACGGAGCGCGGTTCAATTACCAACTACT
>DYKX01000302.1 GCA_020722375.1 Anaerolinea thermophila
GGCAGCGGCGGCGTGGGCGGCTATTACGGCGGCCTGCTCGCCAAAAACGGACATGACGTTACTTTTGTTGCGCGCGGCGCACACCTGGAGGCCATCCGCAGGAACGGCTTGCAAATCAAAAGCATTCACGGCGATTTCACCGTGTCGCCCGCACAAGCGGTCGCGGATCCCGTCGAGATTGGGACCCCCGACCTGATTCTCTTCTGCGTCAAAACCTACCATACCGAGGAGGCCGCAAAGTCCATCCAGCCCATCGTCGGGCCGCAGACCTCGGCGCTCAGCTTGCAAAACGGGATCGACGCGGCGGATCGCATCGGCGCGGTCGTCGGCATGGATCGGCTCCTCGGAGGCGCGACCTGGATCTCGTCCGCGGTGGAAGCGCCGGGCGTCATCAAGCAGGTCTCACAGTTCCGCCGCATCGTCTTCGGAGAACTGGATGGGCGCGTCACCCCGCGCGTTCAAGCCATCTTCGAGGCGTTCCAGCCCACGGGCATCACCGTGGAGATTTCGCAGGACATCCTGAAAATCCTGTGGACGAAGTTCGTGTTCATCGCCGCAGCGAGCAGTTTCGGCGCATTAACGCGGCTCCCCATCGGCGAGTGGCGGGATGTGCCGCAGACGCGCGCCCTGGCCGTCACCTTGATGAAGGAGGTGGAGGCGGTGGGCCGCGCCCACAGCGCAAACCTGGACGCGGATGTGGTGGAGAAATCGCTGGCCTTCATAGACGCGGCCGCGCCGCACATTCGGGCCTCGATGCAGGTGGATGTGGAGGCGGGGCGGCAGTTCGAACTGGAAGCAATGGTGGGCGTCATCGGGCGCAAGGGACGCGAGGCGGGCATCCCGACCCCGCTGGCGGATACGGTCTACGCGGCGCTGCTCCCCGTCCACGTGAAGGCGCTCAAATCGGACCGGTAGCAAATTTTGGTTAAACTTTTCCATCACAGAAAAATTGATGGCGCGTCAACATTTTTTGGCGCGCCAACACATTTTTTACGGAAATTTTATTTGACAGGCACGAAGTTTGTCATAAAATTACATTAGAAAAGAGACGCGAATCGTTTTTTGTTGGAGCGTGTTTACAAGTAAAAAATGCTGATTGGACGAGAATTTCCCAAGAAGCTTATGCGAACTTGTCGCTCATCATTCCGTTCTGTTTCCCCGCAACGCTGGCAAATGAATGTTGCCGCGCCGACGATTTTATCGTGTTCGATACTGGGCGTCTGAAGCCATATCTGGCTTCGGCGCCTTTTTGTTTGAAAAGCCTCGCCATGAAAACCCAAGTATCAGGCAGTC
>DYKX01000303.1 GCA_020722375.1 Anaerolinea thermophila
CGAATGTCCCGCCACCTCCACATGCCACCACCTTGATTCTGGGCGAACCCGGTTCCGGCAAGACCACGCTCTTGCGCTGGATCATGTTGCAACGATTACTACAAGGCCGTACCGTGATTTCGATTGATCCTGAAGGCGAGAACAATTGCCTGTGCGAAGCTGTGGGCGGAAGAGTCGTGCCTGCCGGTATTCCGGAGGACAAAGACACCTGCCTGATCCAACCTTTGCAGGGCGAGAACCCGGCTGAACTGTTGTTGGCGGTTCGATTTCTCATCGCCGCTCTCGCCGGAGAATCTGTTCTCTCCCCCGGTGTGCAAGCCGCATTGCATGAAGCCGTGAAGCGTAGATGGGAGCGGCGTCCCGGTCCCTGTTCCATCGCTGAACTGGTGGAGACGCTCGGCACTCTCAATGTCTCCGAGGCAGCCATGCCATTGGCGCTCCTGCGTCCCTTCATGCGCGGCGGTTTGTTCGAAGGATTCTTCGATCGGCCCAAGGCATTGCTCTCGCCGCATTTCCCTGCCGGCCAGTGGTGGAACTTCGATCTGTCTTCGTTGCGTGAAGAGAACCGCGCCATCGTACATGCGGTGCTGGCCTGGTTCCTGTATCACTCCGTCACCATTGGAAAACAGCCGATGGACATCTTCATCGATGAGGGTTGGCGTTTACTTCGCAGCGGTCCCTTCACCGACCTGCTGGACGAACTGGGACGGCGGGCGCGCAAACGCGGCGTGGGTGTGACTCTCATTACGCACTTGCCTGCCGACCTGATGAAGAACCCCACCTCGCTCAGTCTCGCCTCAACCGCTTTCATCGGGCGGCTCGGTCCCGACGAGGCCTTTGCCTTTTATCGTTCGCTCGGCATCCCAGAGAGCGAAGCGCGTAAGAACGCCGAGATGACTTCCCGCCTGCCGCCGCGCGTCTTCCTAGCCGCGCCTTCGGGCGGACGCGGCGCGCTCTTCCCGGTTCTTGTCTCCATCCCACCAGCCTGGCTGCAATTCTGGAAACAATTCGGCGCCACGGGAGTCCTGCGATGACTATCAAATACACGTGTGTTGACTGTGGTTATGAATATTTCGCAGATACCACCACTTGCCCTTTGTGCAACGGCCGCTGGCAGGGTTGGGAACTTCTGTTCGCGCCTTTGAAACTGGATGACCTGCGCGCCCAGGTTATGGGCTGGCTGGGACAACTTCCCAGTCCAGCGGTGATCGAGTGGGTCGCCTCGCCGATGGGACTGCGCGTGCGCTTGTATCTTCCTCCGAACACGGCCGAGGGAGTCGTGCAAGCCTGGGC
>DYKX01000304.1 GCA_020722375.1 Anaerolinea thermophila
TACTTGTTTACGTGTCTACGTGTCTACGTTGCAAACTGCTTTTCCTTTTCTTCGATTAATTCGCGGGGGATGTTAAGATAGGTATGCAGGTCCTTTCCGAGGGAGAGAATGTGTTCGAGCGCGGCGTGCGCGGCCGCCTCGGGGTTCTGCGCGGCGATGGCGTCCACGATGGCGCGGTGCTGTCCCTGTTCGAGACGCAGGCTTTCGGCGAGCGCTTCGGGGTGGCGGAACATGGCCTCGTAGAGCATCCAATCGGGGAATTTGTTGGACACAATTTGATGCAGACGCGCCAGCAGGGGACTGCCGCTCATGGCGACGACCTGGGCGTGGAATTGGCGGGAGACTTCGCGCAGGCGGGGCATGTCTTCGAGACGGAGCAGGTGGAGAGTCTCAGCGAGGAGACGCTTCAAGTCCTGGACCCCGCGCGGGGTCGCGGTCCCGGACGCGAGGCGCGCGGCGAGCGGCTCCAGCAGAATCCGCAGTCCGTAGGCATCCAGCATTTCCTCGTGGGTGAGTTCGATGACGCGGACGCCGCGATAGGGGACGCGTTCCGCCAGTCCCGCGGCCACCAACTGGTCGAGCGCCTCGCGGACGGGCGTCATGCTGACGCCGAGTTGGGAGGCCACCTCCTCCTGACGAAGCCATTCGCCGGGGCGGACTTCGCCCGAAATGATGCGCTTGTGCAGGGCGTCGAAGGCTTCGTCGCGCAGAGACCGGCGCGAGAGGGTTTCTGTGAGCATCATATTGTATATTATATATAATCTTAGAGGGTTGGCAAGTGACGGATGTCAGGAAATCAGTCTTCAGTTTTCAGTCATCAGTTTGAGGAGGGATGCGATGATGTAGTATGGACAATACAACAATTTGGCTGGCAGGTGTTTGCCAGGGACGTCTTTGGGAGCGGAAGGTGTTCGGGACGAAAAGGACATCTATTTCATCGTTTTGACCACAATGGGACGCCAGACCAGCACGGTGACAAACGGCGTGACGGTGACATCCACGTTCGATGCCTACGGCCGCGTCCTCACGCAAACCATGCCAGGCGAGACTGTCCATAAAACCACCACCACTTACGATGCGCTTGGCCGCCCGTTGACCGTCACTGCACCCGATTCGACCCAGACCACTTATACCTACGATGGCTTGACCACCAGCGTAACGGACGCCAACAACCACACGCATACCACCGTGACCGACATCCTGGGGCGGACTCTGTCTGTTACTCCGCCCACGGGCCCCGCGGTGACGTTCACCTACGACCCGCTCGGCAATATGTTGACAGCCGAACGCG
>DYKX01000115.1 GCA_020722375.1 Anaerolinea thermophila
GCCCTGCTCATCTTCACCTTCTCCCCCATCCAATCCTTCATCGGCGAAGCGCGCCGCGCGGCAGACCTGTACACCGGCAGTCAGATCCTGGTCGAACTGGCCAAGGCTGCCGGAGGTGTGATCGAGAAACACGCCGTGGATGGGAAACTCGTCTACCCCGCCGCCCTGACAGATGACGTTCCCAACAAACTGGTCGCCAGAATCTCATGGGAAAACTGCGAAGCCGTCGCCGCCGAAGCACGCGCCGCCTTGCTGAAACGCTGGCGCGAACTGGCAGAGAAAGCGCGGGAAGCATTTGAGAAACAAACGAAAATGCCTTTCGATATGCTCATCTGGAACCGTCAGACCGGCGACGATTACCTGTGGGAAATCTATTGGAGCGCCGCCTCACTCGATGGGCGCGGTTACAAGGAAGCCTACAAGGAAGCCGAAAGTGGACTCACCGCCGCGAAATTCACCCGTCCCTTCTCACAGCATCTCGAAGCGGGCTTCAAAGACACCCTGAGCGGCAAGCGTGAAGCCCTGCACCCCAAAGGCCAGGATGGACAGAAATACTGGCTGGCTGTTGGGCAGATAGAACAGATCACCCCCATCAAGATCCGCCCTTCGACAAAGGACGCACAGCCCGAAAGACGACGTCCGCGCGAACGATTGGATGCGATGGGCATCATCAAGCGCTTTCACCCGGACTTATCAGAGAAGGCAGTTGCACCATTTCATGGCTTCCCATCCACCTCCAGCATGGCATCCTGGTCGTTTTTGGAGAGCGCAAAAGCCCATGAAGCCGTTTTGCAAAAAGAATTGAAAGATTATCGGAAGGCAATTGAGCGGTTGTTGCCTGAGAAAAAATACAAAATTCGAGATGACGAGGCCTGGCCTTTCGATGGCGATCTGCTCTACCTCGAAACCCTGCGCCCCAAACGACTTGAAAGTGATTATGGCAAAAAAGAAGGAGATTACGCCGCCGCCGACCTGGAAGCAGCGCAAGCCAGTTTGCGGAAGTTATATGCCGCGCTCAAACAAGCCGCCAGAGATAAACAAGACCCCACCATCCACACCCGCCCCTCTCCCTACTACGCCATCGTTGTTCTGGACGGCGACGGCATGGGGGAGTACCTGCGCACACTGGACGAGAAAGACCACAGCCTGTTCAGCCAAAAATTGCGCGACTTTTCAGCCGAGGTTTCAGGAATTGCAAACACACATCGGGCGCGGGTCATCTACAACGGCGGCGATGATGTGCTGGCCTTTGCGCCGCTGGATACCGCCGTTTCTTTTGCCCGCGCGCTGGCCGATCAATTTCACGAGAAAACCGACCGCACCGCCTCGGCAGGAATCGCCATCGCCCATCACCTCTCCCCGCTTGGCGCAGCCTTGCGCGCCGCCCGCCGCGCCGAAGGCCTGGCCAAAGGACTGCGCGAGGAGAAAAATGCAATCTGCGTGATCGCCCTCAAGCGCAGCGGCGAGCCAATCGAAGTCCGCTCCGGCTGGGAGGCTGTCGGCAGCCTGTTAGAGGAGATGATTCACCGTTTCGAGAAGGATGAAATCTCATCCAAACTGCCCTACGATGCCGCTCGCTCGGCTTATGCCCTGCCGGATGCGGACGATAAATTCGAAGCCGAACTGCGCCGATTGCTCAAACGCCACGGGCGCACGAAAGCCTTCCGTGAAACAGTCGCTCCAACGCTGGCAGAGAACCTGCGTAAATGGGCGGGCTCTTTCCCATCCAATCCGGATCCCGATAAGCCGCAGCCCTCCAATCAACTTGCCGACTGGCTGGCATTAGCGCGTTTCATTGCCAAAGGAGGCCGCGAATGACCCTGACCCTGTTCCTCCGCCCGATGGATGTCTGGCTCTTCCGCGACGGTCGTCCCTTCGATGCGGGCAGCGCGCACCGCGCCGAGAGCGTCTTCCCACCCTATCCAACCGTCATCCAGGGCGCGTTCCGCACACACAGGCTTTTGGCTCGCGGCGTGGATCTCAATAACAAAAAAGCCGTCGAAGAATCGGTTGGCAAGGCGGATGAATTCGGCTCCCTGCATTTGCGCGGCCCGTACCTCGCCATGTGGGACGGAAAGACCCTCACCCGCTACTTCCCCCAACCTGCCGACGCCATCGCCGACGGGCTGGATCTCCTTCCTGCCGAATTGGAAAAACCGAACGGCACGCTAAAAACCAGTTCACCGTTTTCCATTTTATTTGGGTTGAAACAACATACAGTCAAGCCCAAAGAATCGCTCTGGGTGGATGAAAACGCCCTCAAAGAATATCTTGAAGGCAGACCCGCCAAAGGCGTGCCGGCCTCCAGCCTGTTCCTGCGCGAAGATCGAGTAGGCATCGGTATGAACGAAAAGCGCGTCGTGGACGAAGGCATGTTGTACGAAGCCGAGTTCATCCGTCCGCGCGAAGGCGTCGGCTTGCTCGTGGAAATCGAAGGCGATTACGAAGCGGAATGGAAGAACGGCGGCGCTCTCCTGCTGGGCGGCGAAGGCAGGCAGGCCGTCGCGGAGGCGGTCAAAGCCGCGCCTCTGCCCAAGCCGCCCGCGTCCGCCTCACGTTTCAAAATGTACTTTGCAACGCCAACCTGCTTTGAAGAGGGCTGGGTCCCTGCGACCAAAAAAGTGAACGGAAAAAACGATAGCGATTGGAGCAAGTTCTTCAAAGGGGATGTCACGCTTGCCGCTGCGGCGATTAATCGCTATGAATCCATCGGCGGCTTCAACTGGGCCGTCCGAGATACGAATGCCAGCGCCCATCGTCCGGCGCGGCGCTTCGTCCCGGCGGGCAGTATCTATTACTTCGAGGGCAAACCTGAACTTCAGCCCGGTCTGACCCAACAGGCCATAACCGACTTCGGAGCCGAGATCGGCTTCGGCCAGACTATCATCAAGGAGTGGTAACCATGTCCAAATCCATGCTTTTCCTGTATGCAGAATCTTCGCTTCACGCCGGGAGCGGCCGCGCTTTGGGGACGGTGGATCTGCCCATCCAGCGTGAGCGCACCACCGGCTACCCGATGATCCAATCCGGCGGTGTTAAAGGCCGTCTGCGCGCCCAGATGGAAACAGAGAAAAAACTGAACAAAGACGAATTGTGGGCGCTATTTGGGCCCGATACGGATAACGCCTCTGAACATGCCGGCGCTCTTTCCTTTGGCGATGCGCGCCTGCTCCTCTTCCCGGTGCGTTCTCTGGCAGGCGTCTTTGCCTGGGTGACCAGCGTGGACGTTCTGGCGCGTTTTGTGCGGGAACTGGCCTTGACGGGAGTACAACTCCAGATAGCCTTGCCCAAAGATAATAATGGCAATCTGCTCCACCCCAAAGATGACAAAGTTTGGGTTAGCGGCAAGCGCAACATCGTCGAAGTGACAGAACAGGGCCAGAAGAAAAACACGGTGGTTCTGGAAGAATTTTGTTTCAACGCGGAAGATGTCAACCTTGCCCAGATCGCTGCCGAACTTGTCAAAGCCTTGCCAGATACCCCGGAATATGCTTACTGGAAGCAAGCCCTTATGGATGGTCTATGCATCCTGCCTGAAGATGCCTTCCGCGACTTCGCCCTGTATGCCACCGAAGTCCAGACGCACATCAAACTCGACCCAAACAAGAAAACAGTGGAGACCGGCATGCTCTGGACTGCCGAGAGCCTGCCGGTGGACAGCCTGCTCTATGTGCCGGTTTTGGCAGTCGGTTCTCGCAGCGAAAAGGTCAAACTGGACGCCGCCGCCGTGATGAAGAAACTGACCGACAACCTGCCCGCCCGCATCAACTTTGGCGGCGACGAGACCACCGGTCAGGGCTTCGTGGCGCTGAAAGTGTTGGGAGGTGCATGATGAGCAAGCAACGAACGATGGAGCAGGAACGCGCTGATTTTGCCTGGCGAAAGATCAAAGAAGTTGACGCCAAGGTTCAGGAAGAATATAGCAGCCTGGTCAAAAAAGCCCCTTCCGACATCCAGACTAATGGGCTGGGTCAGACGATTGCCTTCTGGCGCGCCAAAGGCTACGAAAATGGACATCCAAAAGACGATGGCAAAAATGCACACGCTCAGTTGCTCGACCATCTCACCCAATGGCTGAAATCCTCCGATGCGCTGGGCTTGCAAACTGAAAATCTGGTGGAATGGGTTTCCAAAACTGCTCAAGTGGATGAATACCGCCGCGCCACTGCCGAAGCGATTGCCTTCCTGGTCTGGCTCAAGCGCTTTGCCGAAGCCGAGTTGCCGTAACGCGAAGTTCATTTCGCAAACCAAGGAGTCTTGATGGACAAATATCCGATTCCTGTTCCCGCCTCCACTTACGAAGCATTCTGGGAGCATAAAGAGAAGCCATCCCAAAATGCGGGACTCATCTTTGAGCGCTTCGCGCCAAATTGGGCCGATCATGCCGATACGCGCAAGGAGGAAGGCCTGAAAGCCACCCTGTCCGCCAGCCAGAAGGCCGATAAGAACCTGCTGGAAGCCTGGAACGCCCGCTGGGACAAACTCACCCAGGGCGCGCTGACATTCTCCCTGCAAACCGATTGGCGCTTGATTGCCGGGCTGGGCAAAAAGGGCAGTCTCGAGGTCGGCTTCACTTTTCACCGCTACGGCTTCCCCTACCTGCCGGGCAGCAGTCTCAAAGGACTGGCGCGCGCCGCCGCATTGCTGGAAATCGGCGAGAAACTCAGCAAAGATGCGTTGGAGAAATTGCGCAAGAAGGTAATCGAGACTGACAAGCCCAAAGAGCCGGAAAAACTCGGCCTCCTCCGCGCGCTGGAGATCGTACTTTCCCGCCCCGAAGAAGAAATCTGCCGCAAGCAACTTGCCGACTGCCAAAGCCAATCATCTGAAGCAATTGAGGGCCTGGCAAGAACCTTCCGCGCCGTCTTCGGCACGACCGAACACGGTGGACATGTCGTCTTTTTCGACGCCATCCCCTCCGAGCGAGAACTGCCGCGCCTCGAACTAGACATCATGAATCCGCACTACCCCGATTATTACAAAGAAACCGGGGATGAAAAACCGGAAACGCCTCCGGCCAACTGGCAAAGCCCTGTCCCGGTCAAATTCCTGACCGTTGCGCCCGGGGCCGTCTTTCACTTTGCAGTGGGTTGGCGAAAAGCGCCAATTGACGTGACACCGCTGGAAGCCCTGCCCAAAGAAGCCAAAAAAGAATGGAGTTGGTTCAAAGGCGCCATCGCCCCTACGGCCGAAAGTCCCAATCCGTTGCTCGATCAGGCGCGTGCATGGCTGGAAAGCGGCTTGCGCGACCTGGGAGCGGGCGGCAAGACCAACGCCGGGTATGGTTATTTCGTCGAAGTCGGCAAGCAAGCCGCAGGTCAGGCGGATGAAGCGCAAAAGAGAGAGAACTTGCCCGCCGGGTACGAGCGCGGCGTGGTCAAGGATTTTGGATTGGGGCCGAGTCAATCTTATGGCTTCATCACGCGCGCAAATGGTGAAGACCTGTTTGTCCACCGCAACAACCTGCGCGCGGGGTTGACTACGCTCGAACCGGGGCAATGGGTCGTTTTCAAGGCCGGGCGCGGTCCGCGCGGACCGCAGGCAATGGATGTTTACCTGGAAGGATAATGCTCCGTTCCATCCTCCTCGCCCTCACTGCCGAATCCTCATACCCCATTCTCGGCTCCCTTGGTCGCCCCGCGCAGGCATGGTTTCTTGGGCAACTCACCCGTTCTCACGCGTCCCTAGCCGACAGGTTGCACGATGAAACGGGATTGAAACCCTACACCGTTTCCACCCTGCTCGATGAACATGGGCGGCCATTGCGCGCAGGGAGCTGGTTGGAACCCGGTCAATTGTGCTGGTTGCGGATCACTACCCTGAGCGAAGAACTTTCAGACGCGCTGGAGAAAAAGATCATCCGCCGCCTTCCCAAGCGCCTGTCCATCTATAAAATGGATTTTCGCGTGGACGAAGTTATCTCGTCCCGCTCGCAACACGATTGGGCTGGGGAATCCTCCTTCTCCAACATTGCGCAGGATGTCGCGATGTCTTCGGCAGGTAATAGGGTGCGAATGGAATTTCTCAGTCCCACTGCATTTCGCAGCAATGGATTGGACATTTGCCTGCCCGCGCCCGGTCAGATTTTCCGAAGCCTGTGGGAGAAGTGGAATACCTTCGCTCCCGAGCCGATGCAAATTCACGAATTTTGGCCGCAATTTGCCAGCGATTGCATCCTTGTCGAAGAGATGACGGCAGTGAATACGGTCCGCTGGGAATTTGCCGAAGGATTACGCGGAGCGGCAACCGGTTTTACCGGCACGACCGGTTTCTACCTGTTGTCCAAAAGCAAAGTGAAACGGAACTGGCGGGATTACTGGGACGGCGCAAGCGCTGTTCTTCAATCCCTGGCGGAATTTGCCTTCTATTGCGGAGTCGGCCATCATACGACAATCGGGATGGGGCAGGCGCGTTCACTTGCATTCAGCAAAGAAAAGAGCAGAAGCAGCAGGCATTGATTTACTCTACGAAATATATCCACAGGCTGTTTCTCCCAACATCCCGACCCGTTAACGATTTCCACGCCAGGGGCAATTCCAGATCGAAGAGAAAACCAGCGTTCAGCGTATTCAATTCGCGTACAGTCGTGTTTCTTGGCAGGGAAAGCAAGGGATTGGGATTGGCAAAGTTGGACAGCCGGCCGCGCGTCTCCTGTTTGTATCTTCGGATGTCGGTCGGCGACATGGGGGAAAAAATAATCTTGTTGCGCGGGGCCCCCAATTCACAAACCAACGCCAGGGGTTCAGCGAAAGTTTCGGCGACATCGAGATTTTGCTCAGAGCCAATTACCTTGGCAACCATTCGGCTCAACCAACCCAGCGGATCATCCACGCGCGCCTCCTGCGCCAGACGTTCGCGTTTGATTCGCAAATCCTGGATCGCCCATAAGACCACCTGCTCGCGCATCTCATCTATCGCCCGGCGCTGTCGTTCGTTGCCGATGCTGAGTAAAGCCCCAAAGATGATCACCGCGGTGATCACGGCCAAAGCAAGAAGGAGTTCCATTTTGTATTTCCTTTCGATTTGAAGTTAATTCTCATCCTGCGATGAGTCGATTTGTTTACAATTCGATAATTGCTCCAATACTTCACCCAGCCGGCGCAAGGCCATTGGACGCGGGTCCACCACACTGGCGGCGGCGATCACGATCATCAGCCCCACCAGGCCAAGCATTTGCCAGAGCGGCCAAGCCGTTGAATGGGAAGCCGGTGTGTTTGGTGTTGGAGAGGGGATCACCAACATTGGCGTGGGAGAAGCGGGAACCCTGGTTCTCGTTGGGGTAGCAGAAGGCAATGCTGTTGAGGTAGTTGTTGGAGTGAATGTCGGCGTCTTGGTCGGCCAGACCCCATCCGGGATTGAGATCCTCCCAGTGGTGTTAGCACACAGGTTGTGATCGTCGCAGACACGTACCTGCACAGCATATTCTCCACTCGGCGCTAACGTGCCGTCTGCGAAGCGCCGGTCCCAAGAGACCAATTCAGGGACCTTGCGTGGGTTGTATTCCAGAACCACGGCCGGCCAGCGGTCTTGTGGATCAGAAATTGTCAGTTTCACGCTGGCAACGGGATAGGTTTTCGGAGTAATGTACAAAACACCAGACTCCCAAATCCACCAATGCGCGGTCAGGGAAACGGCCGGCGGCAGAGGAAGCGCCGTTGGTGAAGCCGTATTGATCGGGGTAAATGTCGGCGTTCGAGAAGGAGGCGCAGTGTGAGTCGCCGTTGCGGTGGCTGTGTTCGTTGGGGTGAAGGTAAACGTTGAAGTAGCCGTATAAGTGGCAGTTGGAGAGGGAGTATAGGTTGCAGTATTGGTCACCGTTGAGGTCGGCGTCCAGGTGACGGTCGAAGTTGTGGTATGCGTCGCGCTGGGAACGGCGGTCCGCGTTGAGGTGGAAGTGGGTGTAGGGGTTGAGCTGAATACCGCGGTAAAGGTCGGTGTAAACGTAAGCGTGGCCGTCGCAGTCGGCGGGGCGGCTACGTAATAGACATCCACCGATCGGAAGTCCACATACCCTCCCGAAGCAGTAAGTGTCCATGTGTGGCAACCGGCCGGCACGTTCATCGGCATGGACACAAAGCCCGGCAGGCTGAACCCCGGCCCGGCATACAGGGTGTAGGTCATGGTGGCAGAGCAGGCGGACAAGACCGCGTCACCCACATTGAAGTCGTGCGAGAAAGCCACCATCACTTCGAA
>DYKX01000305.1 GCA_020722375.1 Anaerolinea thermophila
CCCAGAATGGGGATTGCGCCTTTGCGTTGAAAAATACCTTTTTGCAGTGGAGTCAACAATGCTTATTCGACCTTTGAGCCTGCCAGTGTTTAACCTCCCGAAGCTTCCCTGAAAAACCTTGTTGAGCCGCTCAAACCTTTCGGCAAGCTCAAGACAACGCCTTCGGGAGGATGCGTAACATCAATTAATGATTGAGTCTACTGCAAAAAGGTCTTTATCCACAAAGGACACGAAGTACACCAAGGAATTCTGAAAGGTGAAATTCAAAATCTTGAAATTCGGCGCAAGATGATTTCAAAAAAATTCGTGACCTTCGTGTCCTTAGTGGTTAGAAAAGGTTTTTGCAGCGGAGTCATGATTCTCCGCGATCTCTGTGGTGAGAATTTTCAAGGAAATCTATGATCCCCAACCTGCCTACCCTGCGAATCCTACCTATCGCCGATCTGATCCTGCACGAAGACCATGACTTGCAGCGTACCCTCCCGCTGGTGGACAAGCTGCGCGCCCAGGGCATCCTGCGCAACCCACCCATCGTCATGCCGCTGACTGACGGCTCAGGCCGCTACATGGTGTTGGACGGGGCCAACCGGGTTACGTCGCTGCGCGAGATGGAATTCCCGCACATCGTGGCCCAAGTGGTCGAAGCGGACGACCCGAACGTGCTGCTCCAGACCTGGAACCACGTCGTCTGGGGCATGAGCCAGAACGCGTTGATGGGGCGCATCCGCAAGATCGTCGGATTGAAAGTCTTCAAGGTGGACACCCAGAAATCCCTCGACGCGCCCAAATACATGCCGGTCCACATCCGCCTGGCGGACGGCAGCCTGTACCAGCTGAAGGAAGCGCCGAGCGAACTCGCCGACCACATCGCCACCTTGCACGCCATCGTGGACACCTACAAGACCCGGGCCTCACTCGACCGTACCAGCCAGACCCTGATCGATTCGTTCAGGAATATCTACCCCGACCTGACTGCCCTGGTCGTTTTCCCCAGGTTCAGGATCAAGACCGTCTTGAAACTGGCCGCGCAAAACATCGTCCTGCCGACCGGCATCACCCGTTTCAGCGTCTCGCCGCGCGCCCTGCATCTCAACTACCCGCTCCACGAGCTTTCGAGCGCCAAGCCCATCGAGTACAAGGAAGCCTATCTCCAGCACTGGGTCCAGGAACGGGTCAAGAACAAAGGCGTGCGCGCCTACACCGAAGCCACCTTTTTGTTCGATGAATAAATTCACCCCAAAGGCACCGAGTTCACAAAGAAAT
>DYKX01000306.1 GCA_020722375.1 Anaerolinea thermophila
ATGATGTATCTTTGGGAAATTATATCAGATAGGCTGGACGCAGGCGGGCTAACGGTTTGCGTTATTAGAATGTCCTTGTGTGGGGCGCGGTGAGAGCGTATCCTCGAGGTGAAACCGCCGCGGGAACGCTGCCGGGACGAGAGCGTTAGGGCTGTCCGCAAGCAAGTATGGGAAGGCGAAGAAAGCCAAGCCCGTTGCGTTAACTGGATGCCCGCGGAACCTAATCTGGGACCGGCGCAAAAGCGTCGAGAACCCGCATCGGTACCTGCAACTCCAGCCCAAAAAGCCGCGTCCCACACGATAGGACAAAAGGAGTGTAGCATGAAATTTGAAAAAGATACAAGCGGCATTAAGCGGTACATCGCCTTCGACATCCACAAAGAGTACGCCCTGGTGGGCGGACAAAACGCCCAGCAGGAATGGGTTCTGGCGCCGCGCCGGATCGCGATGGATAAGCTGGGGGAATGGGCGGCGGCGAACCTGCGCAAAGGAGACGCAGCGGTGATCGAGACGACCACCAACGTGTGGGACGTGTACGACATCGTGGTGCCGCTGGTGAGCTACGTAGTGGTGGCGCACGCAGGCGGAGTGCGGCAGATTGCCGAAGCGCGGGTCAAAACGGACAAAAAAGACATCGAACGGCTGATTCGCCTGCTGATCGCGGACATCGTGCCGGAAGTGTGGGTGCCGCCGGTGGAAGTGCGCGAACTGCGCGGGATGATTTCATACCGCAACCGGCTGGTCAAGACCGGGACGATGATCCGTAACCGCCTGCAAAGCCTGATCCACCGTCACAACCTGATTCTGCCGCAAGGGAAGCTGAGAGAAAAAGCCTGGTGGGAGGCGCAGCCGGTCAGCCCGTTGGAAAAGATTCAAATCCGCCAGGAGCTGTCCATGCTGGAAGAGCTGGAGAAACACAAAGCGGAAGTGGATGCGGAACTGGGGCGGCAAAGCCTGGGGTGCGTGTGGAGAAAACAGGCCGTGAGATTACTGCAGCTGTCGGGCTTTGGCGTGGTCATCAGCATGACCGTTCTGGCGGCCATCGGCGACATCCACCGCTTCGAGTGTCCGAAGAAACTGGTGGGGTATTCGGGGCTGGGAGCAGGCGTACATGACAGCGGCAAAGAACACATCGAAAAGCGCATCACCAAGAGCGGGCGCAAGGAACTGCGCTGGGCGCTGGTCGAAGCCGCCTGGCGGGCCATCCGCATCTCGCCGTACTGGAAAGAGCAGTACGAGAAATACCTGAAGCGCATG
>DYKX01000307.1 GCA_020722375.1 Anaerolinea thermophila
TAAATATCGCGCTACAAAATCTTCGCGGTTGATGCAGTTTTCGCGGAGTAATACTGCTCTGGAATTCTTTTTCGCTATTATTCCACGCACCCCAGCCGCCAGACGTGACCGTCACGTGCAAGCAGCGCGTCCGCTTCGGCGGGACCCCAGTCGCCGCGTTGGTATGTGACAAGTTTCGGCATGTCCTGACGCGCCCAGCCTTCGAGGACGGGATCAATCACGCGCCAGGAAGATTCGATTCCATCCGAGCGGGTGAATAGGGAAGCGTCGCCCTGCAGGGCTTCGAGCAGGAGGCGTTCGTAGGCTTCAGGGAGGGAGGTTCCGTTGAAGGAATCGCGGTAGTGGAATTCCATGTCCACCGAGCGCATATCCTGATCTGAGTCGGGGACTTTGGCTTCGAAGCGCAGGTGAATGCCTTCGTCGGGTTGGATGCAGATGGACAGAATATTCGGGGTGAATTCGCTGGATTGGTCGAACATCATGTGCGGGGGGCTTTGAAATTCGATGATAATCTCGGATGTCTTGCGCTTGAGGGCTTTGCCTGACCGCAAATAGAACGGCACGCCGCGCCAGCGCCAGTTGTCAATGAAAAGTTTGAGCGCGGCATAGGTCGGGGTTTGCGAATCGGACGAAACGCCTTCCGCCTGAGTGTAATCTTCATATTGGGCGCGGACGGTATCTTCGAGCGCAATCGGGCGGATGCTCTGAAAGACCTTGACCTTTTCGTTGCGGACCGCGTCGGCGTCGAACCTGCTGGGCGGTTCCATCGCCACCAGAGCCAGCAGTTGGAAGAGGTGGTTTTGGAACATGTCGCGCAATACGCCAGAATTATCGTAATAGCCAGCGCGGCTGCCGACATCCACGCTTTCGGCGACAGTGATTTGCACGTTGCTCACGTAACGGCGGTTCCAGACAGGCTCGAAGATGGTGTTGGCGAAGCGAAAGAACAGGATGTTCTGTGAAGTTTCCTTGCCGAGATAATGATCAATGCGATAGACCTGACTTTCCTCAAAGGCGGAGTGAACCGCGTGATTGAGTTCCTGCGCCGAGGCGAGATCACGCCCAAACGGCTTTTCGATAATGATACGCCGCCAGCCAGTATCCGTTCCTGCGCGTGACATGCCCGCCGCGCCAAGTCGCTGGGAAACTGAGCCATAGAATTCGGGAGCTGTAGCGAGGTAATACAGTCGGTTGGCCGCGCCCGCCTCGAGGTCCAGCAGGAACGAATGTAGTTTGGGGAAATCATCCGTCTGGTC
>DYKX01000116.1 GCA_020722375.1 Anaerolinea thermophila
GACAGTCACTTCCGAAGTGACTGTCACGTTGCACACTCTTTACAGATGAGCCAATATTTCTTTGGCAGTAATGTCAGGCTGAGAGGCAGGGGTCAGCCGATGGGAATTGTGCAGAGAGCCGAGCATCCCCGGCGCGAGACGAAGGAAAATCCAGCGCAAGAAGTTTCGTCAGGGAATCACGTTGGCATTTGCCACGTCATTGCCTAGAAGGATTTCCACGTCCACCGGTGAGGCGGGGTTGGGGTCAAAGCGGATTTGCGTGGTGCCAGACGAACCGTTCATTCCAAACAGGTACAGCAGGAAGCGCATGGTGTAAAGTTTGGGGGAGTACAGGACGATGACCGTGCGGTCGACCTGAGTCGTGCTGGACAGTTCCGTCACATTCAGCCCCAGTCCCTGCAGATAGGTCGCCGTGCGCTGACCGAAATCCTGCGCAAACGCGCCGTTGGTGATGCGGATGCGGGCGTTCTCCTGTTTGGATAACTGCACCGGGTCGCCCGATCCAGCCATCGCGCTGACGGCTCCGCCGCCGAAAATGTCATCGCGCAGAATGCGGATCTGGTCTGGTTTGGGTTTGAAGACGCTGGCATTCTGGCCGTCCAGAACGGTGTTGTCGAAAGTGACCATGTCGTAGTCGATCACGCCCGTTTTGATATTCTCGCGCGGAATGCCCTGCAACAAAACCGCCAATCGCAAGCCATCATCGAATGACAGATTGGTATGAATACCCGACGCCATTAAATCGTACAGACCCGGCGCTTGCTTCATAAAAATGGGGAAATAATCGGGGCTGAACACCTTGTCCATGATGGCAAAGATCACGTCCTGCTGGCGCTGGGCGCGGTCCACATCACCGCCTTCGGTCTTGCGGGTACGGGCGTAGGCCAGAGCCTTCCACCCCACCAAATGACGAAGACCGGGGGTGATGACTACCTTGTCCTTACCGGTACCCACGGGGTCCAGTTTGAGGCGTTCCTTCACCTGCACGTCAATGCCGCCGATGGTGTCAATCATGGCGATGAACGTGTTGAAGTCCAGCTGTCCGTAATAATTGACCGGCACGCCCAGGAACTGCTCCACGGTTTTCATGGCCAGGCCGGGGCCGCCGCCGGGCAATTTTGCGCCCGCGCCGAGCGAATAGGCGGTGTTGATGCGTCCGTACCCGAAGCCGGGGATGTTCACCCACATATCGCGCGGGATCGAGAGCATGCCTGCCGTCTTCGAGATGGGATCGATGGTGAATAAGATCAACGTATCCGAGCGGGGCGCTTCGTTGTTGGCTTCCCAGTCGCGGGCGTCCACGCCGATGAAGAGCACATTCACGCGGCTTCCGCCATCCCAGGTGGGCGGAGGCACATCCACCGGCGCGGAGGCCTCGGGAGTGGCCGCCACGGAAGTAGCGATCGGCGTCCCCTCGGGATTGAAGACGGGGAGACCGCCTGCCTGGGCGCCGCACGTGGCGGGCGGCATGCCGGGCAGGCTGGTGATCGTCCAACAGGCAAAGAAACTGCGCGCAAAAACCATCGCGGCCACCCCCAGTCCGATGGTGATCACCCAAAAGATGATTCCGCCCACCGAGGGGCGTTTAAATTTTATCTGGGGTAGTTTTAATTTTGGCAGGTTGATTTTCTTCATAAACACTTCTCAGGGTTTTAAGTAAACCATGTTTACGCCCATTTTCTCCAGCCCGGCCTCCGCCCAATATTGGAGCATGACCGAATTCTCGTTCATCGCCTCAATCATCGGGCGGATGGCGCGCGGGTCGGCGATTTCGGATAGGGCGTGCATGGCGTGGATTCGGGCAGACGGGGGCGCTTCTTTCAGGACCTCGAGCAGGCTCTCCGTCGCAGGCTTCCCAATCGCGCTCAGCGCCCGCGCGGACAATTCGGCGACAAGGCTATCAGAATCAGATAAGGCGCGGATGAGAGCGGGGATGGCCGCCTCAGACGGGTGACTGGTCAGTCCCAGCGCCGCGCATTGACGGACTTCGGGGGCCGCGTCGCTCAACGAAGGCAGGAGCAGGCCTGCGTCCAGAGAGGGAAGCGAGGCGAGGGTGCGCGCGGCCCACCAGCGGATGTCCGCGTCGTCTGATTCCAGCAGGCCGCGCAGGGGCGGGATGACCGTCTCGCCCAATGCCGTTAGCGCAGGGACGGCCGCTTCGGCGCGCGTTTCGTCGCCGCTGGTCAGGTCGGCCAGCAGGTCTGCCAGCGCGGGCACTATTTCCCCGCAGGGGGGGGCGGGACGGGCAGGTTCTCGAGGGGGGTGCTCACCCACTTGTCACCCTCGTCAATGAGCATGACAGGGATGTCGTCGAGAATGGGATATTTGCGGCCACATTCGTTGCAGACCAGCCAGGCATCTTTGTGGAGCGTGAGCAGGCCGTTCTTTTCGCGCACGCAATTGGGACAACGCAGGATTTCGAGCAGTTCTTTACTGAGCATATGTTCTCCGTTTTCAAGAGGCGGGTATTTTATCACTATCAAATCGTCATTGCGAGCGGTCTTCGCGAAGCAATCTCGGTCACGACCAGGAGACTGCTTCGTCGGAAAGCGCACCCTCCTCGCAGTGACGGAAGAGCGTTTACAAAGGCGGCAGGCACTTGTTTTGCTTTTTTGCCAGTTTCTCCACGTCCTCGGTTTCGGGGCCATATTGACAGACCGCCTGCCACGGCTCGTAATGTGTGGTGAACGTGTCGGTGAAATAGACCGCGCCGTTCTTCCAGACCGTGCGGACGATGGTGGCGTCGGCGCCGTCGGCGGCCCAGTCCACCTGTTTGATCTCATTCTTTTTCAATTCAGGATTCAACTCGAATAACGGCTGGGGCGCGGCAGTGACGTTGCGCGGCCCACTGGCTTCGAAAGTGACCGTGCGGCCATCCGAAGTGGAATAGAATTTCCATGTCAGCGATTGCGACGAGGCGTTGAAGTAGGTCTCCATCAACAGCCAATAGGGCGTGTCGTTGACGAATTTGAAATCCACCAGCGGGAAGTAAACAGTGGCGTCCATGCCCGCCAGCATGGGATCGCGGCCTGTGGCGGTTTGTTCGTAGTACGAGACGCGGTAGGCGTGCGAATGCCGCTCTACGATGGGGAATCCTGCCATGAACACGGTGCGGAATAAAGTGGTGCTCACCTGGCAGACTCCGCCGCCCACGCCTTTGATGGTGCGCCCGCCGTAGATGATCCACGCTTCGGCAAAACCATTGTCGAGCGTCACATCGCCGAGCACTTCGCCCATCGAGAAGGTCTCGCCGGGCGGGACGAACACGCCGTGAAAACGTTCCGCCGCGATCTGGATATTGGTCATACGCTCGGCATTCGAGCCGCGGAAATAGGATGTCTGTGAACTGACCAATTCGCGGATGCCCAGTGATTCGGCGGTAGCGCTGTCTGTAATGGCGGGTTGTTCCTCCTTCACCACCAACTGCACCGAATGTTCCCCGCGCAACAAGGCTTCGTTCACCGCCGTGACGGTCGCGGGGACATCTGTCGTGCGGCCCGATGCGGCATTTTCGATCAACACCAGTTGTCTGGTGTTGTCGTCAAAATAAAACCTTGCGTTTTTTGACTCGCGATCCACCTGACCCGCGACGGGAGTCAACAACTGGGCGAACGCGCCGCTCTCGAGTCCCACCTGAACCTCGGACTGGCCGCCGTTATCGACGCGTTTCACCGTCAACATGCCCGCCACGACGGACGGCTCGAATATCCACGGGCCAGGATCACCCGCCGCAACATTTGGCAGGGAGAGTTGCAGCGGCGCGGAGAGGATCTGGCGCGCCGCCGCCTCCTGCGCGGAGACGTCCACGATCAGGGGCGGCGTCTCGATCACCACCAGCGGCACTTCCACATCGCGGAAGGTCTGCAACTGCGCGCTCAGGAAGACGAGCGTCGCGTCCACGTCCACATGGCGGCCCACCTGCCCCGCCTGCGCGACCACGTTTGTCCCCTCGATCTTCAGGCTGGCCTCCATCGCAGGTCGGTTGATGGACGCGGCCAAATTGTTGATATACGCGTATGCGAGCCGCTGGTCGAAGATGATGACGGGAGCCACGTCCGCGCCCTGTTTGCGGGAGCGCACCTGGTCGGCCAACGCGCGGAATGGGTTGCCGCTTCGCCCGAGACGATAGGCCGTCTGCGCGCTGGCGGAGGCGTCGAAGACCATCCCCAGTTCCACGGGAGAGGCGTACCAGACGTTCGCTCCATCGCGGAAGACGATCCGCCCGCTGACGGGGAAGGACAGCGTCTGGTTGAGTTTGAGCGCCGCGTCGGAGGGAGAGAGACCCGAAAGGTCCACGCCCGCCACCGTCACGCCGGGGAAGATGCGTCCCGCGTAGAGGAGTTGATAGCCGAGGGTCAACGTCAGAATTAAGAGGAGGGATGTGCCAACGCCGAGAATCAATGAAGTCAGGAATTGAACAGCAAACGGATACGGGCGCGGGTAGGATTTCGAATAGGCCGTCATAAGGAGAATTATACCTGCCTCTGTGAGAGTCGTCTTAATAACGACGGTGCGACCAGGCAGGTTCCATCAACAAAGAAACATAATTAACCCCAAACTTAAGAAATTCGCCACAGATTACACGGATTATCACGGATTTTAAATTTTTTGGCCGACTCCAAAGCAAAGAGTCGGCCAAATCTGTGTAAATCTGTGAAATCCATGGCTAAAGATTAAATTCAGGGTGAGTCATGTTTCTCCTTGCTAAAACTTGATCCACGGAATTAGCATCGGTGTTTTGGATTTGTATTCGGCATACGCGGCGCCGAATTCGCGGGCGAGTTTCCGTTCTTCGAAAAACGCGCCGATGAGAATGTAGATCGTCGCGCCGACATACAGCGTGAACGAGTTGACCGTCACCTGCGGAGAGAGCCACAGGAAGAGAAGTCCCGCGGTGTAGAGCGGATGGCGGACGAGGCGATAGAGTCCGTTTGTGACGAATTTGGCGGGCTTCTCCTCCTCGATGAGTTGCCGCAGGCCGACGAAGGCCAGCGTGTCCGTTTGCAGAACGCCGACGAGGAGAAGAAGCGCGGCGAGTCCCTGCCCGAGAATCATCGCGTACGAAATCGGCGCGGGGACGGAGTAGAGCGGCGCGTCGGGAAGGACAGCCACGAGGTAGAGGATGGGGAGAAAACTGATCAGGGAAAACGCGTTGTAGGACAGGCGATACGCGCGCATGAGTCGTTGTCCAACCAGGCGCGTCAGCCATTGCTTGAAGGCATTGGATGCCAGCAGGGAATGGATCACGCCCCAGAGGAGGAGGAAGAGAATGATGTAAAGGATGCTCATGGTTTACCCTTTGTGGCGCAAATTGCCAATTTGCGCTACTAAAAATTCGCCCAGCAGGTTGGACTGCTGGACGAAGGGGATACTTACACGCGTAAGGCGGATTGCCAATCCGCCACACGCCAACCTACTCGCCAAACGCGGGGAGTTCCATCGTCTGCCCGCCGACTTCGACGAGGTAGTACGGCGTCCATGCCACGCCGAAGGCGTTGACGTAGATGTCGGTCTTTTTGGGAGCGATGTCAATCTCCGTGATCTTGTTGACCACGTCACCCCAGCGGGCGTTGACCTTGTCCGCGATGCGGGCGCGTTCGGCTTCCAACGCGGCCAGTTGCTTCTTGTATTCGGCGATGGCATCCAGCGATTCTTCCACATCCGCCTTGGCATTCGCGGCGAGGCGTTGTTTGGTGAACTGGGTGGAGACGCTCTTCTTGCGGCCAAAACCGACCAACCCCGCGCCCAATTCCAACAGGTTCGCGCCTGCCTCGATCTTCCGATTCTGAAGATCGGCCTGATCCTGTTCCAGTTCGCGCTCCTCGCGCACCAGTTTGTCCTGCAACGAGGCAATCTGTTTGTCAATCTTTCCCGCCTCCTTTTGGAGTTCCTTGTCACGCGCTTCGCTGGCGGCTTCGGCGCAGGCTTTCATAAAATCGGCCTGCGAGATATCGGGGCCGCCGTAGACCTTGAGAAACTCATTTGCCCGCGCTTTGACCGTTGTCGTGCGATAGACCCAGTCAATGAAATCCTTTTGAAGCGCGGAGACGAGTTTCGCGTCGGAAAGGGTCGGCGAGAGAACGTCGAAGCGCGCATCGGGCGCGGGGGTGGAATCCATTTTGTCTGCGGGGATGGCGGCGACAAAATCATCCCAACGCTGGGCGCTGCGCCGTTCAGGATTTTCGATGAGCGCCGAGCGCGTCACTTCCGCGTCCACGCCGTATTTGCGGTCGAAGAAGCGGACTTGCGCGGAGGCCGCCAACGCGGGCCGATAGAACAGGCCCACCTGACGCGCGTCGGCGGGCTGGGTCTTGCCTGCGGCGCGGAAGGCCTCGGGCAGACTGTTCGTCAGCGGCAGGAAATATTCCGCAACGGAGGATGGGACAGGCGGACGCGTGACGCTTCCTCCCGACGTGGAGGCGGGCCGCGCCGCCACAGACGGCCGCGGCGCCGCGGCGGCTGTCGAAACGGAGGCCGCCGCGAGGTCCGCGTGAGAGGCGGCAGGTTTTTCGGTCAGCGGTCGGCTGTCCGCGGTCTGTTCCGCACCGACGAGTCTGTTCAAGGCGGGGATCTGAGTCCGCGTCAACGGTCCCGCGAGATAGTTCATCGCGAAACGGGTCTGGAACACGACGGGCGCTTTCTCGTGGACGTTGTGCATCACGAAGACGCGCTTGCCGAGTGCGGAGATGAGTTTATCGAGCGTGGCGCGATCGCTTCCGCCCGCGGCGCTCTCGAGGCCGTCGAGCAGGCGATTTTTATCCTGCTCGGTCTGGAGTTTGCCGATGATCCACGTGCCCGTGTTGGACATGCCTTTGTAATCCACGTCCACGGGGTTTTGCGTGGCGAGCAACATGCCCACGCCGAAGGCGCGCGCCTGCTTCAACATGCGGAGCAATGTGAGTTTGGAGGGCGGGTTGGCGGTGGGTGGCATGTAGCCGAAGATCTCGTCCATGTAGACGAGGGCGCGCAGGGTGTTGGAGCCAGCCTGCGTACGCATCCACGTTTCGACCGCGGAGAGCAGGAGCGTGACGAAGAACATGCGCTCGGAATCGCTCAGGTGCGCGATGTAGAAAACGCTGTGACGCGGGCGGCCATCCTTTGCGAAGAGGAGCGCGGGGATGTCGAGGTTCTGCCCCTCGCGCCAGACTTCGAAGCCAGGCGATGCGAGGATGTTGTTGAGGAGCATCGCCAGTTCCATGCGGTCGCGTTCAGGGAAGAAATTTTCGAGCGGGAAGGCGCCCAGTTTTTCGAATGGCGGTTTCTGGGTTTGCAGAATCAACTCGGTCATGTCGAGATCGCGGCCCTCGCTCCAGGCATTCTCGAACAGGTTGGAGAGCAGGATGTGCTCGCGCGAGCGGAGCGGATCCACGTCCTCCATGCCGACGAGTCCGAGCAGCGCGGTGACGGTGGACGAGATACGCTCGCGCAGGATCTCTCGGTTCTCCTCCCACGGGATGGTGGGCGCGGCCAGCGACGACAACACGCTGACGGGAATCCCCGCGTCCGAGCCTGGGGTGTAGACGGCGAACTCGGCCGCGTTCTTGAGAGCCAGCAGGCGCTCGCGGTCGATACCCCAATCGGCCAGCCCCTTCTTCCAATGCTCGGCGGTCTCCTTCGCGGCGGATTCGAGCGTCTTGCCCTCGCGGCGCACCACGTCTGCATCCAGCCAGGGTTGGAAATCGGACGGAAGCAAGTCGGGGAAGTGAAGCAGTAAATTGGTGAGATCGCCCTTCGGGTCAATGATGATGGCGGGGATGTTCTGGAGCGCGGCCTCTTCGAGAATGCCGACGCACAGCCCCGTCTTGCCCGAACCTGTCATGCCTGTGACGAGTCCGTGCGTGGTCAGGTCCGCGGGATCGTACAGCAGGGCCTTGTCCGCGAGTTTGCCTTTGGCAGCATCGAATAAACGGCCGAGGAAGAAGTTACCTTGAGTGTCGAGCATGTGAACCTCCGCGAGTAAATGTCCAAATGAGTGAGTGAATGATAACGGCTTTTGAAGCGAGGCACAAGACCAAAACAAACGACCT
Source organism: Anaerolinea thermophila (assembly GCA_020722375.1). Taxonomy (GTDB): domain Bacteria; phylum Chloroflexota; class Anaerolineae; order Anaerolineales; family Villigracilaceae; genus Denitrolinea. Next base: position 8,028 of record DYKX01000116.1, read on the forward strand.
GTTCTCTTGCGTGCGTCATAAAGTTGCCTGCCTTCACTTGAAAATGCGAGAGCGGGTACAATTGGGCACGCACGACTACT
>DYKX01000117.1 GCA_020722375.1 Anaerolinea thermophila
GGACTTTGAGTCCGCTTGCCCCAGGCGGACTGGAAGTCCGCGATCCGATATTTGGATGGGGACTTTGAGTCCGCTTGCCCCAGGCGGACTGGAAGTCCGCGATCCGATATTCGGATAGAGACTTAATCCAATTCAGGACCCCCACCATGTTTGACCTCCCCAATGACGAAATCCTATCCCTTTCCAAAGAGCATGTCTTTTATACCTGGTCGGCACAGTCCAAGGTGAATCCAATCGCGGTCCAGCGCGCCAAGGGAGTCTATTTCTGGGATGTGAACGACAAGCGCTATCTCGATTTCAATTCGATGACGATGTGCGTCAACATCGGTCACGGCGACGAGCGCGTCATCAAGGCCATGCAGGAACAGGCTGCCGCCCTTCCCTACGCCGCGCCGGGCATGACCACCAAGGTCCGCGCCCTGGCGAGCAAGGCGGTCGCGGAGGTGACCCCGGGCGGGAAACTGTCCAAAATTCTTTTTACCCTCGGCGGCGCAGACGCGAACGAGAACGCCATCAAACTGGCGCGCGGCTACACCAATCGTTTCAAAATTCTGACGCGCTATCGCTCCTATCACGGCGCGACGATGGGGGCGATGGCCGCCACGGGCGATCCGCGCCGTCACATGTGGGAGCCTGGGACGATGCCTGGCGTGGTGCACTTCCTTGACCCGTACCGTTACCGCTCCACCTTCCATCGCACGAATCCCGACATTTCCGAAGAGGAATTTACCCGCGATTATCTCAACCACCTCGAAGAGATCATCCGCTACGAGGGGCCAGAGACGATTGCCGCTGTTCTGATGGAGTCGGTCACCGGGACGAATGGCATCATCATCCCGCCTGAGGGTTACATGCAGGGCGTCCGCGCATTGTGCGATAAGTACGGGATCGTCATGATTGCCGACGAGGTGATGAGCGGGTTTGGCCGCACGGGCAAATGGTTCGCGGTGGATCACTGGAACGTCGTCCCCGACATCATGACCATGGCCAAGGGACTTACGTCCGCATATGCGCCGCTGGGCGCGGTGGCGATGAAGCCCGAGATCGCGGCGGCCTTCGATGAGCGCGTTTTCGAGAGCGGGTTGACGTACACGTCGCATCCCGTCTCGCTGGCGGCGGCGGTGGCGAACATCCATGTGATGAGGGAGGATAAACTCGTCGAGCACGCGGCCGCCATGGGTCCGGTGGTGAAGCGGATGTTGTCCGACCTCGGCGAGGCGCATCCTTCCGTCGGCGATGTCCGCTCGATTGGGTTGTTCGGAATCATCGAAGTGGTCAAGAATCGAAAAACCAGGGAGCCGATGGCGCCGTGGAACGGATCGTCGCCTGAAATGACCGCGCTGCGGAAGTTCTGCGTCGAACACGGTTTGTTCCTGTACACGCACTGGCACACCGTTCTGATCATCCCGCCGCTGGTGATCAGCGAAGAGCAGTTGAAAGAAGGGATGGAAATCCTTGATCGTGCGCTGGCAATCACGGATAAGGCAGTGGAATGAACTTTTCACACGCGGTCTGGTTGGCGGTTTCGAGTACGGTTGCCATTTTGGTGGCCCATCTCGCCTGGCGACGGCGTCGGGTCGCGCCGGTTGCGCCGGCCTTGTTTGTGTTAATGCTGTCGCTGGCATTTTGGTCGCTGACTTATGCCATTTCGTGGATCGTTCCTTCTGAGGCAGTGGCGGTCTTCTGGTTGAAGATGACTTACGTGGGCACCGTCAGCGCGCCCGTTGCCTTTTTTGTTTTGGTGCTTTATTTTATTGATCGATATACCTGGCTGACGGACAGGACCTATATCCTGCTGATGGTCATCCCCGTGCTGACCATTTTTTTGATGTGGACAGACCCCTGGCATCATTTGTTTTTTGGGGATTACCCGTTGACGGGGAGAGGCTCCATTTACAATGGTGGCCCGTGGTTCTATGTTAATTTGGCGTATTTGTACGGACTGCTCATGTTTGGCAGTATTCTGCTCATGCAGGCACACGTCCGTTCTTTGCAGTTCTATCGGCGGCAGACGCGTATCATGCTGATTGGAGCGCTTCTGCCGTGGCTGATCAATTTCTTGTTGTTCTTTGGACAGCATTCTGTTGGCAGGCTGGATCTGACACCGCTGGCATTTACGGGCACAGGGCTGCTCTTTGCTTACGGCATCTTCGGTTATCGCATGATGGATTTGATCCCCGTCAGCCGTGATGTGCTGGTGGAGAATATGGATGATGCCATCCTGGTGGTGGATACCAACTGGCGCGTGGTGGATATCAACCCGAAGGCGCTCGAACTCGCGGACCTTGCAGTGGATACTCCGATTGGAAAGCCGCTGGGGGATGTGTTTTCCCGCTGGCGGCACGTGTATCCAAACTTCGCGGACATGGATGGACGTACAGAAGTCAAACTGGACCGTCCGCCTTTCTCCACGCTCGATCTGCGGGTCACCACTTTGAAGGATCGGCAGGGGCACATGGTGGGGAAACTGGTGACCTGGCGCGATATCAGCGTACAGAAACAGACGGAGGAGAAACTGCGGATCTTCTTCCACGCTGTGGAACAGAATCCGACCGCCATTGTGATCACCGATCCAAATGGACGCATTGAATACGTCAATCCTAAACTGGTTCAATTGACAGGTTATCGGCTGGAGGAACTGTGCGGCAAGACTCCGCAAGTCTTCAAATCAGGCGAAATGGAACATGATTTTTATGTCAAACTGTGGGAAACTATCAAGGCGGGACAGGTTTGGGAGGGCGAGATCCTCAATCGCAAACAAAATGGTCAGTTGTATTGGATCCACGAGATGATCGCCCCGGTGTTGGACGATAGCGACAACGTGACGCACTACGTGGCAATGCAGGAGGACATTACCCAAAGGAAACATGCCGAAGCGGAATTGCGTAATCTCAATGTCCGCCTGCAGGCAAAACTGGCCGAGATCGAAACCCTTCACGACCAATTGCGTGAGGAGTCCATTCGCGACGGGTTGACCCGTCTGTTCAACCGCCGTTACATGGAGGAGATGCTCGAACGGGAGATCTCACGCGGCGAACGCATCCCGCAGCCCATCAGCGTGGTGATGATGGATGTTGACCTCTTCAAGTCCATCAACGACCAATACGGCCACCAGGCCGGAGACGCCGTCCTGCAGACGCTGGGGACAATGTTGTTGGAGAACACGCGCGTCAGTGATATTGCCTGTCGTTATGGCGGGGACGAAATGCTGGTGGTCATGCCGGGGGCCACGCAGGAAGTGGCTATTGCCCGAGCGGAGGAATGGCGGGCGGCCTTCTCGATGATGGAATTTACCTTTGGCGAGGCAAAAATCAGGACAACCCTTTCGCTGGGCGCCGCCTCGTTCCCGGACCAGGCCCAGAATCTCATTCAGTTGTTGACTGCTGCGGACAAGGCCTTGTATTGGGCCAAGATCAAGCGCAACCAGGTGCAACTTTACGACCCGTCCACAATGGGCGGAGGGCAATTCCGTTCGGACTCGATTCGCTGATGGCGGGTAATACGCGTCGCGGATGTGTCGTCTGATAAAATGAAAGAAATCACAAAACGGCAGGAAAACAAATGACAAGCAATGAAAATCATGTAAAGATGTTGATTCTTGGATCGGGGCCTGCGGGCTTCGCGGCCGCGCTCTACGCGGCGCGTGCGGAACTCGCGCCTGTACTTTTGACTGGCACGCAACTGGGCGGTCAGGCGGCATTGACGTACACCATCGAAAACTACCCTGGTTTTCCCGATGGTGTGGGCGGCGCGGAACTGGGCGATTTATTCCAGAAGCAGGCGGAACATTTTGGGACGCGCGTGGAGTTCGATACGGCCAACAAAGTGGACTTGTCCGCGCGGCCGTTCAAAATCACGACGGACGCGGGGGAATATCTGGCGGATTCGCTCATCGTCACGACGGGCGCCAGCTCGATTCACCTGAACGTCCCAGGCGAGGACACCCTGCTCGGACGCGGCGTCTCGTATTGCGCGACCTGCGACGGTGCGTTCTTCAAGGACAAGAAGGTGGTTGTCGTCGGTGGCGGGGATAGCGCGCTGGAGGAGGCGCTCTTCCTGACGCGCTACGCTTCATCTGTGACCATTGTCCACCGCCGCGAGGAATTGCGCGCGGGGCCGATCCTGCAGAAACGCGCCAGGGAAAATCCGAAGATCCAATTCATCTGGAATACGGTGGTGACCGAAATTCGCGGCTCTGCCAAAATGGAATCGGTGCAGTTGAAGAACGTGCAGACGGGCGAAGAATCCACGTTTGCGGCGGACGGTATTTTCATCTTCATCGGTCACACGCCGAATACGCCACTCTTCGAAGGCCAGTTGAAGATGGATTCGCGTGGCTACATTGAAGTAAATATGCTGATGCAGACCAGTGTCCCGGGGGTGTTCGCGGCGGGGGAGGCGGCGGATCCGCATTTCCGCCAGGTGATCACCTCGGCAGGGATGGGGGCTGCGGCGGCCATCCAGGCGACGAGGTTCCTCGAAGCGGAGGCCGGCTAAACGTCAGGAATGAAGCGAAGGAAATTTTTCCGAACGACGAGGAAAAGTCTCCTTTTGTCATAAAAATCGGTGACAAATGAATCTTTTCGTGTGTTCACGTCTGGACTAAAATCCAGTATCAATTCTATTTGGAGGAACGATGAAGAAAATTTCGATCATCGGCGCGGGGATGACTGGTTCGACCGCCGCGCACTGGCTGGCGGAACGCGAGCTGGCCGACGTTGTTTTGGTGGACGTGGTGGAGGGGATGCCGCAGGGCAAGGGGCTCGACCTGCTGGAGGCCATGCCGATCATCGGCAAGGACTCCTCGATTCTCGGCACGAACGATTACGCCGACACCCAGGATTCGGATATCGTCATCATCACCGCAGGCGTGGCGCGCAAGCCTGGCATGAGCCGCGATGACCTGTTGACGACCAATGCGGCGATCGTGGGGACGGCCGCGACGGAAACGCTGAAGTATTCGCCCAACGCGTTTTTCATTGTGCTGACCAACCCGCTCGATACGATGGCGTATCTGACGTTGAAGAAGACGGGCCTGCCGCGCAACCGCGTCATCGGGCAGGCGGGGATTTTGGATTCGGCGCGTATGCGCGCCTTCGTGGCGCTGGAGACGGGCGTAAGCGTGGAAAATATCCAGTGCTATGTTTTGGGCGGCCACGGCGATGAGATGGTCCCGCTGACGCGTCATTCGAACATCGCGGGGATTCCCCTGCGCGAGTACATTCCTGCCGACAAGTTGGAAGCCATTGTCAATCGTACACGCAAGGGCGGCGGCGAGATCGTCAACCTGTTGAAGACGGGCTCGGCCTATTACGCTCCGTCTGTTGCGGTGGCGCAGATGGCGGAAGCAATTCTCAAGGACAAGAAGTTGATCGTCCCGTGCGCGGCCTACATGCAGGGCGAATACGGCTTGAACGATATGTTCTTCGGCGTGCCTGTCATGCTCGGCGCGGGCGGCATGGAGAAAATCATCGAATATAAACTCGATGCGGATGAAAAGGCCGCTTTCGAGAAATCCGCCGCCTCGGTAAAAGAGACGCATGCGGCGTTGAAGAAGTTGGTTCAGTTGTAGACAGGTATACAGGTAAACACGTTTTCGGAAGACATGTGTACTTGTATACGTGTTTACCTGGATACATATTCATAACCCCAAAAGTTAGGAGTACATATGATTCTGCATGAAAAGATCGCCGCGCAACTGCCAGCCTGGCGCGAACGCATTACATCGCTGAGCAAGGAACACGCCGAGGTTGTGGTGGACCACGTCACTGTGGGACAGATCGTGGGCGGGATGCGCAATATCAAGTCCCTGCTGACCGACGTTTCCTTCGTGGACCCTGCGGAGGGCATCCGTTTCCGCGGCATGTCCATCCCCGAGGTGCTGAAGGCGCTCCCGAAAAATGGCGGCAACAAAATGCCGCTCGTCGGCGGCCTCTATTACCTGTTGATGGTCGGTGAAGTTCCCACCAAGGAACAGGCGCTGGAAGTGGAGGCGGAGTGGGCCAAACGCGCCGAGATTCCCGATTATGTTTACAAGATGCTGAAGGTGATGCCGAAAGACACGCACCCGATGATCCTGTTCACGCAGGCGGTGATGGCGATGGCGCGCGACTCGGTTTTCACGAAGAAATATCACGAGGGCATGAAGAAGGATGCCTACTGGGAAGCCGCACTGGATGACAGCCTCAACCTGACGGCCAAACTGCCGATCATCGCGGCGTACATCTATCGCATGAAATACTTCGGTGAAAAATCCAAGCCCCGATATAATCCCAAACTGGATTACGGCGCGAACTTTGCCAGGATGATGAAGGTCTCAGATAAGAAGGGATATGCGGAACTTGCCCGACTGTACTTCATCCTGCACTCTGATCACGAGTCTGGAAACGTCTCGGCGCACGCGACCCATCTGGTGGGTTCCTCGCTCTCGGACATCTACTTCGCTTTCGCGGCGGGACTGAGCGGTCTCGCGGGACCTCTGCACGGACTCGCCAACCAGGAATGTCTCGGCTGGCTGATTGACGTAAAGGAGGAGTTCGGCGGCGTCCCCTCGCGCGAGGACCTGTACAAGTTCGCGTGGGACACGCTCAACAGCGGCAAGGTCATTCCTGGCTATGGACACGCTGTCCTGCGCGTTCCCGATCCGCGTTTCACGGCGCAGATGGAATTTGCCAAGAAGAATTTCCCCGATGACGAACTTGTCCGCCTGGCGGACCTGGTCTTCGATGTTGTCCCTGCCGTGTTGAAGGAGCAGGGCAAGGCCAAGAATCCTGCGCCGAACGTGGACGCCATCAGCGGCACGCTCCAGTATTACTACGGCGTGCGCGAGTTCGATTTCTACACCGTTCTGTTCGGTGTGGGCCGCGCCCTCGGCGTGACGGCCAACTACGTCTGGGCGCGCGCGCTGGGGCAGCCCATCGAGCGTCCGAAATCAGTGACCACCAAAATGTTGGAAGACGCGGTCGCGAAGGCGAAGCAGTCCGCCTCGTAGCGCGTCCAACCTGTCAGTTTCAACCTCCCGAAGTCCCATTGGCCTCGGGAGGTTTTATTTTCGGATGACCAATGGGGCATAAATTAGAACATATCAATTCGGACAAAAGTGGTAAACTTTCCGCCGTCGTCCCACCTTTATTGTTAGAGAGGAGTTTACTGGTATGAAGACAATTTTGAAATGGATCGGAATCGTGCTGGGGTCTCTGCTTGGATTGGTTTTGCTCGCGGCGGCGGTCTTATACTTTATCGGCAACTTCCGCCTCACTCGAACCTATGATTTTCCGCCCTCCAATATCACCATCCCCACTGACGAAGCCAGCATCGAATACGGACGTCACCGCGCAGAGACGCTGTGCCAGGGTTGCCACGGCGCGGACCTGAGCGGAATCGAAAACTGGTTCAGCGCAGGCCCGCTCGGAACCATTGACTCGGCCAATCTCACCAGCGGCGAAGGTGGGTTTGGTCGTGAGGCTACTTCGGATGAAGATTATGTGCGCGCCATCCGTCACGGCATCGACCCCGAGGGGAAACCCATCTTCATGCCCGCGGTCGTTTCCACGGCGCATTTGAGTGACGAGGATTTGGGTGCGATCATTGCCTATGTCAAATCCGTTCCGCCCGTGGATCATATAACGAACGGGCACAACTTTACGCCTCTCGCAAAGATCCTGCTGGTGGTGGGGGTGCTGCCTCAATTGCCAGTGGAGACCGTGAGCCACGAAGTGCATGTCAGCGCGCCAGAGCGCGGCGTCACCGTGGAATATGGCGAGTATATGGTCAACACCAACGACTGCCGCATCTGTCACGGGCCGCAGTTGAATGGCGGACCTTTCCCCGACCCGACGGTCAAATTCATCTCGCCCAACCTGACCCTGGGCGGTGAAGTGGCTTTCTGGACGGAGGAACAATTCATCAATACCATCCGAACGGGCACCGCGCCAAACGGACACGCGCTGAATCCCGACCGAATGCCGTGGAAGGATTACCGCTTCATGACGGACGATGAACTGAAGGCGATCTTCATGTATCTGCAATCCCTGCCGAAGTTGCCGCAATACACAGAGTAACGAATAATCAGAACTCCCCAAGTCTTGACTTGGGGAGTTGATCTT
>DYKX01000308.1 GCA_020722375.1 Anaerolinea thermophila
AGGTATTTTCAAGACAGCCGGTAAACTTTGGCCGCAAATGGATGGTAATGTTTGGGTGAAAACAGGTGGTAACGTTTGGGGCGAAAAATGACAGTTTGTGGCTGTTCTGACTGTTCATCTCCAAGCGCCGGCGCAATTCCGCATTTTCGGCACGCAACTCAGCGCCTTTCATCTTGAAACGCATTACTGCGGATTCCAGCTCAACAAGCCGTTTCGCAGAATGCCCGTTGCAGCAATGGTTCAGCCATAGGGATAATTTAGCAAAACTTTGGTAAGATGGGTAGGTAGTTACTAAAAAGAGGTCTTCATGGAAAACAGAACTCAAATCGGCTATCTCGTCGGCGGCGGGCTTAAAGAAAGCTTCCGCGCCCGGCTGACGGTTTCGTCCCAGGACATCCAGGAAGGCGCGTTCGTCGTCATCCGCAGTGGACTGTGGCAGTATTACGGCATCGTGACCGACATCCAGCTCGGCGCGACCGATCCACGCTTCGCCGACGAGCAGACCGAGGCCCGCCTGCCCGCGCCCCTGGCCAAAGCCTTGCACGGGCAAACCCTCTACGCCAACCTCGAAATCCTGCCCAACTTGATGCTAGAAATTGGCCCGGATGAGACCTCGCCCGATTACCGCCAATGGATTTCCGCCATAGACGCCGGCCTGAAAGACCGCCCGCGCCCGATCCCGGTCAAGAACGTCCCGCCGCACCACGCCGCCGTCTATCTGGCGGGCGAGGGCGACATCGCAGAAATTTTCGGCGATCCCAACGCGGACGGGAACTTCATCATTGGGTATACGCGCGAGCAGGGACATCCCGTGTGTGTCAACCTGGACAAGTTCGTGCAGAGGTCGTCGGGGGTGTTCGGCGCGACGGGGACGGGCAAGTCGTTTTTGACGCGGCTTGTTCTGGCGGGTTTGATGCACCGTGGACAGGCTTCGGTGCTGGTGCTGGACATGCACAACGAGTATGGCTTCGACGATATCGCCTCAGACACGAAAAACGCCGTGACGGGACTGAAGACCAAGTTCAAGTCCCGCGTGAACGTGGTGGGGTTGGGAGCAGGCGCGACGATTCGCGGTCAAGTCCCCGATTTCAATTTGGAGATCGCCATGTCGGACATTTCGTCGTCCGACATCGAGATGTTGACGCGCGAATTGAATTTGAAGGAGACCACACCAACCACGTTGAACGCGTTGTACACGTCGTTCCGCGAGGACTGGTTCCGCCGCTTCAAGGAGATGAACCGCGAGG
>DYKX01000118.1 GCA_020722375.1 Anaerolinea thermophila
GGAGTTTTTTCTCAGTGTCTCCGTGTCTCAGTGGTTTGCACTTGGAGTTTATTTTTATATCAGCACACAAAGGCCACGAAGGAAAGACGAAAGAAGAAAGAAACCCCTTTGCGTACTTCGCGCCCTTTATGGTGACGATTCTTTTTGAAAGGAATTTCACATGGCTATTCGATTTGAAAACGGCATTGTAGTTACCCTCGGCAAGAATAACCGCGTCATTTGGAACGGCTCGGTCGTGACCGACGGCGAGAACGTGGCCGCCATCGGCACGGCGGCGGAGATGAAGAAAAAATATCCCAACGCGGATTCAGTGGATTGCACGAACAAGGTGGTTTTGCCTGGCTTCATCTGCACGCACCATCACTTTTACTCCACCTTTGCGCGCGGCATGTCCATTCCAGGCGAACCCGCGTCCAATTTCGTGGAAGTCCTCGAGCGCCTGTGGTGGAAAGTGGACCGCGCCATCGTGGGTGATGACATTTTGCTCTCGGCACAAATCCCGCTGATCGAATGCATCCGCAACGGGACGACCACCATCATCGACCACCACGCCTCCCCCTCCGCCAGTGACGGTTCGCTCGACATGATCGAGACCGCGGTGCGGCAGGCGGGAGTGCGCGCCTCGCTGTGCTACGAGGTCTCGGATCGCAACCAGCACGGAGAGGGAATCCGCGAAAACGAACGTTTCATCAAGAAAGTCGGCAAAGGCGACGGCCAGATCGCGGCCATGATGGGACTGCACGCCTCATTCACCGTGGCCGATGACACGCTCGAGAAATGCGTCGGCATCGCCAGGGACGCGGGTGTCGGCTGTCACATCCACGTGGCGGAAGACGCGGCGGATCGCAAGGATTCGCTCGACAAGTACGGCATCCCGACTGTGGAGCGCCTCCACAAATTGGGCGTGACGGGCGAAAAATCCATCTTCGTTCACTGCGTCCACATTGACGAGTCCGAGATGGACACCATCGCCGCCACCAAAACCATCGTCGTCCACAACCCCGAGTCGAACATGAACAACGCCGTCGGCGTGACGAAACTGCTGAAACTGCTCCAGAAAAACATCCTGGTCGGTCTCGGCACGGACGGCATGAACTCGGACATGCTGACGCAAATGCGCTGCGCCTACCTGCTCCACCGTCTCGATAACCGCGACCCGCGCGTGGCGTTCATGGAAGCGCCGCAATTGCTCCTGCAAAACAACGCGGACATCGTGGAGCGTCAGTTCGGCATCCGCGTCGGCGAACTCGCCGAAGGCCGTCCCGCCGACATGGCCATCCTCGATTACATCCCGCCCACGCCAATGGACGAGAACAACTTCCTCGGTCACCTCATCTTCGGCATGACGGATGCGACGGTTGATACCACCGTCTGCCGCGGCAGAATCCTGATGAAGAACAAGCAGATCCTGACAATGGACGAGGAACGTCTCGCGGCGCGCTCCCGCGAACTCGCGCCAAAGATGTGGAAGCGATTGCAGGCGTTGTAAAACGACCAACGGATTCGCACCGGATAAGCGGATGAGGCGCCCTTCATCCGCTTATCCGTTTAAAATCCGCTGACCACTTTATCCATATAATTCGGATGGATTCAGCCCGTCATACGCTATAATGTGTTTAACAACATTTGACCCCAAAGGATAACAAATCATGGAACGTGTCGCCTTGTATCTGCAAGATTCGCACGACCTGCGCGATGGACTGGATTATGCCCGTTACGCGGAACAGCGCGGCTTCGAAGCCGTCTGGCAGGCGGAAAGCCGCCTCGTGCGCGATGCCATTGTCCCGATGGCCGCTTACGCGGCCGTGACCGAACGGATCAAGGTCGGTTCGGGCGTGATCAACAACTGGACGCGCAACATCGGCCTGCTCGCCGCCACCTTCCTGACCCTGGACGATCTCGCCCCGAATCGCGTCATCTGCGGCATCGGCGCGTGGTGGGACCCGCTGGCTAAGAACGTGGGCATCGAGCGCAGGAAACCGCTGACCGCCATGCGCGAAACGGTCACCGTGATGAAGAAACTGCTCAACATGGAGCGCGTCACGTTCCACGGAGAATTCCATCACGTGGACGGCATCGAACTGGATGTGGTGTATGGCCGCCGCGAGCCGCGCAACGTCCCGATCATGATCGGCGCGACGGGCGACCAGATGATGGAACTGACCGGTGAGATCGCCGACGGCGCGGTGCTCAACTATTGCGTCGCGCCCGAATACAACGACAAAGCCATGGAATTGCTTGAAAAAGGCTTGAAGAAATCAGGCCGCAAAATGGAAGACTTCGACCGTCCCCAACTCATCGTCTGCTCGGTGGACGAAAGCCACGAAAAGGCCGTGGATTACACCAAGATGCTGCTCTGTCAATACCTGGCACAACAGCCGCATATTGCCAAGGCATCGAATGTTTCGGCAGATGTGATTCAAAAGATTCAATCTATTCTGGGTTGGCCTGCCACGAAAGAGCAGATTATGAAGGCCAAGGACCTGGTACCCGACGACCTCGTCCACCGCATCACCGCCTCGGGCACGCCGGCGGAAGCCCGCGCCAAGGTGGACGAGTACCGCAAGCGCGGCTGTACCTGCCCCATCTTGTATCCCGTCGGCGGGAATTTCAAGTTGCTGATTGATACGTTCGCACAAAAGTAACCTCGTTCATCGGACTCCAAAGTCTTCGCGAAGCACCTTGTAAAGGCCAGACTTTGGGGTTTTCATTCCGCGCTCCAACGTCTGGAGACGTTGGACTCCGACCATCAACGACCGCGTCGCCTTGACGCGGTTTTTCGTTTGTGATATTCTCCACCGCCGTAGACCGACTGGTCAGTCTAGTCCTATGCCAAACACCTCCCCCTCCCACGAAACCCGCGAGCGCATTCTCGAAGCGGCGGTCAGCGTTTTCGCCACCAAGGGCTACCACGATACCAAAGTGGATGACATTGTGGCCGAGTCCAACACGTCCAAAGGCTCGTTCTATTTCTACTTCCCAAGCAAGCAGGATATTTTCCTCGCCCTGGTGGATACCTTCGCCGACCTGCTGGAAAACCGCCTGATGGAACGCGTCCGCGCCGAGACTTCGGGCGTGGCGCGCGTGGACCTGGCGTTGCGCGTCTGCCTGGAGACCTTCGGCCAATACCGCGGACTGGCGAAGATCGCGCTCGTCCAGGCCACGGGGCTGGGACACGTCTTCGAGGAAAAACGCCGTGCGGTCAACGACCGTTTCATCGCGTTCATTAAAAAGAATCTCGATGAAGCCATCGCCGAAGGCGGGATCCCCGCGCTGGATACGGACGTGACAGCCTGCGCGTGGATCGGAGCGCTGAACGAGATCGTCCTGCGCTGGGTCTACACGGGGCAGCCTGACCCTGTCCGCGCGCTGCCGTCACTGCGGAGGTTGTTGCTTCAAAGCGTGGGAATCCCCGAAGAGAAGATCCGCGAGTTTGAAGAAAAGACAGATTGAGCAACCGATGTTTCAGTACCGTACCTTTCATGTTGCTTGTGGCGCAAGATAAATCTTGCGGTACTGAAAACATTGATATTAAATTTTCAATAGGAGACCTTTGCATGAAACTTCGTACCACCCTTTCGTTCATCGTCCTGATGGCGGCCCTGCTCGGCGCGTGCGCGCCAGCCGCGACCGTCGTCCCGACGAATCCGCCCGCGACGGCCGCGCCCGCCACCGAGGTCGCGGCCGAAGCGCCCGCCGCGGAAACCGTCACGTTGAAAATCGCCGTCCTGCCGATCATTGACACGCTTCCGATGTACGTTGCGCAACAGGAAGGTTTGTTCGCCAAGTATGGCGTCAACGTGGAGTTCGTCCCCGTCGCCTCCGCGCCCGAACGCGATCAACTGCTCGCCGCGGGTCAGGCTGACGGCACGGTCAACGAAACGCTGGCCGTGATGAATTTCAACAAAGAGTCGGTGCAGATGCAGGTTGTCCGCTACGCGCTGCGACCTGTGGAGGGCTACGGACATTTCTTCATCCTCGCCTCGGCGCAAAGCGGCATCACCGACGCACAGGGACTCAAGGGCGTGGAGATCGGCGTCTCACAGGGGACGGTGATCGAATATGTGACCGAGCGTCTCTTGCAGGCGGAGGGATTGACCGCCGACGAGATCAAGACCATCGCCGTGCCAAAGATTCCCGACCGCATGGCGCTGCTCGCTTCGGGCGAACTGAAGGCAGGCGTGCTGCCCGACCCGCTGGCGTCGCTGGCGATTTCGCAGGGCGCAGTAAAGGTGTTGGACGATTCGATGCACCCCGAATACGGCTTCAGCGTGATTTCATTCCGCAAGGCAGTGATTGATGCCAACCCCGAGGCGGTGAAGGCGTTTCTCGCGGCCATCGAGGAAGCCAGCGACCTCATCAACCAGGACGCCTCCAAATACACGTCGCTGTTGAGCGACAAGGGACTCGTCCCGCCGCCTCTGCTCGGCACATTTGAAATCCCGCCCTTCCCCGATCAGGGCGTGCCAACCGAAACCGAGTGGAACGACGCGCTGGCCTGGGCGAAAGAAAAGGGAATATTGACTGGAGACGTCTCATACGCGGATTCTGTCAACGCCTCGCTTCTTCCCTGACGTTTGGGCGGCTGCCGTTATAATCAGCGTCACCTACGGGACGCGGACAAGCCTCGTCCGCGTCCCATTTTTTTCCATGCTCCTTCTCCGCTCCCTCACCTTCGGCTACCCTCACGCCTCCCCGCTCTTCCAGAATTTCAATTGGGAGATACAGCGCGGCGAGACGTGGGCGATTCTCGGCTCCTCGGGGTGCGGCAAGACGACCCTTCTCTACCTGCTGGCGGGACTGCGCGCACCAATCAGCGGACACATCGAAATTGACGGTGAAGCCCTCAGGCGTCCGCGTCCGCGCGCGGGATTGATATTGCAGGATTACGGCCTGCTCCCCTGGGCAACTGTCCGCGAAAATGCCGAGTTGGGATTGCGCGTGCGCAATTTTTACGGTCCCGATGGCAAACACGCGCCGAAGGATGTCCGCCTCGAGAACCGCGTCCCGTATTGGCTGGAACGGCTCGGATTGGCAGAAGTGGCAGAGAAATACCCCGCGCAGATCTCAGGCGGACAGCGCCAGCGCACAGCCATCGCGCGCACGCTTGCCCTGCAGCCCGACTTACTATTGATGGATGAACCCTTCTCATCCCTCGACGCCGTCACACGCGAAGACCTGCAGAACATGACGTTGAGTCTTTGCGAAGAACAAAACCTGACGTTGGTCATCGTCACGCACGCAATAGAGGAAGCCGCGTCGCTGGGACAGAAGATTCTCCTGCTCGGCGCCGCTCCGAATACCCGCGCCCGCGTCTTCGAGAATCCCAACGCGGGGATGGAAGGTCATCGCAACTCGCAGGCATATCGTGAGTTGTGCGAGTCGCTATGGAGGGAGATGAAACATGAGGCGGCATGAAGTACCGCAACATTTATGTTGCCATTCGCAAGATAAATCTTGCGGTACTAAAGAGAGGCATGATGAAACGCCGTGACGTGATTCTCGCCGCGATGGGACTCTTCCTCCTCTGGCAAATCGCGGCGATGCTGATTCAGCGCCCCATCCTCCCCGCGCCGACGGAGGTGATCGTCGTCTTCTTCCGCGAGTTGGGAGACGGGTTGCTGATTCACTTTGGCGTCAGCCTGTGGCGCGTCACTGCGGGGATGACTCTTTCCGTGCTGGCCGCCGCGCCTGCGGGCTTGGCCATCGGCGGCTCGAAAACGTGGAATCGAATCCTTTCGCCCGTCATCTATCTGCTCTATCCCATCCCCAAAGTAGTGCTCGTCCCGATTGTCTTTTTGTTTTTGGGAATCGGCGACACGGCCAAGATCGCCATTATTTTCCTGATTTTATTTTTCCAGATCGTCGTCCTCGTCCGCGACCAGGCCGCGGGGATTCCGCCCCAACTTCTGCAAAGCCTCCGCAGTCTCGGCGCGGGACGGCGCGCGCTGTTTCGATTCGTTTACCTGCCCGCGAGTCTGCCCGCCATTTTGACCGCGCTGCGCCAGTCCATTGGCACGGCGGTTGCGGTGTTGTACGTCACCGAGTTGTTCGCCACCCAGTACGGGCTGGGCTACTATATCTATTACAACGGCAGTACCCTGCTCGATTATCCCGCCATGTACGCGGGCGTGATTGCCATGTCCCTGCTGGGACTGGGCATGTACTTTGCGGTGGATTGGATAGAACGGAAGTTGTGCAAGTGGAAGTTTGTTTCCTGAAAACGAACGCAAGCCCTGAAGATTTTAGCGGTATAATTTTTACAGGAGTTTTATTATGACTATCGCAACCTATGAAGGCGTTGTTGAGAAAGGCAAAATTCGCTTGAAGGCAGGAGCCAAGCTGCCTGAGAACGCGAAGGTGTATGTGATTGTCACAGACGCCGCGACAAGCGTAAAGATGGACAACACAAAGGTCATTCAGGTATTGTCGCCGCGCCTCGTCCATCCAAAAGACGCCAATCGTTTTAAGTTGACCGTTACAGAGGAAACTCTCGATGTCTGAATACGACTCGAGAAATTACAACCCTCCCGCGCCAGTTGCCTGCGTCACCTTGCGCAACTCTGCAACTGGCGCTGTGATATCCAATGTCTCCATGTTAATGGGCACAGGAGCAGACGCATCGCTGCTGCCATCCCAAGCCATTGAGGAACTCAAAATTGAGACTGAGAAAGATTCAACCTTCGAAGTGCAGGGATTTGACGGCCAAATCAAGCAGTTAAAATCGGTAAAACTTGAATTGTATTTTCTGGATAAAAAATTTGTGGGGGAATATTTGCTGGTTGACCAACCCATTGGAATCTTAGGCAGGAATGTCTTGAACAATGTTCGCATCCTGCTTGACGGCCCGCGCGAGAAATGGGACGAACAAAAAACCTGATTTCCAAACCTTCCCGCTTGCAACTCTTACCATATCATCATCCCCACCCAAAACAAAATACTGAACACAAACGCGGTTTGTCCCGTGCCAGCCAGCGCGGCATTGAGCGGACGTCCCCTCTGCGTGAAAACCGCCCGCGTGGAACGGATCGCCAGCGGTAACGACGCCCACGCCAGCAGCGCCGTCCACGGAATGAGTCCCAGCAGGGCAGTCAGCGGCAAAACCAGGTACGCGGTCACCATGCAAGCCAGATACTCGACCCGCGTGCCGCGCTCGCCGAACCGCACTGCCAGGGTATGCTTGCCTGCCTTTTTGTCGTTTTCGATATCGCGCAAATTATTGACCACCAAAATCGCGGTGACGATCAGACCCACAGGCGCCGACATCCACCACGCCGCGGCGCTGACCGAACCGACCTGCACGAAATACGTTCCCGCCACCGCCGCGAGACCGAAGAATAGGAACACGAACAGGTCGCCGAGTCCGTAATAGCCAATCGGAAGCGGTCCGGCCGTGTAGGCAATCGCCGAAAAGATCGCCGCCAGCCCGATTACAATCACCACCCAGCCGCGCAAAAATGCGAGATACAAACCAATCGCGGCAGCCAGCCCAAAAATGACCCACATGCCGCGCTTCACCTGTGCGGGTGTCAGCAGCCCCGCCTGCGTCACGCGCAGCGGCCCCTGCCGCTCGGAAGTATCGGTGCCGCGCTCGAAATCGTAAACATCGTTTGCCACATTGCTCCCGATTTGCAGCAGCAGCGCCACGCACAACGCGGCCAGCGCGGGCAGGGAGCGGAACGAGCCGTCCATCCACGCCAGCGCGCTGCCCATCACCACGCCCGAGGCCGCAGCAGGCAAGGTCTTCGGGCGGATGGCGAGCATCCAGATTTGAAAGAGGGTTGGCTTTTCCATATTTCGCCGCATTGTAACATGCGTTTATAATCAAATGAGTCTGTAGCACAAGTCTACAGACTTGTGCTACAAGGAGACCCATGACCCAACTAACAGGACAAGAACGCGCCGCCTACGTGCAAAACATGTTCACCCGCATCGCCCATCGCTACGACCTGATGAACCGCCTGATGACTGGATTCCAGGACGTGCGCTGGCGGCGGCGCGTCATCAAACTCGCGGGACTCAAAC
>DYKX01000119.1 GCA_020722375.1 Anaerolinea thermophila
TATTACTCCGCGAAAACCACCTCAAGCGCGAAGATGTTGCACCAAGGTCAGTACTGCAAGATTTATCTTGCCCGGCGCAAGGGCAACATGAATGTTGCGGTACTGACCGCGCTATGGAAATCTTCTTGAGCTATATGTTCGATAAGGCGTAAACCCGTTATATCCCTTCCATGTTATTTGACAAGTGCGCGTAATTGGTCTTACAACGTGTTGGCTCATCTGTAAAGAGTGTGCAACGTGACAGTCACTTCGGAAGTGACTGTCACGTTGTCGCACAGATTCTACACATGAGCCCAACGTGTTTACGTGTGTACTTGTATACTTGTCTACTTGTCTACTTCTCTTTTCCCGCAACCCAAACCCATTCTCCCCGTATAACTCCTCAGAATCAACTTTCTGAGGAGTTTCCCATGAACAAGAAAATCATCCCCATTCTCCTGGCCGTTTTTCTCATCACCACGGCCTGCGGATTTGGATTTCAACTGCCCGAGCGCGCCACCCCCGAACCCGAGGTGACGGACGAGGTCAACGTGCCCGTCCCCTCGTCGGGGAAGGCGCGGCTGACGTTGTCCTTCGGCGCGGGCGAGATGTACCTGTCCCCGGGCGCGACCGACTCGCTCGTCGAGGGCGAGGCGACGTACAACTACAGCAAGATCAAACCCGTCATCAAGACCGACGGCGACAGCGTCCGCATCCAGGCTGGCGACGGGACGTTCAACGCCTTCCCGAACTTCCGTGACCTGACGAATCGCTGGGACCTCAAACTGGGTTCCGCCCCGACCGACCTGACCATCGAAGCAGGCGCGTACACCGGCAACTTCGAGCTCGGCGGCCTCGCGCTGACCGGTCTGACGGTCAAGGATGGCGCGTCCACCGTGGACCTGTCGTTTGCCTCGCCGAACAAGGCGGAGATGCCCATCCTGCGCTACGAGACGGGCGCCTCCACCGTCAAATTGATCGGGCTGGCGAACGCCAACTTCGGCACGCTCACCTTCTCGGGCGGCGCGGGCGACTACACCCTCGACTTCTCCGGTGACCTGCAACGCTCCGCCACTGCCACCATCGACGCGGGACTCTGCAATATGATCCTCGTCATCCCCGAGGGAGTCCACGCGGTGGTGACGGTGGAAGGCGGCGCGGCCAACGTGAGTTTCGGCCCGGGCTGGTCGCAGAGCGGCAAAGTCTACACCCAGGAAGGCGAAGGCCCCACCTTGACGATCCTCGTCAACATCGGCGCGGGAAACCTGTCGCTAACCAGGTAGCCACCTGCATGACTGGAAAAGAGGCGGTCACTTCGGAAGTGACCGCCTCTTCGTTTTTATATCGGAGTAAAAGGTCATATTTAGTCTGTGACCTCCATCACTTGCTTATGGACAGATTTCACAATAAAATGCACAAAAGCAGATAAGTATTATCTGGATTTCCAGAGAGGAACGAACCATGCAAATCACCCGCCAAGCCGACTATGCGGTGCGAGCCGTTTTATATCTGGCCCGCATGGGAAACAACCAGCGCACCGCCACCAGCATGGTGGCCCAGGAGCAGAACATCCCCCCCTCCTTCCTTGCCAAGATCATCTCGCAGTTGTCCATTGCGGGATTGCTCCACACCTCACGCGGCGCGCGCGGCGGCGTGACCCTGGCCCGCGAACCAAAAGAGATCACCCTGCTCGAGGTCGTCGAGGCCATTGACGGGCCGATCCAACTGAACGAGTGCGTCGGCGAAAATGGCACTTGCGCGTTCGAACACGATTGCCCGCTTCGTCCCGTCTGGTGCGAGGCGCAGGAGGAATTGGTCAATCGTCTGAAAGGGACGAATTTTGAGCAGTTGCTCTCACAGTCCTAGTACTACCACAACCAAGTGAAAATGTAGCGCAATTTGCTAAATTGCGCCCGGCAAATTGGCAATTTGCCCTACATCTTTAACTTGTTGGTCTACTAGTTTCGTCTCAAAGGCCATCCAAGTGATGGCCTTAATTTAAAACTCAAGAATTGGGAGATAAACAATGAAGGCGAAAACCCTGCTCGTCATTTCCATCCTTGCCCTGTTGCTGTCCAGCCTGGCCTGTCAGATGGGGGGACCGATCGGAGCGATCTTTGCGACCGACACGCCCACACCAACCATCACGCCCAGCCCCACTCCCACCGCCACCATCACCCCCACTCCAACGTTCACGCCGACCGCGACCCCGCTTCCCACCGGGATAACATTCGAAACACAGACAGACGAGACCGTCCTGGTCACGGACTACGACAATCACTTTCAATTGACCCTGCCCAAAGGATGGATCGTCATCCCGTTGACCACGGATGACTTCGCCGCGATGGCGGATAAACTTGCAGAGACCAATCCCGAACTTGCTGAGGCGATCGCGGCGCTTCAAAAGATCGACTCGGACGCAATCCGTCTGGTGGCGCTCAACAAAGATTCCAGGTACATCCAAAGCGGATTTACCACCAACATCACCGTCACCGCGGTGGAGGACAAACTCATGTCCACCATGCCGATCCCCTTCATCACCGCCATGCTCGAAGACAGCATGGAGAAAAACGGCGCCAAGATCCTGACCACCGGCGCGAACATGCTGGAAAGCAAATCTGGTGTGGAGATCGGGGTCGTCGAGGCCGAACAAACCGCCATGACAGCCAGCGGAATGAAAGTTACCGCCTATTCCAAATACCTCATCTTCCAGGTGGGAGGCAAAGTGGTCATGGTCCAACTGGCCACCCCCGTGGATTTCAGTGACGAACTCAACCCCGTCCTGGAATCGATTGCAGAAACCATAAAAATACTCGACTGAGCAACACAACAATCCTGGACAGGCCTGCTTGATTCGACAAGCGGGCCTGTCGTTTGTACGGGGATATAATAGCAGGCAGAACTTTTCTGACAAGGAGACGCATCATGCCTAGACCTCGAACCGTCCGCGCCCCGAGGGGCGTTGAACTCACCTGCAAGAACTGGCTGTCCGAAGCCGCGTATCGGATGATCCAAAACAACCTCGATCCCGAAGTGGCCGAGAGGCCGCAAGACCTCGTCGTCTACGGCGGGCGCGGACAGGCCGCGCGCGATTGGGAATCGTTCGACGCGATTCTCGAGTCGCTGAAGAATCTCGAGGAGGATGAAACCCTGCTCGTGCAGTCGGGAAAGCCTGTTGTCGTGTTCAAGAGCCACAGGGACGCGCCGCGTATCCTCATCGCCAATTCCAACCTCGTTCCGCATTGGGCCACCTGGGAGCACTTCGATGAACTCGCTAAAAAGGGACTGATCATGTACGGCCAGATGACTGCGGGTTCGTGGATCTACATCGGCACGCAGGGAATTTTGCAAGGCACCTATGAGACCTTCGGCGCGCTCGCCAAACTCAAAGGCTGGGACTCGCTGAAAGGTAAATTCGTCCTCACCGCGGGCCTTGGCGGGATGGGCGGCGCGCAACCCCTGTCCATCACGATGAACGAAGGCGTGGGCTTGATCGTCGAAGTTGACCCCGAACGCGCCGAGCGCCGCCGCGCCATTGGCTATGTGGATACCGTCGTGGATACGCTCGAAGAGGCAATGACGCTGGTGGAGGAAAACGTCAAAGCGAAGACGCCGCGCTCGATTGGGTTGATCGGCAACGCGTCGGACGTGTACGCGGAACTATCAGCGAGGGGAGTCGTCCCTGATGTGGTGACCGACCAAACGTCCGCGCACGAGGCGCTGATGTATGTGCCGTCGGGTCTGTCCGTCACCGCGGCGGACGAGTTGCGGAAGTCCGATCCTGAACGATACAAAAAGATGGCGATGGCTTCGATGGCGAAACATGTGGAAGCGATGCTGGCCTTCCAGCACGCCGGTGCGGAAGTGTTCGACTACGGCAATAACATCCGCCAGCAGGCGTACAACTATGGCGTGACGGACGCGTTCGAATTTCCAGGATTCGTCCCCGCGTATATTCGTCCGCTGTTTTGTGAGGGCAAGGGGCCGTTTCGCTGGGTGGCGCTTTCGGGCGAGAAGGAGGATATTTACGAGACCGACAAAGCCATCATGGAATTATTCCCCGATGACGCGCACCTGCACCGCTGGTTGAAGATGGCGCGCGAGAAGGTGCCGTTCCAGGGATTGCCGGCGCGCATCTGCTGGCTTGGATATGGCGAGCGCGTGAAGGCGGGACTGAAATTCAACGAATTGGTCGCGACGGGAAAAGTGAAAGCGCCCATCGTGATCGGACGCGACCACCTGGATTCGGGCTCGGTCGCCTCGCCCAACCGCGAGACCGAAGCCATGAAAGACGGCTCGGACGCCATCTCGGACTGGGCGATTCTCAACGCGCTCATCAATGCTGTGGGCGGCGCGACCTGGGTCTCGTTCCATCACGGCGGCGGCGTGGGCATGGGATATTCCCAGCACGCGGGACAGGTCATCGTGGCGGATGGGACTCCCGAAGCCGCGAAGCGTCTCGAGCGCGTGCTGACAACTGACCCTGGCATGGGCATCGTCCGCCACGCGGACGCGGGGTATGAAGAGGCGATTGCCGCCGCGAAACGTCACGGCCTCAAGATGCCGATGTTGAAGTAAAAAGTAGAGCGAGATAAATATCTCGCTCTACGTAAAGGTGCCATTTGAAATCTGCACGAATCATTTCTCTGCTCGCCCTGTTCATCTTCGTCGCCTGCGAGCCTCAGGCAGTTTCAACGCCCCTCGAAACCGCGACCCCGCTCGAGGTCCGCGCGAGCGAGACGCCCACCGCGACACCCGTCCCGCCGACGGCGACGTTCACCGTCACGCCCACGCCGCGTCCGCTGGCGAGTCGCGTCCTCATCATCAGTTACGACGGCCTGCGTCCCGACGCGATCGGCAAAGCGCCGATGACCAACCTGATCGCGCTGATGCAGGAAAGCGCCTACTCGCTCACCGCACAGACGATCATCCCGAGCACCACCCTGCCCTCGCACGCTTCGATGCTGAGCGGGTTGTGCCCCGCCAAACATGCCGTCTTCTGGAATGAGTACGTCCCTGAAAACGGATACGCGCTCGGCGTGAACCTTTTTACCATCGCGCACACCGCAGGCTTGCGGACGGTGATGATCGTGGGCAAGGAAAAACTGCGGCAGATCGTCCGACCCGAAAGCACGGACGTTTTCACTTTCAAAGAGGCCGATCAGACCGTCGCCAATCTGGCGGTTGCAGAAATTCAACAGGGTTTTGGGCTGATGTTCCTCCATTTTCCCAGCGGGGATTACGCGGGCCACGAATGGGGCTGGATGGGCGGCGTCCAAATGTACAACTATCGCGAAGACGACAAGATGCTGGGACAGATTTTGGCCGCGCTCGATGAAAGCGGACTGCGCGCCAGCACGCTCATCATCATCACCTCCGACCACGGCGGACACGAGAAAACGCACGGGACGGAAATGCCCGAAGACATGACCATCCCGTGGATCGTCAACGGTCCGGGCGTGATCCCCGGCCCGCTGACGTCGTTCGTTCAGACCACCGATACAGCGGCCACGGCTTCCTACGCGCTGGGTCTGCCCCTCCCCGCCGAATGGGACGGGGTCCCCGTCTACGAGGCGTTTGGCCTGCCGACACCGCCGCGCGTCCCCGCGGCCTGCCCACAGACGCATTAAGTAATATCGGAGCGCGGACTTCCAGTCCGCCTGATGCAAGCGGGCTAAAGTCCGCGCTCCGCAATTTTCGGATAGACTCTAACTGTATCGAATCGGCTCTACGTCCCTTTTCTTCCCCTCTTTCTTTTTTCTCTCCCGCGCGTAATAAAAGGTCTCGCGCAACTGCGGCGTGACCTGTCCCGACTCGCGGTAGCCCATGCGCGTCCCGTGGAATTGCATGGTGCGGAACCAAAATATCGAGGCGAGATTTTTCGTCAACACGCGCTCGCGCCCCGCGTGGTAAATGTCGCTGACGATGTTCATCGCAGTCAGGCGGAGGAAATCGTACAGATTGAAATTCGACTCGGGATGAATGCGCTTGAAAGCCATCGCTTCGCGGCGATAGCGATTGAAGACTCCGCGCGGCGTCTCGTTGTGGATGTGGATGATCTCCGCTTCGGCGACGTAGGCGATTTCCCATCCATGCTCTTTCGCCCACTTTGCCCAGGCCAGGTCTTCGAGTCCCGTCAACGTTTCGTCGTAGGGATTCTTCTTCCACAGACTTTTTCGGATGGCGGCGTTGGCGTTGTTGCAAAACGCGGTCGGTTGATGCGGCAGGCTGTGGTCGGGATACCACTGGTGATAAATTTGCTGTTCGGAAAATTTGGCCGTCTCTGGCCCGCGCTGTTTCCCATACGTGAGCGCGACCTTCTCATCCTCGAACGGACGCAGGAGCAACTCCAGCCAATCGGGATAGACGGGATAAACGTGCGCGCTGGCGATGACGACGGACTCCCGCGTCGCCGCGTGGACCCCGAGGTTGAGTGACCGTCCGAAGGTGAATTCTTCGGGACGGATTCTCACCACCCGCGCCCCAAACGACTCGGCGATGGAGATGGTGGAATCGGTGGAGCCCGAGTCCACGAGGATGACTTCCACATCCTTCACGGTCTGATGGGAGATTCCTTCCAGCAGGCGCGGGAGGTGCTGGGCTTCGTTATAAGCGCGGATGACAAGGGAGCAGTTCATGGGAAGGGGGTGCAAGGTACACACGTAGGCAAGTATACAGGTTTCGGCAAACGTGTTTACCTGTGTACTTGTGTGCCTGTTTACCAATCATTGTTTGATTCGTAACCAAGCTTAACCAGCAAATCTCCCGCGACTTCTTTGAACACGCGCTTGTGCTCCTCTTTGAAATACTTCTTCCACTCGCCCGTCTTGCCAGAGCGGAAGGTGGGAGATTTGGACGGGTTGATGGCTGTCTCCAGCGCGTCGAGGATGCGTTCGCGCGGCGCGGGGATCGGCGCGCGGGCGAGGAGATGATCCATGATGCGCGTCAGTGTGGCGGTGCGCTCATGGATCAGGTCTTCGAAGTGGATGGTCAACACTTCGGGATGGTCCAGCCAGCCGAGATAGGGAGCGAAGCGTGCGGCGATGTCGGGGAATTCGATTCCCGCATCGGGACGTCCGAGAATGCTGACTTTGAGCCGCGCGTCGAAATCGGGGAGAGACTGATAGTAATCGTGATGGACGTGGCGCGCTTCCATGTCGGTCACATAGAAGACGTGCGAGACGACCACATCGCGCGGGTCGCGAAAAATGAAGTAGGGGACGAATCCGCCCGAAGTGGCGCGCGCCGCGGCCTCGGGTCGGGCGAAGAGATGCGCCGAGGCCACGTCCAGCGGGCGGAGGGAGTCGAGCCAGGCGAGGGCCTGTTCGGGCACGCGCTTGCGTCCTGTCTCGCCCTCGTATTCGGCGTAAAACGAGTGGAGGCGTTTTGCGAACGGTGCGACCTTTGAAAAGCCCAGCAAAATCTGGTCGAGCAGATGCGTGCCGCTTTTGGGAAAGGAGATGCCGAGGAGAATCGGCCAGCCTTCAGAACCCGCAAAGCGGATGCGCTGCGCGAGTTTTTCGGTTTGGTAGAGGAGCGAGCGAATCGTGGAGCGGAGTGTCATGCGATAAATGCGCCTTCCATTTTGAGCAACCATTCCTTCGTTTTCAGTCCCTCGCCGCCGCCGTAGCCGTGGAGTTTGCCGTCCATGCCAATGACGCGGTGACAGGGAATCACCAGCGGCATGGGGTTGGTGGCGTTGGCGCGTCCGACGGCGCGCGCGGCGCGCGGACGTCCCATCTGATGGGCGATTTCTCCGTAGGAACGCGTCTCTCCGTAGGGGATGGCGTACACGATCTGCAGAACCTCGCGCTGGAAGGGACGGAGCACTCCCCAGTCGATTGGGAAGGCGAAGACCTTTCGTCGGCCGCGCAGGTATTCATCCAGTTGACGAAGCGGGACGGAGGCCTTGTCCGCGTCGAGCAGGGAGGGTCGTTTGAACCGCCTGGCCAGATACGCTTCGATGGCGGCGGGGTCTTCGTCCACCCATTCGATGGCGACCAGGCCATTTTCGGAGACAGCCACCCACAGGTCCCC
>DYKX01000309.1 GCA_020722375.1 Anaerolinea thermophila
GCCATCGCGGTCGAACAATTTCACATTCAATTCGGCTTCGAGATTCTGGATGTGTTTGCTGACCGTCGGCTGGCTGAGGTGTAAACGCTTCGCCGCTTCGGAACAATTCTGCGTTGCCGCCACCTGAATGAAAACGTTAAGTCGGTTGATGTCGAGCATATCGAACTCCTATATCCAATGTAACGCAGGGAGACGCTGCCGGCAAGGACAGATGTCATTGGCTTGTGTGATTTTTGTCAAGAACACATCGCCGCCCTGCCGCCGCGCCGCTACGGTTTCTGTCTGAATTGCGACGGCGGAGACGTGCACCCAGATCGAGGCGATGGAATTGTCGAGGCAGGTGAGCACCTCCTTCGACCAAGGCGGAGAGTCTTGACAGGTTTTTCGTGGAGTGATATATTTAGTTAGTCGAACTAACCAAATGGAGCAATGCAATGACAGATGAACCTGCCTTAACCGAAGAGAGATTTTTCAAACTCATGCAGCGAGTGCGCAAGTTGGGACTGGATTCGCACCCAATGGAGAATGTACCGGTTTCGCCAGCCCAAATGGCCCTGCTGGATTTCGTCGCCGCTTTTCCCGGCTGCGGCGTGCAGAGTATCGCCGCTGGATTGGGGTTGACTCCCCCAACCGTGAGCGTGGGCGTGCGCAAATTGGAAGAGAGCAACTTAGTGGAACGAAAGCCTGACCCGATGGATAGACGCTCGATCCAATTCTTTCTGACACGGCGCGGTCAGGCATTGCAGCGCCAGATCCAGGACACTCACCAAAACAAATTCCGCCGTCTGCTGTCTGGGCTGACGCAACAGGAACAGGAGACGCTGCTGGAACTTTTAACGAAGGCGCTCCAGACGGTGGAAGCCAGGAATGGCGAAGAAGAGTAAGGAGAAATCCCTGTGAACAAGAAAAACATCCTGGTCACATTCGCTGTGATCGTAATCGCCGCGCTGGGCTTCGCGGGCTGCCGGCAGATCACTGCCAAGCGGGCGGCGGAGATGCCCGCGGCCGAAACCGCCATTGTCGAACGCGGCGATTTGTCCATCACCATGGATGCCGCCGGCAGCCTGGCTTCGCCAACTGAATTTGCCCTAGCCTTTCCCGTGGCTGGCAAAATCCACGAGATATTCGTTACCGAGGGACAGATAGTGAGGAAGGGTGATTTGCTGGCGCGGCTGGAAGGCAACATTCAGGCGGAAGCCGATTTCCAAGACCTCTTTTCTGATGCAGGCGTGACACAGG
>DYKX01000310.1 GCA_020722375.1 Anaerolinea thermophila
TTTGTGCCCGTAGTTTGTTTTCAAAAAACCTTGACATATTACCGAATCGCTTTGGCTTCCGTCCTCGCCGCAATGCGCACCAGGCGGTTGAGGCTCTCCGTGCGGCTCACGCCGACGGGTTCAAATGGGTTGTGGACGCCGACACGCTTCGCGAGGCGTTCTTCGACAACATCCCTCACGAACTCATCCTCAACCGCATCGCCGAGCGCGTGGCTGACGGGAACATCCTGCGCATCATTCGTGAGTTTCTCTCGGCTGGCGTGATGGAGGGGTTGGAATTTCGCCCCACCACGTCCGGCACTCCGCAAGGCGGGGTCATTTCGCCGCTCCTGGCGAATATCGTCCTCGACCTGCTCGACCAACGCCTGACACAATCCGGCCTGCGCTTCGTGCGCTATGCCGACGATTTCGTGGTCTTGTGCCGCTCACACGCTCTGGCTAAACAAGCCCTGGCTTTCGTGGATACCGTTCTGCGTTCCGAGTTGGGTCTCTCCCTGTCTCCATCCAAAATGAAGATTGTATCCTTCCTCAAAGGGTTCGACTTCCTCGGCTTTCATGTTTCCAAACGCAGGATTTCCATCCGCGAAAAGTCCATCGAGAAACTCAAAGCGCGGGTACGCCTGCTCACCACTCGCTCGCACAATCTCTGCCAGGAAGTCTTTCGAGAACTCAACCGCGTTCTCATCGGGTTTGCCCATTACTTCGCCGCTCCCTTTGCCTCGGTCGCTGACCAATTCAGGTTACTCGACCATTGGATACGCGCCAGAATTCGCTCCATGAAATTCAAGGGCATCTCGCGCGGGTATAATCGCCGTTGGCCTAACAAACTCATCGTTCGCCTGGGTTTGGTTTCTCTCTACGGGCTTCAGACTTAGCGTTCCGGGATGCGTCGCATCGAGCTTGTCGAGATGTTCCCTCATTCAGGGCAAGGCGACGGGGGTCGCCCGGTGCGGGAAAGCCGCACGCCGGTAAATATAGGGAATTGACCCTATCGCGACTACGGGGAGGGAGAGGCTCGTCCCTCTCCCTTACCCTCTGGCTAGTTTCTCGTGAGGTTTGGGTATGGCACCTCCTGCACTAGAGAAAATTGTCGGAGACCTATTAAAAGCACAGGGACTAACGCTATCCACAGCAGAGGCATGCACAGGCGGCCTGATAGGTCATAGGCTAACGAATATACCTGGTATACTTCAAGCGGGCATAAATTGCGCTTTTTCAAAAGTTTGAAATTTTAA
>DYKX01000311.1 GCA_020722375.1 Anaerolinea thermophila
TGGCTTAGAAGCAGCCATCCTTTAAAGAAAGCGTAATAGCTCACTGGTCAAGTGGGTCTGCGCCGAAAATATAACGGGGCTTAAGCACGCTACCGAAGCCGCGGGATGTGTTATGCACATCGGTAGGGGAGCGTTCCACAAGCGGTTGAAGCCGTACCGTAAGGAGCGGTGGACGAAGTGGAAGTGAGTATGCTGACATGAGTAGCGACAAAACGGGTGAAAAACCCGTTCGCCGAAAACCCAAGGTTTCCTGGGCAAGGGTAATCCGCTCAGGGTTAGTCGGCCCCTAAGCCGAGGCCGAACGGCGTAGGCGATGGGAAGCAGGCGAATATTCCTGCACCGCGTGATTGGCGTTTGAGCGATGGAGGGACGCGGAAGGATAGGCCATCCGGCTGTTGGTGTCCGGTTTCCGCTTGTAGGAGGATGCTCTAGGCAAATCCGGAGCATCATTAACTCTGAGGAGCGGGAGGAGAGGCTTGCCTCGTAAACTGGTCAATTCCATGCCGCCAAGAAAAGCTTCTAAGCGAGTCCGTCACGTGACCGTACCGTAAACCGACACAGGTGGGTGAGGTGAGTATCCTCAGGCGCTCGAGGTAACCATCGTTAAGGAACTCGGCAACTTGGCACCGTAACTTCGGGAGAAGGTGCGCCCCGCTAAGGTGAAACGACTCGCTCGTCGAGCCTGAGGGGGCCGCAGTGAAAAGGCTGTGGCGACTGTTTACTAAAAACACAGGACTCTGCAAAATCGCAAGATGACGTATAGGGTCTGACGCCTGCCCGGTGCCGGAAGGTTAAGGGGAGCTGTTAGCGCAAGCGAAGCGGTCAACCGAAGCCCCGGTAAACGGCGGCCGTAACTATAACGGTCCTAAGGTAGCGAAATTCCTTGTCGGGTAAGTTCCGACCTGCACGAATGGCGTAACGATTGCAGCGGTGTCTCAACGGTGGCCTCGGCGAAATTGAAGTGGCGGTGAAGATACCGTCTACCCGTGGAAAGACGGAAAGACCCCGTGGACCTTTACTACAACTTGACACTGTATTTTGGGCTATCTTGTGTAGGATAGGTGGGAGGCGTTGAAACCGGGACGCTAGTTTCGGTGGAGCCAACCTTGAAATACCACCCTGGGTATCCTGAGGTACTAACTCCGACCCGTGATCCGGGCCGAGGACAGTGTCTGGTGGGTAGTTTGACTGGGGCGGTCGCCTCCTAAAGCGTAACGGAGGCGCGCGAAGGT
>DYKX01000120.1:0-1956 GCA_020722375.1 Anaerolinea thermophila
GTACTGCACGATAAAAGGAGCAACCATGAACGACTTTCTCGTCACCTTGCAAGAAATCTTCAGCATCTTCGGCTACTTCATCAGCGCGGTGGGATTCTTCGTCGTCGGCTTCGGGCTGGGACGATTCTTCCTCGCGTCCTATCCGAAAGGCAACTGGGAATTGCAGATCGCGCTCGCGCTGGGACTCTTCGGCCTGCTGATCGGCATCACCGTCTTCGCCACGCCAGGCTCGGCGGGCGCGTTTGCCTTCGGCACAGGTCTCGCTTTCTTCCTGGAAGGCCAGCAGAAGAAGGAAGAGGAAGCCGAAGAAAAGCCAGTCGAAAAGCCAGCGAAGAAGAAATAACCACCCTCAATTTGATTGGGACGCGGAGAACGCGGACGATGCAGTTTAATTCTGCGCCATCCGCGTTCTCCGTGTTAATCCGCGTCCAATTCAGGATTGCGCCGCGGCCATCAACGCCTCGCGGAATTTGATTCCCGCCGCGTTCTCCTCCAAGCCAATAAACGTCGTCCCCGCTTCGGGCGTATCGGTCTTCAAGCCGTTCACGTTCACGCCCGTATCGGCGATCAACTTTGCGAAACTACTGGTCGCGTAATTTTGAACTGTGATTTGATTCAAACGCGCCGATAGAGCATGCGGTTTCACGTTCGTCCCACTGTTTGCCCAAACGAGCCAATCCTTCGTCAACACCGCCGCGGTGTAGATCGTCTCGCCGCCGCCGAAGAGTCCCTTTTTGATTTTTTCCGACGCGGTTTCCACACACACAACCGCGCCAGAAAGAATATCGCCGAGATTATATTTTTCCACATGCGCGCGTATCGCCGCGGCTAATTCAGGGCGCATCGAGTCCAAACTGCATTCGCGCGTCGTCCGTTTGTAATCTCCCATTTTGTTTTCCTTTTACTTTTTTGTGAGAATTTTCCGATGGCGCAAGCGACGTTCTCTAACGTCGCCCCTGCGCTAGAGAGCGCAAATTACGCAAGTTTATCGCAGGAACGCGGCCAGCAACTTGCCCGCGTTTTTCAGATCGTCCAAATCCACCATCTCGGAGGGCGAATGCAAATGCCGCACGGGGATGGCGATCCCTCCCGCCTGCGCGCCCAGCCCCGTCACCTGCATCTTGGCCGCGTCGGTGCCGCCCATCTCCATCACCTCGAACTGGTGCGGGATGCGATTCTTCTCCGCCAGCCGCGTCATTTCCTGCACGATGCGCGGGTCCGAGATCACGCCCGCGTCCTTCACCTTGATGGCGGGTCCGCCTCCGAGCGCGATGGGATTCCGCTCGCGCGTGCTCGGCACGTCGCTCGCGGGGGTCACGTCCAACGCCAGCCCGATCTCTGGATCGATGCCATACGACGCGGGACCCGCGCCGCGCGTCCCGACTTCCTCCTGGACGGTGAACACATACCAAACCTCGTTCTTTCCCGACTTGAGGCGGGTGAGGCTTTCGACGAGCAACGCCACGCCCGCGCGGTCATCCAAGGCGCGCGCCACCACGCGATTGCCCAAGTCCTGAAACTCGGTATCAAACACGGCCACATCCCCCACCTTGACGGGACAATCCCTGTCGCTGGTCGCGCCCGTGTCAATGAAGTAGCGATCCAAGCCTGGCGCGCGATCCTTGATCTCGGCCTCGCGTTCCAACGCAATGACGCCGCGCGCGCCGTTGAGGAACTTCACCCGCGCCCCCAATCGTCGGTGCGGACTGAGTCCGCCCAACGCGCTGAAACGCGCGAAGCCTTTCGCGTCCACGTGCGAGACGATCAGTCCGATCTCATCGAGATGCGCGGCCAGCATGATGCGCTTGCCGTCTTTGGCCTTTTTGCCCTTGCGCGCGATCAGGTTGCCGAGCGCGTCCACGCGGATCTCGTCCGCGTAGGGTTGGATCATCTTGTGGACCGCCGCGCGAATCTCGTCTTCGCGGCCAGAAGGGGCAGGGATTTGGGTGAGGGTTT
>DYKX01000120.1:2056-7917 GCA_020722375.1 Anaerolinea thermophila
GAGACCGTCTGGTGTCCATGCACGCGCCACGCTCCATCGAGCGTGCCGATGAGGGCGGTCTCCTCGTCAATGCCGAGGAGGAATTCGCCGTCGGTCAACTGTCGCTGGAGCGCGAACACCAGCGGCTGGCGGACGATGGGAATGGCGTCGAAGTGGGGCATGATAAACGCAGCGGGGATGATTCCAAACGCGGGCAGAGTCCCGAAGCCTGCGCGGCGGAAATCGGGCATGGACCTGGCAAGGATCATCGCGCCCGCCGAACATCCCGCGTAGGCCGCGCCGCGGGCAAAGGCCTTTTGCGCCGCGTCCCACACGCGGCTGCCATTCAACGTCTGATAAAGATAGTTCGGGTCGCCGCCCGAAAAGTAGACGAGATCCGCGGCTTCGACGGCGGCCGCGTGCGCGGCGTCGTCAGCGGAGACTCGGTCAATGACGGGAAGCGGCTTCACGTCCGCGCCGAGGCGGGTGAAATGCTCCTCGCCCATGCGCATCCAGCGTCCCCACGATTTTTCACCCTCACGTCCCGCCGCAGTTGGCAGGCAGACCACGCGCGGGACGCGGCCGTTCGCGTTGCAATGCGCGAGGATGAATTTGTCAACTTCATCCATCACAGGGAGGTATTCGCCAGAGCCGAGGAGAGCGATGAGGCCATTCATGGGGTACCTTTAAGGAGGATGGGGGATGTGAAACAGGAGATAGGATTCAAGTGACGAGGTACAAGATACTTTTGGGTTCTTGCGAACAAGGCAGTTATAAGAATTCGGCGAATACTTTCCGCAACTCATCCAAATCTTGAAGGTGGTTCTGGAGAATATCGTAAACGATGGAGCGATCCACTTCGAGATAGTCGTGAACGAGGATGTTGCGAAAACCCACCATGCGAATCCATTTTTCGCGTAAATCTTCCGAGATGAATTTTTTCTCTTCAAGAGCATACACAATGTCGCTGTACCAATTGACTTCCCCCAGCCCCAGATCGGCAACGATGTGATTGCCAATGTCCAAAGTGACTTCAATTGCCAAATGGAGAAAGCGTTCCGCGCTGCCATAGTGTTCGGGATTTTCCAGGAATTCACCGAGAGAATAGGAACGCAAGCCGCGCAAAAATTTCAGGTATTCATCCAGTTTTTGGAGACGTTTACGGATAACTTCGGCTTTGACCATCCTGGATCCTCCGCTTGTAAGAATCGCGTTGTGTTTTCAAGTATGGAAGAAAATCGAAATACTGCCTCAAGGTTATGGAATAGAAACTACCCGAGTCAAATTCATCTGTGCGATAGACAAGATGGTTAAGTCGCACCGCTTCAAATCTCAAAACGATGTCAGCCTGATCGAGGATGACCAGGTCAACATTGGTAAAACCTGCGCGTGCCAGGTCGGCGAGAATGTCGAGTTTTTTGGTGCGCAAGTCAGGCGATCCCGCCAGCGCGATATCGAGATCGCTTTCCGCGTGGATTTTTCCGCCTGCCGCCGATCCAAAAAGATAGGCGGCCTGAACACTCGGATGTTTTTTAAAAACATCCGCGAGCAGGGACAGATCGGGAAATACAGGAGCAGATTTTGCGACCATCATTTGGATTGTATCAGGGAACGCGTCATCCGAGACACCCCCCCATGAACCAACCGCAACGTGTTCTGCCAATCGCTCACGCGGGCAAGACCGACGGGCGTGTGCGCGTATCGCCCAGGGACGGAGATCGAAAGCGCAGGGATGCCTTCCAGTTGTTTGTGCATCGCGCCCGCGTCGGTGCCGCCGCCGCCAGGTTGACGAAATTGATATGGGATGCCCAGCGCGTCGCCCGTTTCGGCAAAGTGGCGGACGAGTCGCTGGTTGGGGAGAGTGCGCGCGTCGGCAATGTAAATGGCGGGGCCATGACCGAGTTTGGTATTGTAGACCACGTTCTCGCGGCCATCGTACGCGGGCAGGTCGCGCGCGGGAGTCGAGTCAATTGCAATGGCGATGTCAGGCGCGAACGCGTGGGCCGCCACCGTCGCGCCGCGCAGGCCGACCTCCTCCTGCACGGTAAAGGCCAGCAGGAGTTCGATGTTCGTCGGCGCGCGTTTCAGCAGTTCGATCAACGTGGCCACACCGAGACGGTCATCGAGCGCCTTGGAAAAAATCGAATTTCCCGCGCGGCGAAATTGTGTGGCGAATCCAACACGGTCGCCTGCCTGCGCCTTGGGGCCTTTGCCCGCGTCGAGCCGCAAAGAATCGAGCGACACTTTCCGACTTCTCTCGTCGGCATCGCTCAAATGGATAGGCTTCATGCCGATCACCGCGGGGACGCGATCCTTTCCGATGAACACCGACTTGCCCGCGATCGTCGAGACGTCCACGGCTCCGACTTGTTCAAAGCGATAGAATCCATCGCCATCCTCCGCGACCACCATGAAGCCGACCTCGTCCATGTGCGCGGCCAGCAGGACTTTGAGCGCGTTCCGTTTCGAGGCGCGTTTCCGCACGAGGACGTTTCCCAGCGCGTCCACGCGGATCTCGTCCGCGAGCGGTGTCACCTGCTCAAGGACGATCTTCCGCACTTCGCCTTCATCGCCAGAGACGGCGATGGCGTTGCAGAGTTTTTCGAGGAGTTTGATGGGAGGGGTAAGGGCAGTCATCGGTTATCAGTCATCAGTGTTCAGTCATCAGTGGGGTTACGAGATACGGGATACGAGATACAAGTTACGTGGTGCGTGGTGCGTGTCTACCTGTGTACCTGTTTACCTGTGTACTGCTCTTTGTTCTCTATTCATCAGGCACTAATACCACAAAATCACCTTCTGGAAATTCCGCGATGATCTTGTACTCGCGCAGCATGGGGATGCTGACGCGTCTGGCCCAGGCATTGTTCTCTTCGGCAAAGGGATCGTCGCGCGTTTGCAACTGGCCTGGCGGAGTCGGCGCGATGATGAGGGCGTATTTATGCGCGGCAATGTCGGCGTGGAACTGGTCAATGAGCGGACGGTAATTGCTCATGGCAAATTCCATCAGGGCGATGTTGTCATATTCAGGGACGAGGGGAACGCCTGAAATATAACCAAATGTCAAAAGTTGGCGCTGGCTAATGAAGAGGACTTGTCCATCGGCTGCGACGGTTTCGTCCACGAGTTGCTGGAGGCTGGCGAGGGAGTCTTCGTGACGGTCGCGGGCGGGGAGGGAGGGGAAGGCTGTCGAGACGGTGAAAAACGTCACCGCGAGGATGGCCAGGGAAATCGTCAGCGGGGAAAAGGCACGGGGCGACGCGTCCCGCGCGAGGTCGGGAGTGAAGCGATCCGTCAGGAGGGTGAGTCCGATGACGAGGGAGAGAGTCAGATAACCGTCCAGATTGTGGAGGTTGCTCCCGCCGCCGATCTTCGCGCTGACGATGAATCCGCCCACGAGCAGGATGAGCAGCATCGAGACGAGTCCCGCGACGCGAATCCAATGCCAGTGGTTTTGACGGAGGTGACTCCACATGAGGAGGATGAGAGGCGCAGTCATCAGCAGGCCCGCGGGGAGGATGCCGAGCGGCTGGAGCGCGCTGGGGAAGAGACGGTACCAAAGCAGGAGTTGCCAGAACGCGGCGTTGAACATTTCGGGAGAGATGTCGGAGATCGAGAAGTACCACTGCCGCGCGGCGTAGGCGGTGACGAGGCCGAGGAGGGCGTAGAGCGCGGGGGAGGCGAGGTAGCGGAGGAGGCGAGATAGGGGATTCGAGTTAGGAGACGAGGAAAAGGGAACTTCGAGCAGGTAGAGCGCGATGGCGAGCATGGCGGGGATGGGCATCCAGTTGACGCGGCTGATGCCCGCCCAGAACGACGCGGCGAGGAGCGCGAGGATGGACGGAATGGGTTTTTGCGGATGATAAAAAGCGAGGATGGGGATCGCGGCGAATAGGAGATAAAAATAAACGGGACCTTGCAGGAGGTAGAGCGTTCCCCAGAGGAAGAGGGCAAGCCAGAGAACGCGGGCGGAATAAAATTCCGCAGTCCGCGTTTGGGTGGAGCGCGGAATTCCATTCCGCACCACGCGGCGGAGGGCAAGCGCCGAAGTCAACGCCGGGAGGAGGAGGGTGAGAGAAGTTTCCCAGAGACGTTCAAGCCAGAGCGAAGGATTGGGCAACAGCAGGGGGACCGCTTCCACAACGTAACGGCTGAGGTCCTGATAGAAGGGCGGGAGGGAGAGTCCGTAGTAACGCTCGGAGAGGAGGAGCGAGGCGTGGTAGTAGCGCGTCCCTTCGGACCAGCCGCGCGAGAAGGGGGAGAGGGAAAGTAATTGGTAATTGGTAATGAGTTGGTAGAGGGAGGAGAGGAGGATGAAAGAGAGGAGGAAGGAAGGCCAGGATTGATGGAAGGGTTTGGATGAGAGGAGGAAAGTGAGGAGGACACTGGCGATGAAGATGAGGAGAAAACGCGCGGGGAGGGGTTGAAAGGTTTGGGAAAGAGGACCAAGGAGGAGGAAGACAAAAAACGCGACAAGGATGGTTAAAGAAAGGGAACGTGGGATACGGGATAGGAGATGCGAGATAGGCGATAGGGGTGATAGTACCGCAACATTTATGTTGCCACGGCGGAGTTGAATCTGCAAAGTATTTTCTGATACTCGCAACAACCAGGCGAAAACCAGAAACGCGAGCGCAAGCCCCGCGACGGCGAAGACGAGCAGGGTGCGCCGCCAGAAGGCGAAGAGCACTCCGCCAGAACCAAGATGGACGGCCAGCCAGAAGGTGAGAAGCGAGGCGAGAATCAAGATGAGGCGCAGAAACCAGCGCGGGGAGACTTCGCCCAACCTGCGATGGAAGCGGTCGAGACCGTCAGTCATCCCAGACCACCGTTTGCAAAAAGTCCGCGTCGAGGCGCGCGGTGAATTCCGTCAGCAGGCGGGCGGCGCGTTGGATGTCCGTGAGCGCGGCCACTTCCACGGGCGAGTGCATGTAACGGAGGGGAATGCTCACCACTGCGGTCGGCACGCCCGCGCGCGAAAGTTGGATGGCGTCCGTTTCGGTCAGCGAACTTTGAGGCATCGGTTCGATGGAATAGGGGATCTCCAATTCGTCCGCGAGCGAACGCAAGCGCTTCAACAGGAACGGGTGAATGTGCGGCCCGATCCCCAGCGTGGGACCGCCGCCCAGCGGGAAATATTCCCAGCCGCTCGCGCCAGCCTCTTTCCCATACGTGACATCCACGACGATGGCGAGATCGGGACAAAGCGCGAAGGCCGAAGTCCGCGCACCCGCGTACCCGACTTCCTCCTGGACGGTGGCCGCGAACCACGCGTCCCACGCGTGACGTTTGGCCTGCATCGCTTCGAGGACGAGAGTCAGCGCCGCGATGGAGGCGCGGTTATCGAGCGAATGCCCGCTGATGAACCCCTCTCCCAACTCCAGCGGTTCGTTCGCGAACGAGACGAGGTCTCCCGTCCGAACGCGTTGACTCACCTGACGCGGCGTCAGGCCCACATCCACGAGGAGGTGGTCCCAGCCAGCGGCGTCTTTGCGCTCGTCATCGGGACGGAGCATGGGCGGGCGCGCAAAAATGACGCCCTGCAGCGGCTGGCGCGCGTGGACGGTCACCTGCTGGCCGGGGAGGAGACGCGTGTCGAGGCCGCCGATCTGCGTGAGGCGCAGGAAGCCGTCTTCGATGCCCGCGACCATCATCCCGACCGCGTCCATGTGCGCGGAGAGGAGCAGGCGTGGACGCGGCTCGGAGGCGGTCCCGCGTCGCAGCGCGTGAATCGAACCGAGTCGGCTGCGGTGAATCTCGTCGGCGAGAGGCTTCCAGTACGCGTGGATCAGATCCGCCACTGGGGATTCGTGGCCTGAGATGCCTGCGGTGGATAGCAGGGATTTAAGGAGGGTTGAAATTTCCGTCACTGAAGGTGGGGG
>DYKX01000121.1 GCA_020722375.1 Anaerolinea thermophila
GAATACATCCCCGTCGCCACCATCCGCCCCGAGACCATCCTCGGCGATACGGCGGTGGCCGTCCATCCCGATGACGAGCGCTACAAGAAATTCATCGGGCGCACGGCCATCGTGCCGATTCTGGGACGCGAGATTCCCGTCATCGCGGATGAATACGTCAGCATGGAGTTTGGCACGGGCGCGCTCAAGATCACGCCAGGTCACGACCCGAACGACTACGCCATCGCCCAGCGTCACAACCTGCCGATCATCTCCATGCTCGATGAGGCCGCGAAAGTCAACGAAAACGGCGGCCCGTACGCGGGTCAGGATAGATTCGAGGCGAGGAAGAATCTGTGGGCCGACATGCAGGCCGCGGGACTCGTCATCAAGACCGAGCCGTATCGGACGACCATCCCGCGTTCCCAGCGCGGCGGCGAAATTGTCGAGCCGATGATCTCCACACAGTGGTTCGTCAAGATCGAACCGTTGGCGAAGGCTGCACTCGAAGCGGTGAAGGACGGGCGCATCAAAATCGTGCCTGAGCATTTCGAAAAGGTTTATTACAACTGGCTGGACAACATCAAGGATTGGTGCATCAGCCGCCAACTGTGGTGGGGACACCGCATCCCGGTGTGGTATTGCCCCGACGGCCATCAGACGACCGGCCGCGCCGACCCGACGAAGTGCGGCACGTGCGGCTCGACCGAACTGACGCAAGACCCCGACGTGCTCGACACGTGGTTCTCTTCAGGACTGTGGCCGTTCTCCACGCTCGGCTGGCCTGAGCAGACTCCCGATTACAAATATTTCTACCCGACCTCCTACATGGAGACGGGCTACGACATCCTCTTCTTCTGGGTGGCGCGCATGATCATGGACGGACTCGAGTTCACCGGGCAGGCGCCGTTCCACACCGTGTACCTGCACGGACTGATCCGCGACGAACACGGCAAGAAGATGAGCAAGTCGTATGGCAATGTGATCGATCCCCTGCCTGTCATGGACGAACTCGGGACGGATGCGCTTCGCTTCACGCTGTTGGTGGGTTCCACGCCCGGCAATGACATGAGTCTCTCCGTGAAGAAAGTGGAGGCCAACCGCAACTTCGCCAACAAGATGTGGAACGCGGGCAGATTCGTCATTAACGCGATCAGCAGTTTGGAGGCAGGTACACAAGTAAACACGTACACAAGTACACCGTCCAATTGGACTCTCGCCGACTCCTGGATCTGGGCGCGCCTGCAACAACTGGTCCGTGACGTGGAGCGCAACTTCCAGAACTTCCAATACGGGCAGGCTGGACAGTTGATCTACGATTTCTTCTGGTCCGATTTTGCGGATTGGTACGTGGAGATCGCAAAAACCCAAATTCAGAATTCAGAATTCAGAATTCAGACTGTGGAAACTTTAGCGCGGGTGATGGATATTTGCTTGCGATTGCTCCACCCGTTTACTCCTTTCGTGACTGAAGAGATATGGGATCACTTGCGCGAGGCCATTCTCCATTCTCCAATCTCCAATCTCGCCTCCGATTGGCCCGAGGCGCTCATTGTGGCCCGCTGGCCTGAGCCGCGCGAACCCGAGGGCTGGGAAGAGTCCAAGATCGCGGACTTCACGCTGGTACAGGACATCATCCGCTCCATCCGCAACCTGCGCGCCGAGAAGAACGCGCCCATGTCGAAGAAACTGGCCGCGGCCCTCGTCGGCGGGGCGAAGACCGAGTTGCTGAAGAGCCAGTCCGAAGTCATCGCCTCCCTCGCGGCTTTAGACTACTCACTACTCTCTATTCTCTCCTCTCTGGATTCCAAACCCGACGGCGCGGTGACGCTCGTGGTCGGCGCGGTGGAGGTCCACATCCCGCTCTCGGGCATGGTGGACGAATCCGCGGAGCGCGAACGCCTCGCGAAGGAACTGGCCGAGGCCGAAAGTCAGATCGCGCGGCTGGAGAAGTTGCTGTCCAGCGACTTTGCGAACAAGGCTCCCGCCGCGGTCGTCGCGAAAGAGCGGGAGAAACTGGCGGGGTTCAAGGAGACGGCGGAGAAGTTGAAAGAGCAGTTGAGATAATGCAAAAAAGAGACGGTCATTCGCAAAGATGGCCGTCTCTTTTTCATTAAGTCCGCGTTACAATCTGCCCCATGTCCACGAAAAAAGAATACCCGTCCGCGGAGACGCGGCTCATTTTCACCGACCTGCTCAAAGTCGGGCTGGAACCGCACAAAGTCAGGCGCGTGTACGTCCACGGGACGGAGAAGCCCGATACGTGGGTGGACATCGAGTCGACCTTGAACGTCAAGATCCGCGCGTTGAAAAAACACAAGAGTCAACTCGGCGATTGGAAGCCCGATAAGATGATGCGTGAATGGGCCGCGGAGGAGGGCAAAGAGCGGGGGCTGAAATATGCCGAGGCCTTCAAGGTGATGATCAACGAAGAGGAACAGCCTGAAAATCAGGGGTTGGAGTAAAATCCGAGCCATGAAAATTCTTGTCACTGGAGTAAGCGGGCTGGTCGGCAATTTGATCGCGCGGCGGCTCGCGTTCGAAGGTCATCAAGTCCACGCACTGACGCGGACGGCGGGCGGTGTTGCTCACGTTATGGATGTGGTCGCAAAGGTCGAGATCGGCGACCTGACAATTCCCGCCACGCTGGATAAGGCTGTGGACGGAATCGAGACCATCGTCCATTGCGCGGGGCTGGTCGGTTCGGGACGCGGCAACACGGATGATTATTTCCGCGTCAACGCCGAGGGGACGCGCGCGCTGGCCGAGGCGGCTCGCAAAAAGGGCGTGAAGCGTTTCGTGTTTATGAGCACCGCGGGCGTGTATGGTCTGAACATGCTCAAAGGCAACGTGGACGAAACCACCCCCCTGCGCAAAAGCAATGGTTACACCAACAGCAAGATCGCGGCCGAGGAGATCGTGCGCTCCTCCGGGCTGGAATATGTCATCCTGCGCCCCTATTGGATCACGGGCGGCGGCGACCGCTTCCTCATCCCTGCCGTGGCGCCGAAGTTGCTGAACGACACGTTCACATATCTCGGTGACGGCCAACAGCAATGGTCGCTCAGCGTGGTGGAAAATATCGGCGCGGTGGCGGCCATGGCGGCGACCCATCCCAAGGCGGGCAGCCAGATCTATAACGTGGCCGATGCCACGGTCAAAATTTCAGACACCATCGAAGTGATCGCCAAGGCGCTCGGAGTCCCTGCGCCCACCCGCACTTCGTCCGCTTTAAGCACGGCGCTCAATGTGTTCCTGCATTCCTCGCCGCAAGACCCGAAGCACACGATGACCATTGACCTGTTCTTCCCGCTCTGGCGCACGATGACGCTCAACACCGATAAGATCCGCCGCGAACTTGGCTGGGAGCCGAAGATCCCCTGGCAGGATTCGGTGTGCGAAGGCACGCTGGAGTGGAAGCGGGCGAACGTCAAATAAAGCCCCGTCAAATTCTGAGGCGAAGGTGCCTCGGAATTTTTATTTCATGCCCGTATCGGGCCGCCCTGTCCCGTGTTTCTGCGGAAGAGATGAATGATAAAATCGGGACACTTGTATCTTACGGGATGAGGAGTCGCATCGCATGATCTTCACCAGTTATGATTTTCTGGTCTTCTTCATTATCGTTTTCAGCCTCTACTGGCTGGCGCGCCGCAGGCAGTGGCAGAATATCCTTCTGCTGGCTGCCAGTTATGTTTTCTACGCCTGGGTGCATCCGTGGTACGCGCTCCTGCTGGGACTCTCCACCCTCGCGGACTATGGACTCGCCCTCGGCCTCGCGCGTGACCGAACGCGTTCCCGCCTCTTTCTGACCTTCAGCCTGATCCTCAACCTCGGACTGCTCGGCTTCTTCAAGTACTACAACTTCTTCAGCGAGGGACTCGTCGCCGCGCTGACCGCGCTCGGGGTCCAGGCCGACGCGTTGCTGGTAAATATCGTCCTGCCTGCGGGGTTATCCTTCTTCACGCTGAAAAAACTCGGCTACCTCATCGACGTGTCCCGCGGCGAACTCGAACCGACGCGCAATCTCGTGGATTTCGGCCTCTTCGTGGCGTTCTTCCCACAGGTCAACGCGGGACCCATTGACCGCGCCCAGAAACTCCTGCCCCAGATCCAATCCGACCGGGTCTGGAAGGCGGAAAATTTCTATTCGGCCTGGCCGCTCATCGTGATGGGCTTCTTCAAGAAAGTGGTCATCGCCGACACCGTCCGCGTGATGGTGGACCGCATCTACAGCCTGAAGGAGCCGACACTTGCCCTGCTGTTCATCGGCACGCTGGGATTCGCCCTGCAAATTCTCGCGGACTTCTCCGCCTACACCGATCTGGCGCGTGCCATCGCCCGCCTGTTCGGCTTCGATACTTCGGAGAATTTCCGCAATCCTTATCTCTCGCTCACTCCCACCGATTTCTGGAACCGCTGGCACATCACCCTCTCCACGTGGCTGCGCGATTACATCTTCTTCCCCCTGCGACGCGCGTTCCTGCGCGCCCGCTGGCCGCGCTGGCTGACGGATGCGCTTCCCCCGCTCATCACCATGTTCATCAGCGGACTCTGGCACGGCGCGGGCTGGACATATGTGGTCTGGGGCGTTTCCTATGGAGTGTTGATCGTCATCTATCAGGCCATCGGGATGGGCGGTGCGTGGAAACCCGCCAACAAATGGACGGCCTTCGCGGCCTGGCTGGTGATGTTCGCGTTCATCGTCGGTACGTTCGCCATCTTCCGCGCACCCACGCTGGAGTGGCTTTTCACCGTCCTCGCCACGGCTCCCCGCTTTGGCTCCGTGGACTTCCAGGCGGTGACCCTCGTCATGCTTTCGATGACCGCCTTCTACGCCGCGCCGCTCATCGTCAAACTGCTCATGGATCGTTATCTGCGTCCCGACTCGATCTGGCATGACCTGTACTACGTCACCGCCACGATCGCGATGCTGGCCTTCCTGAATTCCTCCGCGCCTGATTTCATCTACTTCCAGTTCTAGGCTATTATGCGTTCCTTTTCTCGTTTTCTTTTCTTTCTTTTGGCTGCATTGGTTGTTATAAACCTTATTCTACCCATCCATTATGGCCTGCCCTATCCTGATCAGTTAGGTCCGACATTTGACGATGCGATACGGGGCCGCTATATTAAGTACATAGACGATGAGCAGGTTAGACTTGTTTTGGTTGGTGATTCTGCTCTTGATGCGAGCGTTGACGCCAGCCTGCTCTCTGCTGCCACCGAAACGCCTTCCTATGTCATTGCCATTCCCGGCTCCATATCGGCATTCTGGTATCTGGCAATCAAGAATCTCATTCTGAACACGAAAAAAAAAACCGACCATGTGGTAGTCTTTTTTCGTGACACAATTTTGACCCTGCCAAATTTCCACGTCAATGGGGGGTATATTCATG
The DNA here is from genome assembly GCA_020722375.1 of Anaerolinea thermophila. Taxonomy (GTDB): domain Bacteria; phylum Chloroflexota; class Anaerolineae; order Anaerolineales; family Villigracilaceae; genus Denitrolinea. Next base: position 5,373 of record DYKX01000121.1, read on the forward strand.
AATTGGATGAGTATGCCACATCCAGTGAAGAGATTTTAATTGAACGCGCCTATCTGAATTTCATGAATCCCATTGAGAAGTGGGCACTGACGTGGTTCCCCCTCTATGGCTCCCGTCAGCAAATTACTACCTCAGTGGATTATTACGTTCGAAACATGCTCCCCAGTCTGTTATTGGATTGTCATGGCGACTGTACCGAACGCGCGGATGCAGTAGTATTCCAAGCAGATCAGATGCGTCAAGAGTTCCGCGCAGATGCTTTAGCGAACGAGCAAGATATTCTTTACACACGCGATGCGACCAATTTCGAAGCAAGGGTTGGGGATTCCTTTCTGCCTGAAATTATTCGTCTCACGCGCGAGAACGGCATTCGCCTCATCCTCGTCCACGAGCGGACGTTGCTCTTCCCTGCCGCGGCCGCCGAGCCGAAAGCGTTGCAGGAATACAAACACGCGCTGGCCGAATATCTGAAAGCCGAGGGCGTCCCCCTGATCGATTTCTCCTACGACCCGCGCCTGCCGCGGACTACTTTACTGACGTCCTCCACATGAACAACACGGGAAAAGCCGCCTTCACGCAAATCCTCGCTGAGGCGCTGAAACCGCTGCTGCCTTAGAGCGCTACGCACGCTTGAAATAATGAAACGCTTCCTCCGTTATTTCTCCCTGCTCCTTCTCACGCTTGTATTGATCTCCGCGGGACTCGTGGCGCGCGGCGCCGACTTCCCCGCGGCGGCCGGGCCGACATTCGACGCGCAAGTGGATATGACCCATCGCGAAGGCATCGAAGCGAGTCGGCCGCGCATCGTCCTGCTTGGCGACTCGATGGTGGAGGAAAACGTGGACCTCGCCGCCCTCTCCGACGCGTTGGGGACGGATGTGTACCGCATCAGTTATCCGGGCTCCTCGTCCGCATTGTGGTATCTCTCGCTCAAGAACAACATCGTCAACGCCGCAACGCCGCCGCAAGCAGTGGTCATCATCTTTCGCGATAGCGTGCTCACCACCCCCGAATACCGCGTCGGCGGAAAATTCAACGATGCGATCGATACTCTCGCTGGCGCGGATGAGCAGACCCTGCTTCAACTGGCCTTCCTCAATTCCATGAATCCGCTCGAAAAAGCGGCGCGGCGATTTTTGCCAGCCTATCGTTTTGGCTATCAGGCCCGTGATGGTGTGGAATTTACCAACCGCCTGTTCCTTCCCCGCTTTGTGATCCATTGCAATCGCCGCTGTGCCGACGCGGCCTTTCTCGATGTGTTCAGTTTTCGCACCATCGCCCCGCCCGCTGCCAACGACCCGGTGGCGCAGGAGGAGGCTGTGCTTTACAGCGGCCGCGCCCTCGATTTTTCCGCGCAGGTGGGGCGTTCCTTCCTGCCCGAGATCATCCGCCTGTGCCGCGAACACGGCATCCAGTTGATCCTCGTGCGCGGCAAGATCATCAGTTTTGCGGACCTGCCCGAGCCGCGCGGACTGGGCGATTACATCCTCGATCTGCAGGATTATTTGACGGAGAACGGCGCCTCATTCGCGGACCTTCAACCGGACGCGCGTCTCGAGACGGGGGATTACATTGACAGGTTCCACGTCCAGCCCGAGGCGCGGGGGACGTATACCCAGATGCTGGCCGAGGCGTTGATCCCCCTGTTGCCATGAATGCAGGGGCGAACCAATGTGTTCGCCAGGACACGCGGGTCTGCCCCTACCAAATCAACATTCCCGCCAAAGCGACAGCCAACGGGACGGTGATGTTATCCACATCGCGGAAGGGGAGCGATTCGACCGCGGCCGCCGTCAGCGAGAGGAGTGCGAGAGGGGCGAGGTAGCCGCTGAACGGTCCAGAAAAGACGCGGGCGGAGACGTAGATCCAGATGATGAACGCCGCGAGGATGAATCCGCCGATCAGCACGCTCAACGTCCCCACGACGGATTTGTTGGGGCTCCACGCCAGTTTGGGGGAGGAAATCCGCCTGCCGACCAGGTCTGCAATTCCGTCACCGCCGCAGAGCAGCATGAGGGCAATGATGCCAGTGGGCGTGTCGCGCCAGAAGACGAGGGTGAGTGTCACGAAGGCGATGCCGTAGAAGAGCGGGCCGCGCAGGATCTCGCGGCGATCGCCAGTGCGGGCCATGGCCCGCACAGAGGCCTCGTCCTTGATGATGCCCAGCCCGATGAGCGCGAATTGCACGGTGATGAGGAAGGGGACAGCCGCGGCCCACCAGCGGGCATCGGGGGATTCACGAAAGAGGAACCAACACAGCACGAAGAGCGGGCCGGTGGTGATGTGGATGACTTTGCGGCTGAGGCGGCTTTCGATGAGGCCGCGGTGCGCGGCAAAGTCCATGACGCGAAGCCAGGCGAGGCTGATGACGAGGGTGAGCAGGGCGGCGAGCCAGTTGGGCATGAGATTTCCTTTTGCTGATTGCAGGGAGAGCGCTGTACTTGTTTCGCGACTTTTGAAGTGCCTGTCAAATAACAAGAACCCCGTTCTTGTAAACGGGGTTCTGTGAGTTTTTTCCGAAGGCTA
>DYKX01000122.1 GCA_020722375.1 Anaerolinea thermophila
AAACCTATATGCAGATGCTTGCCGAAGTACAACAAGGGAAGCGTAATCCTCTTGATGTTGCCATTCCTATTTATGCCAATGATTTAAAAGATGGTATTCCTTATCAAAATGCAGATAAAAGTGTTAATCCTGCCGCCCAGAAGAAATATCTTGTTATCCCATGGTATAAAGGCGAAGTTCAATCAATGGCTGATGGAGTAGAGGTTAGAGCCTTAAGTGAAATCAATATTGCTCTTGTGAATGGGAAGAAGGTGAAGAATATTACTTTATTTAAGGAAGATGGTGGGTTAGGTAAGGCGATGGGAATAAGTTTGGACGGAAATGTATTGAATTTCTACAATACAATACTGTGGATTGATAACATTCCTAATAGACCCGGAAATACTGCTGGCGCAATATCATGTTTTAGAATATGGATGATTAAAAATAATGGAAAATCTATCGCAGGATCTCCTGTATTTTCGGATGTTACATTAATGAAGCTTCTTCTAGGTGGAGGAGTCATTGTTGAATAATATTTTTGATTTTTATTCTTCTTTGTGATAACTTGAATGTATGAAAAGGAATTTCCTGGCGGTTTTTTTGTTTTTTCTAGCAATCCTTTTGATTTTGTTTCCAAAGCAAGTATTTGCAGCTTGCGATCCACATCAGTGCGAAAACAACTTGAATGGTAACTGTAACTGGGAAACCGAATATTGCCTTGATTACTGTTGTGTAGCAAAGCCAACAGGTGAGCCATTACCAACAATACCATCAGGTGGATCATATACATATCAAAGATGCGCTGCTGGTGAGTATCTATCATGTGGGTCAGTTGCTGAAGCAGAAACACAGAATAAAACTGATTGTACATACTCAATTACTTGTAATAAGTATTTCTGGGAATCAAGTTGTAACTATCCACAATGTACTTGTTATTGGAACTGTTCTTGTTGTGCTGTAGGCACACAGCGGACATGCACGTTGGGTAGCGACTTGACGCCCGCCCCAACCTCTGCCGTATAATCAGCCCGCCATGAAAAAATTCATCCTTCCCATCGTCCTCATCCTCCTCTCCCTCCTCCTCGCCTTCTCCCTCCTCAACCTCGACCACGAGTGGGGCGACGACTGGGCCTCTTACCTCATGCAGGCCATTTCCATCACCAAAGGTGACACGCACGAGTTCATTCAGCGCAACACCTTCACCATGCGCGAGTCCACGCACTTCATCGGTCCCGACGCGTACCCCTGGGGCTTCCCCGCGCTGCTCGCGCCGTTCACCCTTGTCTGCGGTCCGCTCAACATCCTCTGCCTCAAATCCATCAACCTGATTTTCTGGGCGCTCTTCCTCATCGTCTTTTACCTGCTCCTCGCCCGCCGCCTGCCGCCGCTCGAAGCCGCGCTCGTCCTCGCCGTCTTCGCCTTCAGCCCGCTCCTGCTCAACTTCAACAACCAACTCACCTCCGACATCGCCTTCCTCTTTTTCTCCACTCTCGGCCTGCTTCTTATGGAGCGAATTGGCAATTCGCTCTACAAAAATATTCTCCTCGGCATTGCACTCTTCTGCGCTTTCTTTGTGCGGACAAATGGGATTCTCCTCGTCCCGACTCTTTTCCTCGCCCAGGCCTTTGACACCCTCCAAACGCGTCCCCGCCTCCTCCCTGACTGGAAGCGGATTCTGACCAACGAGGCGATTCCCTACCTCGTCTTTGGTCTCCTCACCCTCGCCAACCTGCTCCTCTTCCCCGCGGGCGAGGGATCGCACTTCGAGCATCTCTCGCTCATCTCCCTCTCCAGCCTCGCGGACAACCTCTCTGCGTACTTTGCCCTGCCTGCCTATTTTTTCAGCGACCTGCCATATCCCGAAATCATTTACGGTATATTGCTTCCTTTTATTTTCGGCGGCATCGTCCTGAATTTCAAAAAAGACTTTTCCCTCATCGCCTATCTCGTCTTGAGTTACGCGCTCTTCATCCTCTGGCCTGACCAGCAGGGGATTCGCTTCCTCTTTCCGCTTCTGCCTCTGCTCGTCTACTTCGCGTATCAGGGCATGACGGCCACTTTCTTCGCGTTGACCTCCCAATTCCCGCGCGCGGGCCTGTGGCTGACGCGCGGCTTCTGGCTGGTCATCATCGCCGCCTTCGCGTGGACCTCCCTCGGCCTCGCCCGCGACAACCTCGCCCAGGGACGCGGTCCCTACGGCAATGTCTATGATCCCCTATCGCTGGAGATGTTCGAGTACGTCAAACTGGAAACGTCCCCCAACAGTGTGATCGCCTTTTACAAGCCGCGTGCCCTGCGTCTCTTCACCGACCGCAATTCCCTGCTGATTGACGATTGCGGCGCGCTTCCCTTCGCGAAATACGTTGTTCTCCGCAAATCACGCGGCGCAGTCGACCAAATCTCTCCCGACGATATCGAGACCTGTAACCCGTCCGTGCTGGTGACGAGGGTATTCATGAATGGGAAATTTGCGGTGTATCAGGTTGTGCCGAAGTAAATTTCCATGTAGTGACGGTCTGCGCCGGCGATATGCCGCCAACGCCTTTCCATGCGCTTCGTACGCCGTTATTACAAAGACGCTGCCGGGTTTTGCGCCAGGCACATAGATCACTCGAAGATATCTGTAATAGCGAATGTTTTGCAGGCCATCGTTTATCCTGTCCAAAGGATAACTTGTCAGTTCACGCGTAAAACCTTCGCTCCTCGGATTTTTCCCTGCTTCATTTCCACCAATGCCTGATTGGCATCCTTCAATTCGTATTCCTGAAACTCTGGCTTGATGCCCGCCTCCGCCGCCAGCGACAAAAACTCGCGCACATCTGCCCGCGTCACATTCGCCACCGACTTGATCTCCTTCTCCATCCACAACTGCGACGGATAATCGAGCGTGGACAGGATGTGCTGGTCGGTGTCCTGTTTGCGGATGGCATTGATGACGAGTCGTCCGCCGGGCTTGAGGCGCTTCAACGCTTCCAGGTCTGGACGCCAGACGGGAGTGGTGTCTATGATCGAATCCAACTCTGCGGGCGGGACTTCGTCAATCGCGCCAGCCCATGTTGCCCCAAGCGACAAAGCAAATTCGCGTTCCGACTCGCTTCGGCTGAAGACATATACCTGTGTACGTGTGTACTTGTGTACCGCCATCTTTAGCACGAGATGATTTGATCCCCCAAACCCCATCAGCCCCAGAGACTGTCCATCGCGCAAATTGCTCAGTCGAAGGGAGCGGTATCCAATCGCGCCCGCGCACAGCAACGGCGCGGCCTCGGAATCGGACAGCGAATCAGGAATGGGATGCACAAAATCTGCGCGGATTTTCATGGTCTCGGCATAACCCCCGTCCACATCGCGGCCAGTGGCGCGAAACTGCGGACAGAGATTCTCCTGCCCCGATTTGCAGTAGTCACATTCGCCGCACGCGGACGCGATCCACGCCACGCCGACGCGCTGACCTTTGTTTTTTCCCTCCTCAATGGTCCCGACCACTTGATGTCCCAAAATGACAGGTAAACGCGGAGGCGGAGTCCGCCCTTCGATCTCATCCAATTCCGTGTGGCAGACTCCGCAGCGCGTGACGTGGATGAATACTTCGCCCACGCCGAGTGTCGGTTCGGGGATGTCTTCGAGCGAGAGGGGAGTGGGATTTTGTGCCAGCGGAGCGAGTCCGCGCAGGAGCATGGCTTTCATGGTTTCTTGTCAAGGAGCGCGGACTTTAGTCCGCAACCACAAGCGGACTGAAGTCCGCGCTCCTTCTTGCGGACTGAAGTCCGCGCTCCTTCTTGACTAAAACAGATACGGAATGAACATCTTGGTCTTTTTCATGTACTCTCGATATGATTCGCCGAAGAATTTGGCACATTCGGCTTCATCCGCTTTGGCGGTGAGGACGAGGAAGACGGTCGCAGCGGCGACCAGAATTCCGCCGAAGAAGGATGGCAACTTGAAGAAGATTCCCCATGCCAGCAGGAGCAGGGAACTGTAAAGCGGATGGCGGATGAAACGATAGATGCCTGTTGTAATAAGTTGTGTGGTTTTCTCGAACTTATACAACGACGCATCGTCTTCGCGGTGAGTGGTCGGTTTGCCGCGCACGCGCAGGGCGTGAACGCCGAATCCGAGAGGAATGAAGGACGCGAAGAGCAGAACCCATGAGATGATTTGGTACCACGCGAACGGGTCGCGGAACCAGAAGTCCACGTTGAGGAGGAAGAGTCCGAGGATGGCTTCCCAGGCGAAGAAGCGATGGAAACCGTGCGAGCGCGGATGCGGCAGGGAGGCGCGCGAGATATAGATGATGGGCAGGCTGATTATTACGAAGGCGATAATTTTCCACATAGAGTCACCTCATGGCTTAACTACCTTGCCGATGAACAGGATGCTGCCCGTCCTATTCTCGCGAATGAGAAAGAGGAAGGGGTGGTCGGCGCGGAAGAGGGGCGGACGCTGGGGCGGGGCGCTGCGCAATGTCATAACGATGGCGGACGCGGCAGCGGCCTCGCTGCCCTCCTCGTTTACGTCAATGAAAGCCTTGTGCAGGGCGGCGGAGATGAACAGACCCTTCTCGTTGCCGTCCATGCCTGCGAAGTTGGCCTTGTCATCGTCGAAGGCGTCGGACATGCCCAGCTCGATCAATGCCTCGTTCAATTGGAAGGCCGCTTCGATTTTGAACCTCGGCACCGTGACGAAGACTTGCTGTTGCCATAATTTCGCGATTACCCCTTCGAGGTACGCGGGCGTCAACTGACTTTCGAACTCGGCCAGCCCATCCTTTTCTTTGGGGAGTAGGATGAGCATGGACAAGGCATTTCCCGCGTAGGGCAGTTCCAGGATTTGGGATGACTCGGTTTCCGCGTAGTTGTATTCGTCCGTGCGGCTCATCATGGCCGCGTAAACTTTTCCCTGCGGCGACCAAAAATCGCCTCGTTTCGTCAGCCGCGCGTCGAACTTGTCAGCCCAGTTGCCTTTGAAATAGATGGCATTGACCAGCGTCAGGCGCGTCCAGGCGTTGAACACGCCTGGCGGGATCAGGTCGGTGATCTTCTTTTCAGTTTTTTCCTCCACCCAGCCATTGACGGTTTTTCGCGCGGCCTCGGCGTCGCCATAATCCACGGGGGTGATGGTTACGCCATAGTATGTTTGGATGAGCGAGATGAATTCGGACAGAAACGCGTATCCCGCCTGCGGCCAGAGTGAGTTGGCGACTTTGAGTTTGATTCCGCCCTGCGCTTCCGCCTCTGTCAGTTTCGCCTGCAAGTTTGCAAATGCGGCGTGTAGCCCGTCCGTCTGCTCGAAGTGCAGGACGCGCGCCATCTGGGATTCGGTCTCGCCGCGCGCGCCCGCGTAGGTCATCCCCAGTGCGGTAGACAGGCTGAACGGCGAGAAGAACAGGTTGCCATCTGTACTCTTGAGTTGTTGGTACAGATCAAGGGCGAAGGCATTGTTGCCTTGTGCCAATTCTTCAAGTTTGACTTGGCTCATTTCTCTCCAATCTCCAATGACTGATTACTGATCACTGAAAACTGATCACTGATTACCGCCTCATCCCGTCCCGAACTGACGGTCTCCCGCGTCACCCAATCCTGGCACGATGTAGGCGCGTTCGTTCAGATGATCGTCAATCGCGGCGAGGTGGATGGGAATATCGGGATGCGCTTTTTGCATGGCGGCAATTCCCTCGGGCGCGCCAATCAACCCGACAAATTTGATCTTCTTCACGCCCCAGCGCTTCAACACGTCAGCGGTGGCGGTGGCTGAACCACCGGTAGCCAGCATCGGGTCCAGAATGAGGCAGACGGAGACGGTGGGCTCCAGCGGCAGTTTGTTGTAGTATTCCACAGGGCGGAGGGTTTTCTCGTCGCGGTAAAGTCCGATGTGCCAGACTTCGGCGACAGGCATCAGTTCCCAGATTCCCTCCACCATGCCCAATCCCGCGCGCAGGATGGGAATCAGGCCGATCTTTTCCTGCAACTCGGAACCGACCATTTTCGCGAGGGGCGTTTCCAGTTCGCGCGGGACCGTCAACAGGTCCGCGGTGGCTTCGTAAGCCAGCAGGGCGGCAATCTCGCGGACGAGTTCGCGGAACTTCTTCGGCTCGGTGTTTTTGTCACGCAAACGCGAGAGTTTATGGGCGACCAGTGGGTGAGTTGACGCAAAGACGTTGGACATTCGGCCTCCTAAGCGGGTTACTTAATTATAGCCCGCAAGGTGATATTTGACCCATGACTCTTGGGGTAATTTTTGCTACAGTGGAAGCATAGCAAGGAGACCCCATGAAACTCTCAGGCCTACACATTCTGTTGACGTACCAATGCACCTACGAATGCGACCATTGCTTCGTGTGGGGTAGTCCGCGTCAGACGGGCGCGCTGACGCTCGAGCAAGTGGAGGAGATTCTCAAACAGGCGCGCGACGCGGGAGTCGAATCCATTTACTTCGAGGGCGGCGAACCGTTTTTATATTACGCCGTCCTTGCCAGGGGCGTTCGTCTTGCGGCGGAGATGGGATTTTCAGTGGGCATCGTCACCAACGCCTATTGGGCCAACTCGGTGGCCGATGCCATCGAAAACCTCCAGCCTTTTGCAGGCCGCCTCCAGGACTTGACCGTGAGCAGTGACGAGTTTCATTGCGGCAAATGCTTCGGCGATTGTCCGCAGAACGCACTGGTGGCGGCCAAGTGGCTCAACATTCCCACAGGGATGATCTCCATCGCGCAACCCGAAGGCAACGCGCCCGAAACGCATGGGCAGATCCAGGACGAGGGGCAGGTCATGTATCGTGGTCGCGCCAGCCTCCTCGTCACGCGCGCCGCGTTGCATCCGTGGGAGTCGTTCAGCGAATGTCCGCACGAAGATTTGCGCGAGCCGGGCCGCGTCCACGTGGATCCGTTCGGCAACCTGCATCTCTGCCAGGGATTGGTAATTGGTAATTTGTTCCAGAAATCGTTGAAGCAGATTTGCGACGAGTACGATGCGGACGCGCACCCGATCTGCGGACTCCTGCTCTCGGGCGGACCTGCCGCGCTGGTGACGGGGTACAACCTTCCGCACGCTTCGTCCTACGCTGATGCCTGTCACCTGTGCTACGAGGCGCGGACAATGCTGCGGGCGCGCTTCCCCGAATTGCTCGCGCCCGACCAGATGTATGGGGTTGGTTTATGAACGGAAATGATTTTTTGATATGAGCAAAAAAGATTTGCTCCGCGAACGCGTGCCAAGACTCCCTGTCGAGGCTGTGGCGGCGGATTAGCGACACAGACTTTTTCCTCGGCCATCTTCCGCCTCCTTCACCGCGCTGGCCACGAAGCACTGATTATCGGGGAGAATTAAGGAAGAACGGCAGCATCGTCAATGCCGCGCACAGGCACATCTCAATCAAAATAATCACAAGACAGGCCGGCAAGGCGCGGCGAATCCACGTCCACCATGCAAACATGTTCCACGCATTGTTTAAGACAGGTTGCGCCTGTCTCAATATCATATCTCGCTCGCAATTTCACTCGTGTCAACTTCGGGACGCGGTGCGGCTCTCTCAGACGGTCTCTCCACCTTAGCCTTAGTTAAGTCTTTCCAACCACTCTTCAACCACCAATTACAATAAGTAAACGCTCGCTAAGTTATTCGGATGCTTCCCTCCGATTTCCTGGCACTCTGAAGGCAATTTGGCGCATAGCCATTACCCAATACGCATCCCTGACTTGGCAGGCTACGGAAAAGGATATCCACGTTTATCTGCTCCCGATTTGCAACACCATCCCTCATTTATGAACTGATGTTACGCAGTTTACTCGTACCGCAACATTCATGTTGCCTTGCCGGGCGAGATAAATCTCGCAGTACTGCGTAAGGTGAGTTATGAAGACAAAAAAGAACAACCGCCGCGAAATCAT
>DYKX01000123.1 GCA_020722375.1 Anaerolinea thermophila
AGCAGATTCAAAAAGGCATCACGCTCATGCTCCCGTATGAGGATGCCATCTGGGTCGGCGAGGAACTCCAGCGTCGCTTCAAACTTCCCTACTGGCAGTTCGCGCTCACTGCCACCGATGCCAATCGCTTCGCCCTGCGCATGGCGCGCATGATCACAGGTTGCCCCAAAATTCTTGTCTTCAACTACTGCTATCACGGCTCCGTGGATGAGACCTTCATCGTCCTCGACGAGGAAGGCACGCCGATCTCGCGTCCCAACAACATGGGACCGCAAATTGACCCGCGCGAGACAACGAAGGTCATCGAATTCAACGACATCGCCGCGCTGGAGACTGCGCTCTCCTCCCGCGACGTCGCGGCCGTCCTGGCCGAACCTGTCATGACCAATATCGGCATCATCCATCCCGACGACGGCTACCATGATGCCCTGCGCGAACTGACTCGCAAATACGGGACGTATCTCATCATTGACGAGACGCACACCATCTGCACGGGTCCTGGCGGATACACCGCCGCGCACGGACTTCAGCCCGATTTCCTGACCCTCGGCAAGCCCCTCGCTGGAGGCGTCCCCGCCGCGATCTATGGCTTCACCGAGGAAGTCTCGCAAGCCTTCGCCGCCAAAATGGACCTCGACGACGCGGACGTGGGCGGCATCGGCGGGACGCTGGCGGGCAATGCCCTCTCGATTGCCGCGATGAAAGCCACGCTGCAAAACGTCCTCACCGAAGACTTCTACAAGAAAGCCATCGCCCTGCAGGAACGTTTCACCGCCGGCGTGGAAGGCGTCATCCAGGAATTCAACCTGCCGTGGATCGTCAAACGGCTCGGCAACCGCTCCGAATACTGGTTCCGCCCGACCCCTCCGAAAAACGGCGGCGAGGCCGCGGCGGCCATTGACCACGAACTCGACCGCTACATGCACCTCTTCGCCCTCAACCGCGGCATCCTGATGACCCCCTTCCACAACATGGCGCTCATCTCGCCCGAGACCGCGCAGGCAGACGTGGATCACCACACTCAAGTCTTCCGCGACGCGGTGAAATCGCTATTTGCATAACAAGATCGAAGATCGAAAGTCATTTCAACTTTCGACTGATTGGAGATACGATGACTGACATTCACCCCCAAATCTGGCGCGTCAACGCCCGCACGCGCGAAGTGACCACCGAACCCGTCCCCGCCACCTGGCAACGATTGGGCGGACGCGGCCTGCTTGCGCGCATCCTCGTGGACGAAGTGAACGCGAAGTGCGATCCGCTCGGCGCGGGCAACAAACTCATCTTCGCACCTGGCCTGCTGGTGGGACACATGCTCTCGTCCACGGACAGAATCTCCGTCGGCGGAAAATCTCCGCTCACGGGCGGAATCAAAGAAGCCAACGCGGGCGGCCGTACGGGACTCCACATGACGCACATGGGCATCCACGCGCTCATCGTTGAAGACAAGCCCGAAGGCGATGATTGGTGGGTGTTGCATCTTTCACTCAACGGCGCGAAATGGGAAAAGGCGGATGGTTTGGTCGGCCTCGGCATTTACGAGACCGCGCCAAAATTGCTGGAAAAATATGGCGATAAAGTTGCCATCGCGTTGATCGGTCCTGGCGGCGAGATGATGATGAAATCGGCTGGGATTCAGAATCTCGACAAAGACCGCGTCCCCTCGCGCATCGCCGCGCGTGGCGGACTCGGCGCGGTGATGGGCTCGAAGCACATCAAGGCCATCGTGTTCGATAACGCGGGTGGGCAGAGGCCGCCCATCGTCCACGCGGAGGCGTTTAAAGTCGCACAGAAGGATTACACCAAGTCGGTCATGGAGCATCTGCAGTCGGTCACGTATCGCGATTATGGCACGGCCGCGATGACGCAATTGACGCAACGCTTCGCGGGCATCCCCGTCCACAACTTTTCGCGCGGCACGTTCGATGATGTGGAAAAGATCGGCGGCGAGGCGCTGCGCGAGTTCATGCTGACGCGTGGCGCGCCGTCCGACCCCTCTCACGCCTGCATGGCGGGATGCACCATCAAATGCTCGAATGTTTTCGGCGGGGAGGACGGCAAGGTCATCGTCTCGCCGTTGGAATATGAGACGATTGGCCTGATGGGCACGAATCTCGACATCAACTCGCTCGACTCGATCGGTCGGCTGAACTGGCGCGTCAACGACCTGGGCCTCGACTCAATTGAGATCGGCGCGGCGCTTGGCGTGGCCGCGGAGGCGGGACTGATGCAATGGGGCAGTGAGCAGGACGCGCAGAATCTGATTGACGAGATTCACGCGGGCTCCGAGTTGGGACGCATCCTCGGCGATGGCGCGGTAGCGGTTGGGAAGAAATATGGCATCGAACGCGTCCCCGCCGTGAAGGGACAGGCCATGTCCGCCTACGAGCCGCGCTCCATCAAAGGCACGGGCGTAACCTATGCAACCTCCCCGATGGGCGCAGATCATACCGCGGGCCTGACCATCCGCGCACAGATCAACCACCTCGACCCGAACGTGCAGATCGAAGTTTCGCGCAACGCACAGCTCAACATGGCGGGTTACGACACGCTCGGCGCATGCATCTTCGCGGGCTTCGGCTACGCGGCCACTCCCGACGGCGTGGTGAAACGTCTGCTGGCGGCGCGCTACGGCTGGGACGACCTGCCAGATAACATTTTGCAGGTGCTCGGCAAAGAGACCATCAAGTTGGAACTCGAATTCAACCGCCGCGCAGGATTTACCAAAGAAGACGACCGCATCCCGAAGTGGATGATGGAAGAGGCCATCCCCGAAAACGGCTCAGTCTTCGATGTGCCCGCAGAGCAGTTGGATGGGATTTTTGATGGGCTTTAATAACGGCTTTGAATGCTCCTGATGGGAGCATTCAATTTTTTTTTGGGAGTTAAATCGAAATGTCCGCTGAAGCGGACATTTTCTGAGCCACCGATGAGATTCGAACCCATGACCTGCGCATTACGAGGGCGCTGCTCTGCCGACTGAGCTACGGTGGCGTTTGAACAAATTAGCAATTTGTTCTACAGCGGCGTTTGAACAAATTAGCAATTTGTTCTACAGCGGCGGGGATTATACAAGATTACAGGTAAACCCGCAAGCAAGTTTTCCCGTCCTCGCCTCGTCCAAAAATTACCAATTACTATTCTCCGCTCTCTACTCTCTTCCACCATGAACATCGCCATGCTCTCCTACCACACCTGTCCGCTTGCCACCCTCGGCGGCAAGGATACGGGCGGCATGAACGTTTACGTGCGTGACCTGACGCGTGCCCTCGGCGCGCTCGGCATCCACGTGGATGTGTTCACGCGCTCACAGGATGAGCATGTGCCGCACGTGTTACACGACCTCGGCTACGGCAACCGCGTCGTCCACGTGCCTGCGGGGCCTGAGCATCCAATTGCCAGGAAAGAACTTGCCGAATACATCCCGCAATTCGTGGATGGCATCCGCGCCTTTGCGGACGAGAAGGGCATCCGCTATGACGTGATCCACAGTCACTACTGGATGTCTGGGATTGCCGCCGCCTCTCTCTCGGACCTGTGGGGGGGCGCGCCGATCCTGCACATGTTCCACACCCTGGGCGAGATGAAGAACCGCATTGCGCGCAGCGACGAGGAGCGCGAGGGACAGTATCGTATCGAGGGGGAGAAACGCGTCCTGAAACGCGCGAACCGCCTCATCGTCGCGACCGAAGCGGAAAAGGCGCAGTTGTTGTGGCTCTATAAGGGCGATGTCCGCAAAATGGAGGTCATCCCGCCTGGCGTGGATGTCAGTCACTTTTATCCCATCCCCAAGGATGAAGCGCGCTTGTTCATCGGTTTGAAGCCCGACCAGTGCATGGTCCTGTTCGTGGGGCGCATCGAACCGCTCAAGGGCGTGGACACGCTCATCCGCGCCATGTCGTGCCTGAAATTCCAGAGTGTTGCCCATCCCGTGTACCTGGCGGTCATCGGCGGCGAACCCGATGCCAGCCCCGACCTGATGACGGCCGAGATGGCGCGCCTGCAAAGTCTTTGTGACGACCTGTGTATGGGGCAGACGGTGATTTTCCTCGGCAAGCGCGCACAGGATACGTTGCCGTATTACTACTCCGCGGCGGACGTGTTGGTGATGCCGTCGTTTTACGAGTCGTTTGGGATGGTGGCGCTGGAAGCGATGGCCTGTGGAACCCCCGTGATCGCCTCGCAAGTGGGTGGACTGGCCTTCCTCGTCCGCGACGGCGAGACGGGCTTTACCGTTCCCGAAGGCGACCCCTCCGCTCTATGCGACAGGTTGACTCTATTACTTAGCGATCCTGAATTGCGGACGCGCACGGGGCAGCGCGCCGCCGAATACGCCCAGGGCTATGCCTGGGACAAGATCGCCAGTCGGATCGTGGAAGTGTACGGGAGATTGATCGGGGGGTGAATCGGCGTTCTTTCAACGGCAAACGCATCATCCCAGCGTTTATTCCGAGCGCTTTGTTGAACAGTCACTATCCCTTTTCTATCCGTGCCAACCAGTCCCGCGCATCCTGTTCGTGGTCGTCGTGGAAATGATCGAAGATGTAACCAGGTTGAATGCGCCGATCGTTCAGGTGTACAAGATGATACGTGCGTTCTCCCTGGTGTGCTGTCTCGATCTCGACATCATCGGGTAATTCTTTAACCATATCAATGCCGCGTGGCGACCATCTCCGCCATCCGCTAATACCTCCCATAATTGATTGGCGCGCTCATCTGCGGAGTCACCTTCAGCCGCTCCTGCGCGCCGAGTTTCTGCCAGTATTCGGCGCGGTCTTTCACGCCGTAGACCCACTCGTCCAGATATTGTTTAGTCGCTTCAGGCGATTCGCTTATCTTATCCCAGCCGAGATAAAACTCGTTGTCGCGGTCGTAATATCCCTGCGCGTAGGAGGGATGACAGGCAAATGGGACGTGACACACCGCGCTGACGATGATGCCTGGAATCATCGTTCGGTTCGGGTCGGACCTGATAACGGACTCGTCCACGATCTCCTCCGCGGTCAGGATGACCTTCTTCGCCGCGAAGGCCGCTTCCTTTTGCTCGCCGATGATGCCCCACAAATGCGCGTTCCCGTTCACGTCCGCGCGTTGCACGTGGACGATGGATACGTCTGGGTTCAACGCAGGGACGGCGATCAGGTCGGGGCCGCCGTACGGGTCCGCGATCCGCTTGATGGACGGGTTGGCCCGCTCGAGGTCCGCTGCGCCCGTCTGCTTCATGGGCAGGAAGGGCAGTCCCGACGCGCCCGCCTGCAGGCGGGTGATCATCCCGAAGTGCGAATATTCCTCCCATTCCAATTCGCCGCGTTCGAGGGCCGCGCGCACAATGCGCAGGCTCCCCACGCCAGGGTTGCCCATATACGAGAAGATGACCTTCTGCGCGCATCCCGCCGCCACCATCTGGTCGTAGATCAGGTCGGGCGTGGCGCGGGCGAGGGTCAAATTCTTCCTGCCCTGACGGATGATCTCGTGTCCCGCCGCGAACGGGATGAGGTGGGTAAATCCTGCCGCGTAGACGGTGTCACCGTCGTTGACGAATTTGGCAATGGCTTCGGAGAGAGGGAGGAGTTTGTTCATTTTCACTTCTTTTGTTGTGCCTTGGCTTTTTCTTTTCTCGCGGCCTCGCGCCGTTCCTGAATTTTTCGGACGTAGCGGAAGCGGTCCGCGGCCTGGGGCGGGGAGGCGGTTCTGCGGAACAGAAAACCGACCATGAACAGGGTGATCGCGATACAGAGATAAGTATAGTTGGTGGGCTCGCCGCCATGCGCCCTGTTGATATCGGATGCGACGAACAACATGAACAGGCCGATACCCATCATGAAGAAAAACGTCCCAATGCGGGCGATGAATTCTTTCATGGGAAATGCAGAGCGAGATATTATCTCGCATGTGAAATGTAGAGCGAGATATTATCTCGCTCTACTCTATTGCGTGTAGCGACGACCTACTTCTTCGTCTTTTTCGTGGTTTTCTTAGCGACTTTCTTGACGGCTTTCTTCTTGGGGGCGGCCTTCGCGGGCTTGATCAGCGTCTGGATCTGCTCGTGCATGTAGAGTTGCACGTAGTAGTAACCGCCGCCGTTCTTGCCGCTGGCGCCCGAACCCTTCCATCCGCCGAAGGGCTGGAAGCCAGGCCACGCGCCGGTCGTCGCACCCTGCGGACGGTTGGCGTACGTCACGCCCGCTTCGATGTTATCGAAGAACCACTTCACCTCGGCCGCGTTGCCGTAGAAGCCCGCGGTCAGGCCGTAGTTCACGCTGTTGGCGATCTTCATGGCCTCGTCGAGGCTGTCCACTTTGCCGATGGTGGTGATGGGCACGAACATCTCATATTGCCACAGGCGATGCTCGAACGGCAGGTCGGTGACGAAGGTTGGCTCGCAGAAGTAACCCTTGTCGAAACTGCCGCCGGTTTTCACGTGGCCGCCGGTCAGGAAGCGGCCGCCGCCCTGGTTGATCTCTTCGGTGAAGTTCTTGAAGTTGTTGTAGGAGGATTTGTTGATGACCGGACCGAGGTAGGTGGCGCGTTCGGTCGGGTCGCCGAGGACGAGTTTGTCGGTGAGGGTTTTCAGTTTGGCGACCAGTTCATCGTAAACAGGAGCCTCCACGATGACGCGCGAAGCGGCAGAGCATTTCTGTCCCTGCAGGCCGAAGGCCGAGCGGACGATGCCCATCGCGGCGTCATCCAGATTGGCATTGCGCGACACGATGGCGGGATTCTTGCCGCCGAGTTCCAACACCACCGGGCGGACGTAATTGTGCTGGGCGAAATCGCGGAAGAGTTTCATGCCCACGTCGAACGAGCCAGTGAAGGTCGCGCCGTCAAATTCGGGGCTGTCCACGAGGGCCTGTCCAAGCGTGGAGCCAGGACCCGTGACGAAGTTGACCACGCCCGCGGGGAAGCCCGCGTCGCGCAGACAATCGGCGTACAGGCGGACGATCCAGGCGGTATCGGTGGCGGGCTTGATGACGACGGTATTGCCAGCCACGAGAGCCGCGCCCGTCGGGCCGCCCGTCAACGCGAAGGGGAAGTTGAACGGCGAGATCACCAGCCACACGCCGTACGGCTTCAGCACAGATATGTTCGTGGCGTCGTAGCCGACCAGCGGGTCCTTGCCCATTGGCTTGATGAAGCCATTGTTCTCTTCCATCATCCTGGCAGAGTAGTACATCAGGTCGGCGGTTTCCTGCACGTCGCCGAGCGATTCCATGCGGTTCTTGCCCACATTCAACGCCATCGCTGCGCCCAACTCAAAGATGCGCTTCTCGATCAACTTCGAGGCCTTGCGGACCAGAGCCGCGCGCTTCTGCCAGGGAGTGCGCATCCAGGCGGGGGCCGCGCGGCGGGCGGCTTCGATGGCCATCTGCGCATGTGCGGCGTTGCCTTTTTGCATCACGCCCAGCACCCAATCGGTGTTGATGGGCGAGCGCACTTCGAACTTCTCATCGGCAAATACTTCCTTGCCGTCAATGAACATGCCATATTCCTTGCCCAAGTTCTGCTTGAGAGTTGCAACGGCCTTGTCGAAGCCTTTGTGCAGCGCCTCGGGCGGGTTGAACATGGTGGCGTAGGTCAGTTTGAAAGCCATGGAAAAAACCTCCAGTTTGGTAGTTGGATAGTTACATAGTTAAGTAGTTCGGCCAACTACGTAACCACCGAACCACCTAACTATCAGACTAAGAACCTATCCGAAAATTGCGGAGCGCGGACTTGAGTCCGCTTGCACCGGGCGGACTGGAAGTCCGCGATCCGAAAATTGCGGAGTACGGACTTGAGTCCGTTTGCACCGGGCGGACTGGAAGTCCGCGATCCGAAAATTGC
>DYKX01000124.1 GCA_020722375.1 Anaerolinea thermophila
ATCGAACCCGCGTCCGAAAGATTCGACCCTCGGAAATCTACGAGCGTAGCCGGTCGAAGGTGGTCACCGCAGGCATCTCGTCCGGCACGAACCGCCTGTGGTCAGCCGCTTTGTCTTTTGCACGGGTAGCGGCGTAGTGTGCAGCACTCCGCGTTTGTCTCGCCCGGGCCTGTCCCTGGCGGAGCTCGGGGCAGGTGGACGCGGTCTTACGTTGAAGACCGTACTGTTACGCTCTCACCTTAGGCGGCGAGGGGCATAGCAGCATAGGAAGTGCGGTTGGCACTTGAGGGTTTGCGCTGAGTTAACGAGATCGGCGCCTCTCGGCTCGCATTCCGGGACCAGCCTCCTCCGTCGAAGCCTGTCATCCCCAGAGACGGGCGCTGTCCGTCAAAAATATTATAACACATTGGAAGAGTGGGTCTCTTGCTTGATAGCCTGCTTTATGCTAGACTTCATAACTAACAGGAAGGACGAAACATGGCCGAAAAAATCTTAATTGTTGATGACGACGTTGACACCCTGCGGCTGGTCGGTTTAATGCTTCAGCGCCAGGGCTATCAAATTAGCGCGGCCACCAACGGCCAGCAGGGATTGGGCAAAGCCGTTGAGGAACTCCCTGATCTCATCCTGTTGGATGTGATGATGCCTGATATGGACGGCTACGAGGTTACGCGTCAATTGCGGCAAAATTCGCTGACGGCCGGCATTCCCATCCTGATGTTCACCGCCAAGACGCAGTTGGACGATAAAGTGACCGGCTTCGAAGTGGGGGCGGATGATTATTTGACCAAGCCTACTCACCCATCGGAATTACAGGCACACGTCAAGGCCTTGTTGACCCGTACCGCCTCGCGCGAGAAGAAAAGCACAGTCGAAGAGGGCAGTCAACGCGCCTACACGATTGGCGTGCTGGCGGTACGCGGTGGATTGGGCGTCTCCACCATTTCCATGAATCTCGCGGCGGGACTCTTCTCGCGCACGCAGGCGGAAGTAGCCCTGGCCGAGATGGTGCCCGGCAAAGGCACACTCGGGCTGGATTTGGGCCTCGCCGGCCAAAAGGCGCTGGTCAAGTTCCTGAGCAGCGCCCCCTCCGAGATCACGCGTGAACGGGTGAAAATCGCCCTCATCCCACACATCTCTGGCGTCAAACTCCTTCTGGCGTCCGACCATCCCAGCGACGTGCATCTCATCAGCCAGGTAGCGCAATACGAGGCCATTTTCGAAAAACTGGCCGCGCTGACACGCTATGTCGTCCTGGACCTGGATAGCGGCCTGCCGCCGTTTTCCCAGAAACTCCTGCCCGAGTGCGATGACACGGTCATTGTGCTGGAGGGCGTGCCGAACACCATTCTTCACACCAAAGCCCTGATCGAAGACCTGGTCAAATTAGGCGTTAAAAAAGAACGTATTTCGGTGGCGCTGAATAACCGCGTCCGCTCGGACACGCAACTGCCCGCCACCGTCGTCCAGGACAAACTCGGCCATCCCATCACCGTGACGCTCACCCCAGCGCCCGAACTGCTCACGCAAGCCACGCGCATGCAGACGGCGGCCATTCTGTGCCAGCCCGATGGCGTGACATCCAAACAAATCATGAAACTGGCAGACCACCTCATTCAAAATGAGGCCGTAGGGAAATGATCTCGCTTTCGGCCCAGGAAATCTCGGCCGTTGATTTCGCCGCAGATCTCATTCGCCAGGCCGACCGGGCCATGGTGCTGACTGGCGCGGGAATTTCCACGCCCTCGGGAATTCCAGATTTCCGATCGGAGGGCAGCGGCCTCTGGTCACGCGATGAACCGATGGAAGTGGCCTCCCTCAACACCTTTCGTACCGCGCCCGAACGATTCTACAACTGGTTTCGTCCGCTGGCGCGGCAGATTTTTAACGCCCAGCCCAATCCTGCCCACCTTGCCCTGGCGGAAATGGAGCAGGCCGGGCGCATCCGTTTAATCGCCACACAAAACATAGACATGCTCCATCAGAAGGCAGGCTCGCGTCACATGGTGGAAATGCACGGCACGCTTGCCACCCTTTCCTGCACGACGTGTTTTCAACAGGCAGACTCGAAGAATTACCTGGAGGCCTTCATCGAGCAGGGAGATATTCCCCGCTGCCCCCACTGTGGAAGCATCATGAAACCTGATGTGATCCTCTTCGGCGAACAACTGCCGCAAAAAGCCTGGCACGAAGCCCAACGGGAAGCGCGTCAGTGTGACCTGATGCTGGTCGTCGGCTCCTCGCTCGAAGTCCTGCCTGTGGCGGGATTGCCGATGCAGGCTCTCGACCACGGCGCGCATCTCATCATCATCAACAATTCATCCACCTACCTCAATCCCCGGGCGGATACCGTGCTTCTGGACGATGCCGCTCGTATTCTGCCAGTGATTGCAGAACGGGTGCTCCATGGCTGAGATTGAAACTCAACGACTGGACGGTTATCGCCGGCTGATAGACATCGCCCGCGACCTCGCCTCCACCCTCGACCTGGATGAACTTCTGCGCCGAATCGTGATCGCCGCCGCGGAGATCACCGACGCCGAGGCTGGCTCGATCCTGCTCTACGATGGGACGGCGCGTCAACTGTACTTTCAGGTGGCCACCAACATCGACCAGCCCACCATGCGCGGACTGATCGTCCCGCTGGACGGCAGCATCGCAGGCTGGATCGTCACCAACCGCAAGACCGTCCGCATAGACAACGCCCACAGAGACCCGCGTTTCTTCGCGGAAGTGGAGCAGACGACGGGCTACTCCACGCAATCCCTGCTGGGCGTGCCGCTCATCACAAAGGAAAAAGTGGTGGGCGTGCTGGAAGTGCTGAACAAATGCAACGGTCAATTCACCGATGAGAACGAGAATCTGCTTCTCGTGCTGGCCGCGCAGGCCGCTGTCGCCATCGAGAATGCGCGTCTCTTCCAGCAATCGGACTTGATCTCGGAATTCGTCCATGAATTGCGCACGCCGCTGGCCTCCCTCAGCACGGCTACCTATCTGCTCCTGCGCCCTGAAATTTCACAGGAACAGCGCGAACAGATCATTTTCAACATTCACAACGAGACCCTGCGGCTGAACACGCTGGCTTCCTCCTTCCTCGATTTGGCGCGCTTGGAATCGGGGCGCGTCCAGTTCCGCAAGACGCGTTTCAGCGTGGGCGATCTGATCTACGAATGCAAGGATGTGATGCAGGGGAAAGCGGACGAAAACCGCATCAAACTGAAGGTGGAATCCGTCGAACATTTGCCCCTGCTCGAAGCGGACCGCGACAAGATCAAGCAGGTCATTCTCAACCTGCTGAGCAACGCCATCAAATACAACCGTCCCAACGGATCGGTCATCATCAGCGCAGATTCCACTGAAACGGAAATCGCCATCACCGTACAGGATACGGGCATGGGCATCCCCGATGACGCTCTCCCCCACCTCTTCGAGAAATTCTACCGCGTGCGCGAACACGAAAACAAGGCGGGCGGCACGGGGCTGGGACTGTCCATCAGCAAGCAGATCATGCAGGGGCACAACGGCGCGTTGGAAGTGAAAAGCAAGGTGGGTGTTGGCACGGCATTCACATTGAGGTTGCCGGGGAATTCGAAAACCATACCCCGAAAGTAGTAGATAGGTAAACAAGTACACAGGTATACAGGTCTCGTGTCTACTTGTCTACTTGTCTACTTGTGTACTTGTGTGTACTTGTCTGCGTATTTACGTTTCCACGTATCCTATCGCGCCCCTCTCCTCCCAAACTGCCTTTCCAACATATCCACCGACAAATGAATCATCGTCGGCCTGCCATGCGGACAGGTACGCGGCGATTCGCAGGATTCCAGATCACTGAGCAGGGCGCGCTGTTCTTCCGTGGAAAGCGTCTGTCCCGCCTTGACCGCGAGACGCTTGCAGACACGTCCCGCCACTTTCGCTTCCACCTCGGACTGGAGGGGGGACTCGTCCTCCTCGAAATCCTCCACCAACGCCCGCAACGCGGACGCGGGATCGGCTCCCGCGAACAGGGACGGGATGGCGCGCACCTGGAACGAGTTGCCGCCAAACTCTTCCACTTCGAAACCAAAATGATGGAGAATGGTTAATTGATCATTGAGCAATTTCGCAGATTGGGGAGGCAACTGCACCACGACGGGCGTGAGCAAAGATTGGGATGGGATTTTCTTCTGGTCGTATTGCGCCATCAATTTCTCGAACAACACCCGTTCGTGCGCGGCGTGCTGATCAATGAGATACAAGCCATCGGGACCTTCCGCCACGATGTAAGTTTGTCCGATCTGGCCGATGAGTCGCATGAGGGGGAGATTTTCGATTTTCGATTTAGGATTTACGATTTCGGATTGGAGAGCGTCACTGCTTGTGACTGACGACTGATCACTGTTCACTGATAACTGCTGACCCGCCATGCTCCAATCCAACCCCACTTGTCTCGATTCCACAGGTCGCGACGCGCCTCCCCACAACACTGGAGCCACTGACGGCACAGGCGCATACGCCAGCAACGTCCGCCGCGCGGCGCGCTGGACAAAACTGAAGACGCGATCCTGATTCCTGAAGCGGACTTCGGCTTTGGCGGGGTGGACATTCACATCCACATCCTCAGGCCTGATCTCCAAAAACAACGCCGCCATCGGATAGCGTCCGACCATCAGTAAGGTGTGATAGGCCTGGAGGAGCGCGGTCGTCAATGGCGTGTCCGAGACCCAGCGGCCGTTGACAAAGAAAGTGATGTCCTTGCGGTTGGAACGCGTCAACGCGACGGGACTGATAAAACCCGTCAGCCTCACCCCCTCTTCCTCCGCGGTCACTTCCAGCATCTGCTTTGCCACTTCCACGCCGTAGAACGCGGCCAGGATGGCGCGGCGGTTGCCGTCGCCGCTGGTTTGCAGAGTGGTATTTTTGTCCTCGGTCAACTTGAAGCGCACATTGGGATAGGCCAGCGCGTAGCGCGTCAGCAGGCCGTCAATGGCGCGGCGTTCAGTCACATCGGTTTTCAGGAATTTCAAACGGGCGGGGACGTTGTAAAACAAATCCTCCACGCGCACCACCGTCCCCACAGGCGCGCCGACCATTTCGAGTTTGCCGTTGATGCCGCCTTCCACACGCAAACGCGCCCCCGAGGCCGCGTCTGCCACACGCGAGGTGATCGTCAGCCGCGAAACCGAGCCGATCGAGGCCAGCGCCTCGCCGCGAAAACCAAGCGTCCCGATGGAAAAAAGTTGGTCGGCACGCGCCAACTTCGAGGTCGCGTGACGCGAGACGGCCAGTTCCAGTTCGGGCGCGGGGATCCCCTTCCCGTCGTCCGCCACTTCGATGCGTTTGCGTCCCGCATCCTGCACGGTCACGGTCACCGCGCGGGCGGAGGCGTCCAGCGAATTTTCAATGAGTTCTTTCACAACCGAGGCGGGGCGCTCGATCACTTCGCCCGCCGCGATCTGCGACGCGACTTCGGGAGAGAGAAGGCGAATGGGCATGTATCCATTATAATCGCCCCGTGAAATTCACAACCATCTTCTTCGATCTCGATGACACACTTTATCCAGCCAGCACGGGCCTGTGGCATGCCATCAAGGAGCGCATGAACCTTTACATGCGCGACTCCATGGGCTTTGCACCCGCCGATATTCCGCGCCTGCGCGAAAAATATTTTCGCGAATACGGGACGACCCTGCGCGGCCTGCAGGCCAACCACCAGGTCAATGTGGATGACTTCCTGGCCTTCGTGCATGACCTGCCCCTGCGGGATTACCTGACTCCCAATCCGACACTCCGCTCGGTCATCGCTTCCCTCCCAACCCGCAAGTGGATCTTCACCAACGCCGACGTTTCCCACGCCCAACGCGTCCTCGCCGCGCTCGAATTGGACGGTCTCTTCGACGGCATCGTGGACGTGAACGCGGTGTCGCCATACTGCAAGCCCATGCCCGAGTCGTTTACAATCGCCATGAAAGCCGCGGGCGCAACCGACCCTGTGCGCTGTGTCATGATCGACGATCTTCCCCGCACCACCCGCGCCGCCCGTGATTTTGGCCTGTTCAGCGTGCTATACGGCCAATCTGAGCCGCACCCCGACGCGGACGCGGCATTCACCGATTGGGCCGCGTTGCCCGCATTATTGAATTAGGAGATGTTCATGGATACATCAATCTTACATGATCCCATTTTTCTGTTTCTCGTTGGGTTTGTTGCCCTTGTCTGGTTTCTTACCAATGCATTTGCCGCCATTGGACTTTCGGGGGTTGACAGGAACGATCTGATAAAAAAACTCAGGGGAGATGATAAATCCATGGACGAGTTGCACAAACGGGTGGATGAACTGAAAGAGAAAAAATAGCCGCAAACTTTTATTTCTTTCATATACTTTCCGCACAAGGATTTCATCCCTGTTTAATCCATACATGATAATCTCACACATTGAATCCCGGTACCAAGGAGCATCCTGTGAACAAGGCAGTTAAAGTAATTCTCGGCATCTTTGTTGGTTTCATCCTGCTGGCGGGCACGTTTTCCGGCGGATTCCTCGTCGGTCATTTCCTGCCTTTCGGCGGAGAAAAAAGCCCGAAAACCTACGCGCCCCCCGTCAGTTCGCCCTCGGCCGAACAGCAGGGCGCCACGCCAGGCGAACTGCAGACCCTCTTCCAGCCCTTTTGGGAGACGTGGAACATCGTCCATGAGCAGTATGTAGATCAACCCGTGGACGATGTGGCGCTCATGCGCGGCGCTATTACAGGGATGCTCGAATCTCTCGGCGACCAGCACACTTCGTACATGGACCCCGTTGAATTCAAACAGGCAAATGAGCAACTCTCCGGTGAATATGAAGGTATCGGCGCCTATGTAGACACCACCACCGACTACTTGACCGTCATCAGCCCCATCTCGGGTTCCCCCGCCGAGGCCGCGGGCTTGCGAAGCGGTGACATGATCATTGCCATTGACGGCGAGGACATGACTGGCATCGACGCGGAACTCGTCCGCCAGAAGGTTCTTGGGCCTGCGGGTTCCGTCGTCACATTGACGATTCGCCGCGGCGACAGCGCCCCGTTCGACGTCAAGATCACACGCGCCAAGATCACCATCAAGAGCGCGGAGGGCAAAATGCTCGAGGACGATATCGCCTACGTGCAGGTGACCACCTTTGGCGACAAGACCACGCCCGAGCTGATCGCCACGCTTGAATTATTGATGGCGCAAAACCCCAAAGGCCTGATCCTCGACCTGCGGAACAACGGTGGCGGTTACCTGCAAACCGCGGTGGAAGTCACATCCCAGTTCCTGCCCGAAGGCGAAGTGGTACTGTATGAGCAATATGGAAACGGCCAGAAGGATTCGTACGCGTCCCTCGGCGGCGGCCTCGCGTTGGACGTCCCGATGGTGGTGCTGATCAACGAAGGCTCCGCCTCGGCGTCCGAGATCGTGGCGGGTGCGTTGCAGGACCTCGGACGCGCGAAACTCGTCGGCGTGGTCTCGTACGGCAAGGGCTCCGTCCAGAACTGGAACGCGCTGTCCAACGATCAGGGTGCGGTGCGTGTTACCATCGCGAAATGGCTGACGCCCAGCGGACGGACCATCCACCAACTGGGATTGAACCCCGACGTTTACGTCTCGATGACCGAAGACGATTACAACAATGACCGCGACCCGCAACTGGACGCGGCCATCGAGACCCTGCTGGCCATGCTCGCGGAGACGCCCATCCCCACGTCCATGCCAACTGTCACGCCTGTTCCGTAACCCGAAACGGAGCGCAGACTCGTAACCCGAAACGGAGCGCAGACT
>DYKX01000006.1:0-15473 GCA_020722375.1 Anaerolinea thermophila
GTGACAGTCACTTCCGAAGTGACTGTCACGTTGCACACTCTTTACAGATGAGCCGAATTTTGTTGTTGAAAAGAGTATCAACCCTGTCGCATTTTGGGGAGGTGCCGAAGGCGGTGGGGGCTGATCTAAAACCCCTCCGCCACGTACTCGCCCCACACTCCCCTCAGCGTATTACAAATCTCGCCGAGTGTGATGTCATTTTCCACGCATTCGATGAAGAGCGGCATCAGATTTTCAGTTCCACGTGCCGCGTTCTCCAGTTTCACGAGCAAATCCTTGACTTTGACTGCGTCACGGCTGGCGCGTAATTGGGCTAGCCGTTCGCGTTGTCTCAACTCAATGGACGGGTCAACCTTCAGACGCTCCAGCGCGATCTCTTCCTTCACTTGGAATTGATTGACTCCGACCACGATCTGTTCCTTTTTCTCGATGGCCTGCTGTGCGGCGTAGGCGGCATTCTGGATCTCGTTCTGCATGAAGCCGCGCTCGATGGCTTTGAGCGCGCCGCCCATCTCGTCAATCTGACGAATGTACTCGGTGGCGCGTTTTTCGATTTCGTCGGTGAGACTTTCGATCAGGTACGAACCCGCCAGCGGATCGATGGAATCCGCGACGCCCGATTCGTAGGCGATGATCTGCTGAGTGCGCAGCGCCACGCGGACCGATTTCTCGGTTGGCAGCCACAAGGCCTCGTCCATGCTGTTGGTGTGCAGGGACTGAGTCCCGCCGAGGACGGCGGAGAGGGCTTGTAAGGTGACGCGGACGACATTGTTTTCGGGTTGCTGGGCTGTCAGCGTGGAGCCAGCGGTCTGCGTGTGGAAGCGCAACTGCCAACTGGACGGTTTCTTCGCGCCAAAACGCTCGCGCATGATTCTGGCCCACATCCGCCGCGCCGCGCGGAATTTGGCGACCTCTTCGAGCAGGTTGTTGTGCGCGTTGAAGAAGAACGAGAGTTGACCCGCGAACGAGTCCACATCCAGGCCTGCTTTGAGGGCGGCTTCCACGTAGGCGATTCCGTTCGCCAGCGTGAACGCCACTTCCTGCACGGCAGTGGAACCCGCCTCACGGATGTGGTAACCCGAAATCGAGATCGTATTCCAATATGGCACTTCTTTCGAGCAGAATTGGAAGATGTCGGTAATGAGCCGCATGGACGGCGCAGGCGGGAAGATATACGTCCCGCGCGCCACGTACTCTTTCAGGATGTCGTTTTGGATGGTGCCGCGCAGTTCGTGCATGTCCGCGCCCTGGCGCTTCGCAACGGCGATGTACATGGCGAGCAGAACGCCCGCAGGCGCGTTGATGGTCATGGATGTGGAGACTTTGTCGAGGGGGATCTGGTCGAACAACTGCTCCATGTCACGGATGGACGAGATCGAGACGCCCACCTTGCCGACTTCTCCCCGCGCGATGGGATCGTCCGCGTCGTAGCCGATCTGCGTCGGCAGGTCGAACGCGACAGAAAGCCCGGTCTGCCCCTGGTCCAGAAGGAAGCGATAACGTTTGTTGGATTCCTCCGCAGTGGAGAACCCCGCGTATTGGCGCATCGTCCAGAAGCGCGAACGGTACATCGTCGGCTGGACGCCGCGCGTAAAGGGATATTCGCCGGGGAAGCCGAGTTTGTCGAGATATTCCTGTTCCGCTGGTTGAGTAGGACGAGCGCTCCTCTCGTCCATATCGAAACCAGCGGGCGTATCGAGACCAGGCATCGCCACGCGCGGGACATCAATATCGGAGGAGGTCGCGAAGCGTTCTTTGCGCTCCTTGAATTTTTCAAGGGTCTTCTTGAGGGTAGTGTCTTGCCATTTTTGGAATGCGTCTTTAAGGGTCATCGTGTCACCGAATTTCTTAAATGTTTTCCCAAGTATACAGCCAATCCGCCGCGCCCAGAATTGGACAAAAACAGGAATATTTAGAGACAAAAGTCATATGCCAGAAAGTGCAAAAAAATGCTACACTTTTCGTATATCGTCATCGGAGGCTTCATCTTATGAACGCGAAACCAATGCTTTATGTCGGCGCGGCGATTCTTTTTCTGATCGGACTCTGCCTGCTCGGATACGGACTGCTTAACATCATCGGCTCCACCTCTGGACAGGGGGACGCGTCCTGGCTGACCTTTGGGCTGGGATTCGGCTTCGTGGGCGTTCTCTTCCTCGCGGGCGGCGCGGGACTCGTCTACGCTGCGGCGCGGGCGGGAAAGACCGAAGTCGTCCAGCAGGTGACGATGAAAGTGGACCTGCCCGGGCAGACCAGGATCGAGGAGCTCAAATGCCGTTCGTGCGGGGGGACACTTTCCGCCAAAGACATCACGCTTGCCAACGGCGCGCCGATGGTCAACTGCCCCTATTGCCATACCGTCTATCAACTGACCGAAGAACCGAAGTGGTGATTCAGTTTCACGTTTCAGGTGTCAAGTTTCAGGTGGTCGTACGACATGAAACCTGGAACTTGGAACTTGAAACCCCAAGGAGCATTTCATGAAGCGTCGACTCCTCTCCCTTGCTGTGCTCATCTTTGTAATGATGGCGATATCCTCCCCCGCGGCCGCGCAGGGCAATTACTATTTCGCGGTGGAGAACGAGATCGTCCACGTGTATTTGAACGCGGACGGGACGATGTCCCTCGACTACACCTGGGTCTTTGTCAACCAGCCTGGCTCGCACGTTATTGACTTCGTGGACGTGGGCATGCCCAATTACCATTTCGACATGTCCACCGTCAGCGCGGACGTGGGCGGGGCGCCCGTCACCGCCTCGCAGCGGGATTACGAGGGAGACGGCTCGGGGTTCGCGATCGTTTTGGGAGGCCGCGCCATCCCCGCGGGTCAGAGAGGAACCGTGCACGCGTACGTCGGAAGCGTCGAGCGAGTCCTGTATCCCGATTCGGACGACGAGGCCTACGCGTCGGTCAATTTTGCCCCCACCTTTTTCGGCTCGCAATACGTGACGGGGAACACCGAACTCTCGGTGGTCTTCCACCTGCCGCCTGGCGTCCAGCCCGAAGAGCCGCGCTGGCATGAAGCGCCTTCGGGATTCCCATCCGAGCCGCAAGCGGGATTCGACAATGAGAGGCGCATCACCTACACCTGGCACTCGGCGAACGCAAACGCGTACACACAATACAAATTTGGCGCGTCCTTCCCGCGCACATATGTGCCCGCCGACGCGATCTACACGCCTCCCGCCAGGCCGCTGATTGATTGGGACGCTCTCACGCCCTTCCTGATCATGTGCTGTTTTGGGATCTTCTTCTTTGGATTCCCGATTCTGGGCGTCATCAATGCCAACCGACGCAAACTGAAATACCTGCCGCCCAAGATCTCCATCGAGGGACACGGCATCAAGCGCGGACTGACAGCGGTGGAGGCCGCCATCCTGATGGAACAGCCGCTGGACAAGGTAATGACGATGATCCTGTTCGGCGTCATCAAGAAGGGCGCGGCAGAAGTGGTGAAGCGCGACCCGCTCGAACTGTCGTTTGCCAAAACCGAACCTGCGGAACTTCACCAGTACGAGAAGGATTTCCTGAAAGCCTTTGGCGAGAAAAACGCCGCGCCGCGCCGCAAATTATTGCAGGATATGACCATTGCCCTTGTGCGTTCCGTCTCTGATAAGATGAAGGGCTTCAGCCGCAAGGAGACGGTGGAGTATTACAAGTCCATCATGGAAAAAGCCTGGGCGCAGGTGGAAGCCGCCGACACCCCCGAAGTGAAAAGCCAGAAGTACGACGAGAATATCGAGTGGACGATGCTCGACAAGGATTACGATGACCGCACCCGCCGCACCATGACGGGTCCCGTCTTCATGCCCAGATGGTGGGGACACTACGACCCGCGTTATTCGGGACGGACGGCGATGCCCACCTCATCGGGAGGCAAACAGTTGACTTCCGCGGGCGGCGGGACCAAGTCCCTGCCCGGCGCGGATTTCGCCGCCTCGGTGGTGGGAGGCGTGCAGAGTTTCTCCAACAAAGTTTTGGGCAACGTGAACACTTTTACCGAAAAAGTGACAGGCACGACCAATCCCCCGCCCAAGCCGAGCGCATCCAGTCATCGCGGCGGAGGCAGAAGCGGCGGCGGATGCGCCTGCGCGTGTGCCTGCGCGGGTTGTGCCTGCGCCTGCGCGGGTGGAGGCAGGTAATCAGTGATCAGTGTTCAGTCATCTGTACCGCAACACATTGTCCCCGAATGGGGATTCATGTTGCCAGTTTGCGGGCAAGATAAATCTTGCCGTACTTAACATCAATTTATAGGTGAATCATGTTCTTCGACTCTCTTTTCAATCGTAAATCGGAAATCGCAAATCTAAAATCGGGACTTTACCACTACACCCGCGAGGACGAGCACGAGAAGTCGCGCATCCACCTGCGGATCGATCCCGATGGCGTCGGCACGCTCATCGTCAACGCCAACCGCGTCATGCACTTGAACCCGACCGCGGCATTGATGGCGTTTCTTGTGCTGGAGGGCGCGGAGGAACACAGCGCCGTCAAATCCCTCCAGCAGAAATACCGCGTCAGCGCATCACAGGCGCGCGCCGATCTTTCTGAATTCCGATTTCAGATTTCAGAATTATTGCGTCCCGATGGCGCCTGTCCTGTCCACGAATTGGAACTCGACACGACCATGCCGTTCAGCGACCGTCCGACCGCGCCCTATCGCATGGACCTGGCGATCACCTATCGCTGTAACAACGACTGCGCCCACTGCTACAACGCCCGCGAGCGGGACTTCCCTGAACTGAAAACGGACGACTGGAAACGCATCCTCGATCAACTCTGGGAATTGGGCGTGCCGCACATTGTCTTCACGGGCGGCGAAGCGACCCTGCGCGACGACCTGCCCGAACTCATCCGTCACGCCGAATCCAACGGACAGATCACGGGACTCAACACCAATGCCCGCCGCCTCGCGGACGCGCGCTACGTCCAGCAACTCGTGGACGCGGGACTCGACCACGTCCAAATCACCGTCGAATCGTGCGACGAGCAGATTCACGATGAGATGATGCGTCTCAAAGGCGCCTTCAAACAGACCATCGCTGGGCTGAAAAACGCGCTGGCAACAAAACTGTACGTGATGACCAATACCACCATGCTGCGGACGAACGTCCACAAGATTCCCGACACGCTGGATTTCCTCGCCGACCTCGGCGTTCCCACCATCGGACTCAATGCCCTCATCTACTCGGGCAAAGGCCTGACCGTTGGGACGGGTCTGCGCGAGAGCGAGTTGCAACCCATCCTCGACATCGCCACCCAAAAGACTGCCGCACGCGGACAACGTCTCATCTGGTACACGCCCACGCAATACTGCGAGTTCGATCCGACCGCCAGCAACCTCGGCGTGAAGGGATGCAGCGCCGCGCTCTACAGCATGTGCATCGAGTCGAACGGGAATGTCCTGCCGTGCCAGTCATATTACACGCCCGTCGGCAACATCCTGACCGACTCGTGGGACTCCATCTGGAACCATGATCTGTCCGTCAAGTTGCGCGAGCGGCAGGGACTCCCCTCCAAGTGCGAGGGCTGTCCCGTGGTCGCGGAATGTGGCGGAGGCTGTCCGTTGAAGTTTGAGACAAGTCTCATCGCGTTGTAGGAAGTAGACAGGTAAACACGTACACAGGTACACACGAAATACGCGGCTTTTCAACTACATAACCACGCAACTACCAAATCATCCAACTACGGAGTCCTATGAACGAAAACGCATGGATTCAAGAATTTCCCGCCGCCATCACCGTTTGCAACGAGGAAGGCATCCTGCTCGAAATGAACGACCGCGCCGCCAAAGGCTACGAAAAAGAAGGCGGACGCAAACTCATCGGATCGAACATGCTCGACTGCCATCCCGACCCCGCGCGGACGAAGACCGAGCGCCTGCTCGCCAGCCGCGTCAGGAACGTTTACACCATCGAAAAGAACGGCGTCAAAAAACTCATCTACCAATCGCCCTGGTACAAGAATGGAGAATACGCTGGCTTCGTGGAAATGTCGCTCGAAATCCCCTTCGGCGACTTGCCACACTTTGTCCGCTCGTGACCATCAGACTATCAGACTATTCGACCATCCGACTACATGGAACTCTGCTACCTCCTCGCCTTTCCCGATCCCGAAAACGGACAGCCGCCCGCGCCTGAGCCGTTCCACGGATTGAAAGACGCGCCCTACTTCCAGCCTGTGGACATCGAATTACACACCCTCGGCGAGGAAACCTTCGAGATCAATGGCCGCCGCATTTCCATCGTCAGGCAACGCTACGATGGACGCGTCCAGATAATCGAATGCCGCATCGAAGCGCGGGACCCGCTGGCCGAATCCGCCCTGCAACGGCGCATGCAACTGATGCAGGCCCTGCAGGAACGCCTCATCCCCGCGCAGTACCGCGCCAAAGGACTCTTCGAGGAATACACCATCCTCCTCGTCCGCGAGACCGACGCGGCCCCCGACGAATGGATTGACGGTCGCGCCGCCGAGATCGCGCGTTTTATCCGCTCGCAAAGCGAAAGGTTCGACCAGACCGAGATCGACGAGATCATTGGCTCGCGCGTCCACTACTCACAAAGGGACCTGACCCTCGTGGACTGGGAGGGCGCCGTCATCATCTCGCCCGATGGCGATTTCCAGTCCGACATCGTCCTGTTCAAGATCGGCAATTATCAACTGCTTCGGTATCGCATGTTGAACGACTCGGTCGAGTCCCTGCTCGACCACATCAACGAATCGTTTTTCATCAACCGCAAACGTCCGCACCGGACGCGGGGAGCCATCCACCGAATCGTGGAACACCGCCTCGAGGTCATGCTCGATTTCGAGCGCACCGACCAGAACCTCCTGCTCATCGGCGATTGGTACACTGCCAAACTCTACGCCGCCATCCGCGACGAGTTCTATCTCAAAGAATGGAAGAACACCATCCGCGATAAACTCGATAATCTCGAAAGCATCACCCAGACCGTCAAGGAAAATTTCACCCTGTCTGTGGAAAGCCTGTGGAGCCGAATCGAAATGGCGGGCTGGGCCATCCTGCTCATCGGCTACATCTATCTCTTTCTCGCAGACTTGGGTCTTTTCAAGTAACGCAATTCGCATTGCCACATGTAGCGCAAATTGGCAATTTGCGCAACAACAGGAGCAACCATGAAAATCTTCAACCGTCTCGCCGACCAGTTCAAGAAAGTCCAACCCCTGCCCGAAGGCCTCTATCACATGCAGGCCGATGAAAAGCCGCTGCGCATCCATCTGCGACTCCGTAAGGACGGCACGGGCTTGCTCATCCTCAACGCGTCCACGGTATTGCAACTCAACCCCACCGCGGCCGAGTACGCCTATCACTTCATCAAAGGGACACAACCCGAAGACGCCGCCAAAGAGATCGCCTCGCGCTATCGCATTCCGCGCGTGCAGGCGCTGGAAGACTACACCGAATTCGCCGAACGGATTCAGGCCCTCGTCGAGACCCCTGACCTCGATCCCGTTTCCTTCCTGGACTTTGAGCGGGTCGCGCCCCATTCGGCCGACCTGACCGCCCCCCTGCGCATCGACTGCGCGCTCACCTACCGCGTCCCCAAAGGGACAAAGCCCGACGTTGCACCGACCAAGCGCGCCCCGCGCGAACTCACCACCGACGAGTGGCGCGCCGTCCTCGACAAATGCTGGCAGGCGGGCATTCCGCACGTGACGTTCACAGGCGGCGAACCCACCCTGCGAGAAGACCTGCCCCTGCTGATCGAACACGCCGAGAAATTGGGCATGGTCTGCGGCCTGCTGACGGACGGCGCGGCGCTGGCAAAGAAAAAATACCTCGAGCAGTTGCTCCAGACTGGCCTCGACCACATCCTGCTCACGCTCCATCCCGAAGATGCGGCCGTCTGGAAAGCCATCAAACTCATCGTCGCGGCGGACATCTTCCTCACCGTCCACCTCACCGTGAACAAGAAAATCGCCAAAGATGGCGCGAAGACCATCGAGAAGCTCGCCAAACTCGGCGTCCGCAACCTCTCGCTCAGCACGCCCGACAAAAAATTCATCGGCGATATGCTTGCCATCCAAAACAAAGCCAACACCCTCAACTTCACCATGCGCTGGGACCTGCCCGTGCCGTATTCCGAAACCAACCCCGTGGCCATGGAAGTGGAAGATGACGAAGTCCCCGCGGGCGCGGGCCGCGCCTGGCTCTACGTGGAACCCGATGGCGACGTGCTCCCCGCCCAGGGCGAAGCGGACAAGGTAATGGGCAACCTGTTGACCGATCCGTGGGAGAAAATTTACACGTAGGGGCGAACCTGCGTGTTCGCCCGAGGCAAAGGGGCAGACACGTAGGTCTGCCCCAACAAAATCGTCAATCCACCTTCCTGTTACAATCGGGGAAACCCCATGGAGGATTCATGAAACGCTTCATCATCTTTGGTATTTTTCTGCTGGCGGTTTCGCTCGCCTGCCAGACCGTCCAGCGCGCGGTCGCGCCTGCCACCCCCGCCGTCGAAGCATCGCCCACCACCGCGTTGACTCCCTTCGCGACCGTCGCCGTGACGGAGGCCTCTGAAAGCGCGCCCAGCCCCACCGTCACGCGCGTCGCGCCGACTCCCATCACCTGCACCGATGATTCGTGCCTGAACGCCTGCCTGGATCGCATCAACGCGGAACTGTCCACCCAGCCGCAGGGCGAGATCGGCGGCGAGTACGCGGGCACCGACTCGAATTTCAACCTGGTCACCTATACCGTGAACGGCGACCAGATCTTGGACCCCGACGTGCTTTGGGTCCCGTCGGAATACAAATCCTTTCAACAAGATACGGGAGCGCACGAGCGCGTGTGGGCGTATTTTGTTTCGCTGATCCCCGCCGAGCAACGGAAGTGGATCAAAAAATATACTGTCTTCACGGATGGAGAATCCAACAAACTGGCCTGGGTGGGCAAACAGGACTACGACGACAACTCGCGTTGGGAACTGGGCGTGGATATTCTGGACGCCACCGACCCGATCTACCTGACGGAGACACTCACCCACGAAGTGGGCCACCTCATCACCCTGAATTCCGACCAGATCATCCAGAGCGAAGATTTCATTTACACGCCCTTCCAAAATTCGGCTGTCTGCCCGCAATTCATCTCCACCGAGGGATGCAGTACGCCAGATTCGTACATCAACGCCTTCTATCGGAAATTCTGGTTCGGCATCTACGATGACTGGCTGGACACCGTCTACAACGCCAATGCAAACGACGAAGATGAGTTCTATCAGGCGGTTGGCGAATTCTATATGAGGCACTCCGAACAGTTTGCGCGTCTGTATGCCGCCACCAACATCAAAGAAGACCTGGCGGTCTCGTTCGAGTACTTTATCCTCCACCCCAAGGCGACTGGCGGCGGAATCTCCGCCCAGAAGATGCGTTTCTTCTATGATTATCCCGAACTGGCGGCCTTGCGCCAACAGATGATCCAGGCCATGTGTTCCTACGCGCAATAAACTGGGATGACAATCCCGCGGCAGGCGTAGTAAAATCCTGCCCATGTCCAAACCCGAACAACGTTTCACGCGCGGCAGGGGACTGCTCGAACCCCTGCTCGCCAGATTTCGCGCCCAACGCGCCAACACATTGATTCCCCCCGAACTGCGCGCCGGGCGCATCCTCGACATCGGTTGCGGCTCCTATCCGTACTTTCTCTCACACACCGTCTTTCAGCAAAAATTCGCGGTGGATCAACTGCCTCCCAGCGAATACGGACAGCGGCTCAACATCCAATGGCACACGCTCGACCTGAATTCCACGCCCAAGTTACCCTTCGAAGATAATTTCTTCAACGTGGTCACCCTGCTGGCCGTGGTGGAACATCTCAACCCCAACAGCATGGCCGCCCTCTTCGTCGAGACCTATCGCGTGCTTCAGCCAAACGGCGTGGTGATTCTGACAACCCCCGCGGCCTGGTCCGACGGATTGCTGAAATTCATGGCGCGCATCGGCCTCGTCAGCGCGGAGGAGATTCACGAGCACGTCTTCGCCTACACCCTGCCCCTGCTGGGATGGTACTTCGGCCGCGCAGGCTTCGAAATGACCAGGGTGGATTTCGGCTACTTTGAATTCATGTTCAACATGTGGGCTGTGGCAAAAAAATAATGAAAGACGCGTAACAAGCACAGGTTTAAAATGATGTTTGCAGTAGAAAAGAACAGGCGCAGCCTCCCCATTCCCAATTCCTACTGGGTCATTCCCAAACGATTCCTCGCAGGCGAATACCCTGGCGGGTTCAACCGCGAACGCGTCCGTCAGCGCATGGATGCCTGCCTCAATGCAGGGCTCGACACCTTCATCAACCTCACCAAGCCCGATGAACTTCCCCCCTACAACACCATCCTGAGCGAGGAAGCCAAAGCCTACAACCGCGACGTGAAGGTCATCAACCTTCCCGTCCATGATTTTGGCCTGCCCACGCACGCTGAAATGGCGGACATCCTCAACCACATTGACGACGCGCTCGCCAAAAACCGAAACATCTACCTGCACTGCTGGGGCGGCATCGGACGCACAGGAACCACTGTCGGCTGTTACCTCGTCCGCCACGGCATGACGGGCGACCAGGCCCTCGCACAACTCGCCCAGTGGTGGGAACACGACCCGCGCCGCGCCTACTACCCGCGCACGCCCGAAACCGATGAGCAGGTCAAATTCGTCCGCGAGTGGCATGAACTGGCATGACCGTTACGTCCAGCAGGCCCGCTGGACACACGACCTGCGCGCATACCTCTTTGACAAGGCGGGACTGAAACGCGCCTCACGCGTCCTCGAAGTGGGATGCGGGACGGGCGCGATCCTTTCCGAAATTGACTCCTCCGCCTCGGTTCACGGCCTGGACCTTGCGCGGGCCGCGCTGACCGAGACGCGTCTCCACACCCCGCGCGTTTCCCTCGTCCACGCGGACGCGTTATCGCTTCCCTACGCGGATTATGCCTTCGACATCACCTTCTGCCACTTCCTCCTGCTGTGGATGCGCGACCCGCTGACCGCCGTCCGCGAAATGGCGCGGGTGACGCGTCCGCAGGGACATGTGCTGGCGCTGGCCGAGCCAGATTACAGCCAGCGCGTAGACCAGCCCGAGTCCCTCGCGCCGCTGGGAAGATGGCAGGCCGAGGCGCTGCGCGCACAAGGGGCAGACCCATCCTTCGGGGCGCGTCTCGCGGAGACGTTCGCGCGGGCGGGGATCGAGGTCATCGAAACAGGAACCATTCAAAGGTCAGGGAGTGAAGCGTCACGCGAGGAGCGGGAAAAAGAATGGGCGGCGCTGGAAGCCGATCTGGCCGCGTCCGTTTCGGGCGAAGACATCCACAAAATGAAATTGCTGGATGAGCAGGCCTGGGAACGCGGCGAACGCGTGCTGTACGTGCCGACGTATTTTGTGTGGGGTCGGGTATAATCGCCGTGTTTTTGGAGACAAATGGACCCATTTCAACCGACAAATGACACACCGAGCACGCCCACGCCCGATCTGACGAGTGACGTGCCAACAACCCCTAACACACTCCCCGCTCCAACAACAGAAAGGACGAATTGGAAACAGTTCCTGCTCGATCTGGCTGAGACACTGGCGCTGGCTGTGGTGCTGTATTTCGGCATCAATGCCATTTCGGCGCGCGTCCGCGTGGACGGTTACAGCATGATACCCACCCTGCAAGATGGCGAGTATGTGCTGGTGAGCAAGTTATCGTACAAGATCGGCGAACCGCAACACGGGGATATTATCGTGTTCAAATACCCTGGCGAGCCGCCGCAGGATTTGATCAAACGCATCATCGGCCTGCCAGGAGATTCGGTGCAGGTCAGGAACATGAAGGTGATCGTGAACGGGCAGGCGCTCTCGGAGCCATACATTGCCGCCGCCCCCGCCTATCAGGGAGAGTGGCAGGTGCCCGATGGGTATCTGTTCGTGCTGGGCGATAACCGCAACGACTCGTCCGATTCGCATTCGTGGGGATTGTTGCCAATCGAAAATGTGATCGGGAAGGCTGTTCTCATTTATTGGCCGCCGCCCCTGTGGAAGGCGATCTCGCATTATGAAATTGCGGTGGCGCCGCCTTTAACGCCGTGAAGTTGCGCAGAGTAAAACATCGAACCTCGCAAAGGACTCATGTCCCTCGCGAGGTTTTTGTTGGCACGCCAAAGCGCCAGGATGACCGCTAAAGTCAGGCGGCAGTTGAACTGCCGCCCCATCGGTTTGGTGCGCTGACGGGTTTTTCGGATAGGCTCTTAATGAATGCTCGCAACAGAGCAGGTTCCCTGACATAATTGACAAGTACGCTTGGGGGAGGCGAAACGTCAGAAATGATGAGAGAATTTGCAATGTCTTGTTCATGAAACCGTCCCGCAGATTTGATATGATGATTTTGACAGGAGTTTTATCATGCGTGTTTCAAAATACGTTCGCACCCTCACCGCCCTCTGCCTCGCGGCCATGCTTCTGGCGCTGGGCGCATCGGCGCAGGCGGGACCCGAGACGGCGGCCCGCGTCCCCAGCATCGACGCGTTCGAGCAGGTCTCCGCGCGCGCGGGATGGATGCTCTTCGGCGGCAAACTTTACTGGACAAAAAACGACGGCGCAGCCTGGACCGACATCACCCCCGCCGCGAACATTCAGGCGGTGGACTTTCTCGATGCCTCCCGCGGCTGGACGGTGGTCTCCGTTACGAACGGCTACTCCCTCGCTTCGACCACCGATGGCGGACGCACCTGGCAGACCCGCGCACTGCGCCTGCCCGTCCTCCGCGCTGCGGATGCGTCCATCGCCAAAATCTTCATGAAATGGCGGACGGAATCGCATGGCTGGCTGGTTTTCAAACTTGCCACAGGCATCAACTTCAGCCGGGGCATGCTCTTCGTCACCTTCGATGGCGGAGAGACGTGGACGGAACGCGAGATCCCGCTCGGCGAACCCGTCACATTTACGGACGAGAATAATGGCTGGGTATCGGGCGGACCGACAGGCAATGAAACCTTCCGCACGCGCGATGGAGGCCGCAGTTGGGAATCCGATTCAGAAAGCCGCGCCCCGCTCGAGGTCCAGAATGAGGCGGGATGGAGGTTGGAAGAATCGGGCGAGTGCGCGGGCGGAGTCTGCGTGCAGGAAGTCCAATTGCTGACGCGCGGCGAAGTCCCCATGCGCCTGCCCAACGGTCAAACTGTCTTGCGCAGAAATTTCTCCAGCGTCCAGAAGACATCCCTGTTCACCGACCCCAATACAACCACCTACGCGGGTCAGGGATTCGATGCGTGCGAAATCCCCACCTTGCCGCAAATGCAGGAGTGGTGGAACAACAGTCCGTATAGCGCGGTGAATTTGTATATCGGCGGCAGTATGCGGGCGTGCGCCAACACCGCGCTCACCTCAACGTATTTGCTCAAGTTATACAACCAAGGCTGGAGGTTCATTCCCACCTGGGTGGGGCCGCAGGCTCCATGTTGGAGTACAAATCCCGCCTATGTCTTTAGCAGTACAGAAAGCGTTGCTTACACTCAAGGTGTCAATGAAGCAAAAGCGGCTATCGCCGTTGCAAAATCCCTCGGACTGACAAATGCCGATGGCGCTGGCACGATCATTTACTACGATCTCGAACACTTCTCGGAAAGTGACACAATCTGCCGCAACGCGGCTACGGCCTTCATCAGCGGCTGGACGTATCAAATGCAATCGAGCGGCAATCTGGCAGGTGTGTATGCCTCACCGCTCAACGCCGTTGATTGGTGGGGGATCGAATACCAACCCGATGCAGTCTGGCTCGCGCATTGGACTGAGGCTTCCTACACATCCGATGCTTCTGTTTACGGCTCCCGCTACATCCCTGACACATATTGGAACAACCATCGGCGCCTGCGCCAATACGCGGGCGGGCACAATGAGACCTGGGGGAACGTAACGATCAACATTGACAGCGACGTGCTCGACGGGCCGCTCACCGTTCCAGACAGCGGAGGAGGCATCCCCGCTCCCGCCGCCCCCACTGGACTGACAGCGGACTCGGTCACCTCGACGGGCGTCCACCTGACGTGGACCGCCTCCACCGATATAGTGGACAACTACCTCGTCTTCATGGGCGGCACGCAGATTGCAAGCGTTTCAGGAGTCACGACCAGTTACGAGGTCCAGAATTTGGCGTGTAATAGCGCGCACTCGTTTTACGTGAAGGCCGTCAAAGATAGCATCCAGTCCGCCGCGAGCAATCATGTAAACATCACGACGACAACCTGCGCGCCCACGCTCCTTTCGCCAATCGGAATTATGGTGGACAGCCTGCAACCCAAATTGACCTGGCAGGCCGTGGACGGTGCGCTTGGATATCATATCCAGGTGTCTCTCCGCGCCGATTTCGCCACGTTCGCGATCAACGCCAACAGCCTCACCACCAGTTACACCCCCGCCTCGCCCCTGCTCGCCAAACGCAGGTATTACTGGCGCGTAACCGCCGTCAACGCTTCTGGCGCGAGTGACTGGGCCTCGTCCACGTTCGTCACGCCCAATCCGCCTCCCGCGCCTCTGCTGGTTTCCCCCGCGAATAAGGCGCTCGTCACCGACTATACCCCGCGTCTCAACTGGGCCGATGTGACCGTCCCGACTGGCACGGTCTTCGGTCACTACCAAATTCAGGTGGCAACCAACACCGACTTCGCCAGTCCCGTGCAGGACGCGACAACCATCTCATCCGTATTCACCGTCCCGACCCCCCTTCTGCCAAACACCGTCTATTATTGGCACGTGCGCGCCGCCAACTCGCTTGGACATTACGGGGCGTGGTCTGCAACGCGCAGTTTCCGCAGCGCCATGCGCGCACCCATCCTCGTCTCGCCTGCCAATGGGGCGACGCTCCTCAATCGCCGTCCAACATTCGATTGGAGGGATGTGGTCGGCGCAAATGGTTACACGTTACAAATCTCCAGGGTTTCCACATTTGCCACACTACTGGTGAATACCTCATCCGTCCCATCCACCTTCACCATGCCCGGTGACCTGCCTGCCAACACCACGTTGTACTGGCGGGTACGCGCAAACGGGGTCAACGGTCCCAGCCTGTGGTCGAATGTGTGGTATTTCCGCACAGGGAACCCGCCCAGCATCCCCGCGCTGACCTCGCCGCTCAAGGGGGCCGTCATTGACGACCTGACCCCGCGCCTGACCTGGCGCGCATCCACTGTCCCCGCGGGGACGACCTTCTCGCACTATCAGATCCAAATTGCGACCGATTCCACGTTCGCCTCGCCTCTCCTCGACACGACGGTGTCCGCGCTTTCCCCTGCCGAGTTCACGCTGACGAGTCCCCTGGCGGTCAACACGAAATATTATTGGCGCGTGCGAGCGTTCAACACCAAGGGAGAGTACAGCGCGTGGAGCGTGGTATGGTATTTCCGCACGTCCGCAACGGCGGTGTTTGTGTGGATGGGGTTGTGAGGAGAGAGCAGAGAATAGAGAGAAGAGAGCAGAAGGCAGA
>DYKX01000006.1:15573-39835 GCA_020722375.1 Anaerolinea thermophila
AGGCAGAGAATGAAAAGAAGCGAGGATGTCAAATTCCTCGCTTCTTTCTTCTTTCATCTTACTTCTTTACTTCTTGCGTTCCGCCACATATACCTTCACCGCTGCGCGCATGAATTCCGCCAGTTGAGGGTGCATCTGGTCGAAGTTGGCCTTGAAGCGCGGGTCGCTCACATAGCCTTCCGCGATGGCGGCCAGTTGATCGAGGTTGGGCGTCCAGAAGTAGTCCATGTGGTCGCGCCAGCGTTGGACGAGGGCTTGCGTCTCGGGAGAGTCCGCTCCCTTGGGCATGGCCGCGATCAGGTCCAGATAGATCGCCTTCCCCTCGGCCAGGATAGATTCCTTTTTCGCGGCAGAGTAGGATTTCCACTTGCGGTTCGATGCGCGGACCGTTTCAGGATCGTACATCTGCTCGGCTTCGAGCGCGTACTGCTCCTGTTGTTCTTCGCTAAACCCTTCAAAGAGACCTTGATTGCTCATGGGTTTTTCTCCTTTCAAATGTTGGATAGTGTTGTCCACAGTGACCAGTAAACGGTTCAGGCGGGAGACTTGTTTCTGCAACGCGTCCTTGTGACTTTGCAACGCGCCCAACACGTCGAAATCGCGGCGTCCCACGATCTTCTTGATGTCGTCCAAAGGCAAATCCAACTCACGATAGAGCAGGATCTGTTGCAGACGCAGAAGGGCATCCTCCCCGTAGTAGCGATAGCCGTTCCCGCCGATACGGGTCGGCTTGAGGAGTCCGATCTGGTCATAGTGATGGAGCGTGCGCGGTGTCACGCCTGCCAGTTTGGAAAGTTGCTTGACTGTGAACATGGCGGCATTCTAAACTATGACGTAACGTTAATGTCAAGAGAATTGAGAAACTCGTTTTCTGCAAGAAAACAGGGTTCTTTGTCAGCGGTACAATAGCCCCATGCAAATCCTCCACCTCGACGAACACATCCTCGTCCTCAACAAACCCGCGGGCCTGCCCGTCCTCCCTGATGGCTGGGAAAAAGACGCACCGTATCTCGTGAAGATGCTCGAAGCGGATTATGGCAAGATATGGATCGTCCACCGACTCGACAAGATTACGAGCGGCGTCATCGTCTTCGCGCGGACGGCAGAGGCGCATCGCTCGCTCAATATTCAATTTGAAAAGCATGAAGTGAAGAAGGTCTACCACGCGCTCGTAGAGGGAAGCCCAAAATGGAACGAGCATACCGCCCGTCATCCCCTGCGCACGAACGTGGGACACAAACATCGCACGGTGGTGGACAACCGCACGGGGAAACCGTCCGTGACGCATTTCCGCGTCCTGAAACGCTTCGGCGGATTCTGCCTCGTCGAAGCCATCCCCGAAACGGGGCGGACGCACCAGGTGCGCGTCCACGCCGCGGCATTGGGGCATCCGCTGGTGGGCGATGCGTTGTATGGGGCTCGCGTTACAGAATCGGGTCTCGATACGCCCAATGGACACGGGCTACTCGACCCTCGACAATCACAAATTTCCCGTCCCGCCCTTCACGCGCGCGCGTTGACGTTCGCGCATCCCGTCAGCGGCGAGACGCTCACGTTTCGCGCCGAGTATCCCGAAGACTTCGCATCCGCCCTTGCAAATTCGGAACGCGGACTTTAGTCCGCCCGCGCGGCAGACTGAAGTCCGCGTTCCGAAATCAAGCCTGCACAAAGGGATTGAATTTTTTCTCGTTCCCCACCGTTGTTTCCTCCCCGTGTCCCGAAAGCAGGCGCGTGTCATCGGGCAGGGTGTAAATTTGCTCGCGGATGCTCTTCTCGAGCGTCTCCCAATTTCCCCCAGGTAAATCCGTTCGGCCGACAGAGCCGGCAAAGATCAAGTCGCCAGAGAAGCAGACTTTGGCTTTGGCGCAATACAACACGCAATGACCGGGCGTGTGCCCTGGCGTGTAACGCACTTCCAATTGTGCGTTTCCGAGTTTGAGAATTTGTCCGTGGACAAGATCAATCGTTGGTTCGGGGCCAGGGTCAATTCTGAAGCCGAAGAGCGCGCCGCCTCCGCCCGCGCGCCAAAGAACGTGGTCATCGGGATGGAGCGCGACGAGCGGAAGCGGATTCAGCGCGTCGGCGATTTCCGCCGCGCCGCCGATGTGGTCGAAGTGCGCGTGGGTGTACCATAGGTGGGCGATGCGCCAGCCACGCGTCCGCGCTTCGGACAGGATCCGCTTTCCGTCCCAGGCGGGATCGATGACGGCCGCGTCCCCCGAATCGGGGTCAGCGACCAGATAGGCGTTCGTCTGCACGGGGCCGAGGGTGAAAGTCACAATTTCAAGCATGGGGAGTTCCAGTGATCAGTGATCAGTGATCAGTGATCAGTGATCAGTTATCAGTGATCAGTGATCAGTTATCAGTGATCAGTGATCAGTGATTGGATGACGCGGGGCAAAGAGGATGCTGATGATAACCGAAAATGCGATCAGGCCGATGGCAATGGGATAGACGAGATACGGGTCGCGTTCGAAGAGGAAACCAGCGAGAGGCGGCGTAAGGATAAAGATGATGGCGCTGACCGTCTCCATTGTGCCATAAGTGACGCCCAATTGCGAATCGTGGACGAGTTCGCGCGCCTGCGCCAGCGCGAGCGGACGTGCGGCGCGGAATCCGCCCATCAGAAAATATCCGAGTGCAAAGAGCGGAAGACCCGCGCCGCGCCACATGAGGAGGGCAAAGAGTCCCACCAGCATTTGCGAAATCGGATAACCGATGCGCGGGGGAAAGCGTCCAAGCAAAATGCTGACGAGCGCGTTGCCGAGCGCGCCTGCTGTGAAAACGACTCCCACTTCGCTCAACGAAAGCCCGCGCACACCTTCGAGAAAATTGGGCGTGAGCGGCTGGGCCAGGTACATGGCAAAGACCGCCAGCGCAACCACCGCCAGAAAATTGAGGAAACGCACGTTCGATAACAGGCCAACGGGCGGTGACACGGGGTCGTGGCGCTCGATGGGCTGATGGCCGATGAATTGGATGATCATATTCGAAACCGCGAAAATTTCCGCGGCCACCATGTAGACCGTCCGCAGGCCGAATTGGTCGCCGATCCAGCCACCGAGCGCGGGGCCGAATGTCATCCCGAAACTGAAGGTGGCCGTCGTCAGCGTGAGCGCCTGCGCCACCGTCCAGTTGCCGCGGGCGGCGGTCATGTAACTGCTGAGGGGCGAGGAGACGAATGCCGTCAGCCCGTAGATCAGCATCCCAATGACGAACCACTCCAGGTCACGCGCGAGCGCCATAATGACAGTGGCAACGAGTCCCAGCGCCCAGGCAGTCAGCAGCAACGGTCTGCGCCCGAATCGGTCGGCAAGCCGTCCCGCGGGGATGTGCGTGATCGCCATCGCCGCGCCGAACGCGCCGAGGATCACGCCGATCTGTTGCGGGGCGCTTCCCAGTTCCTCCATGTAGATGGGCGCGAAATTAAAAAACATCCCCTCGCCAATGCCCCACGTAAAGAGCGATAACGCGATAAAGAGA
This sequence comes from Anaerolinea thermophila, assembly GCA_020722375.1. GTDB lineage: Bacteria > Chloroflexota > Anaerolineae > Anaerolineales > Villigracilaceae > Denitrolinea. The sequence goes on from DYKX01000006.1 coordinate 19,057, forward strand.
AGATTGCGATTCAACGATGCCTCTGGAATCACCCTTCGACTTCGGTCTCGATAAGCCCGACGATCACGGGCTACTCGACCTCCGCTCAGGGTGGTGGATTATCCGACTCGCTGGATGAACGCGGCCGCGGCCTCGAACACCTGCTGACGCGCCGCGTCGCGCGTGACGACGTGCCCGCTTCCCGTCACCCAGAGCATTTCCTTCTCTGACGTGGTGAGGCGCTCGAAGATGCGCCGCATATTATCAGGCAGGACGTATTTATCATCCTTCGAGTGGACCAGCAGCACAGGCACGTTGATCTTCGGCAACGCGAAGCGCATCCTGCCGAGCATCACCTGCAACTCCGCCGCCGAGCGGAGGGGATTCAGCGGATAGGAAATGTGTGACGCGAAGGCATCCTTGTCGAACCAACCTTCGTCGGGTCTTCCCTTTTCTTTTCGCATGTACGTCTTGAACCAACTGAAGGCGCGCATCTCCCAGGCAGGGACGTGGATAGGCAACTCGTACGGCGTGGATATGGCGACGACCCCGCGAACATCCAGACGAGTGGACATGAGCAGGCTCAACACGCCGCCCATCGAAAGCCCGACGAGGAAGATTCGATCCGTGACGCCGCGCAGGAGATTGTAGCCATCTTCGACAGACGCGGTCCAATCCGTCCAACGCGAGCGGACCATGTCCCTGGGACGCGTGGCGTGTCCCGCGAGGCGCACGCCGAGGCAGGTGTGTCCCTGCGCGTTGAGGTAGTCGCCCATCCAACGCATCTCTTTGGGCGTGCCCGTGAATCCGTGGATGAGGAGGCAGGCGGGTCTGGAGGCGTCACCTGGGAGGAAAAAGGGTTCGGCAGTGGAAATAGTTTGTGGCATGGGATTTATTTGATTATAGCCCAGGGCGGGTTTTGCGTTTTTATGACCTTGTAAATCGGACATTCCGCTTCGTGCGCGCCTTCGAGATAACCCGTGGACAGGAGAAATTCGTTCACGATCTCGCCGCCTGTAAAGACAAATGTGCGTTTGAAAAGTTTCACCCATTCGTCTTTTTGACGCGGGTGGTGCGCGTCGAGCCAATTCTTGAACGAGCCGAATTCTCTCTGCAATTCGAGGATCTTCCGTGCGTTGACAATGGCCGCGTTGACCTTGAGTCGGTTGCGGATGATACCCGCGTCGGAGAGGAGACGGGCGCGATCCGCTTCTTCGTAAGCCGCGACCCGCACGAGGTCAAATTGATCGTAGGCGCGGCGGAAGTTGTCCGCTTTTTTGAGGATGGTGATCCACGAGAGTCCCGCCTGGTTGATCTCCAACACGAGTCGCTCGAAGAGCAGGTTGTCATCCGCGAGGGGAAATCCATATTGCTCGTCGTGGTAGATTTTATTGAAATGGTCTTCAGGGTGGGAACGAATATAACTGCAATACGTATCCATTGGGTGTTTCCTGCGTCACATGGTTAGTGAAAGTGTATCCTGGTTAGCGCAGAAATTGTAACCCATTCCATCCCACCGGATAAAACTACGCTTCGCCACACCCCATCCTTTCCACGATCACAAACGAAGAGCCTGTGCGGCTTTTTTGCGGTTAACCTGACTCTCTGGAGGTGACAGACAACCGTTCAAACACCGAACCCCAGCAACGCCCCGTCTCAATAAAAACCATAACAAGGAGAGAATGTATGGCAAGCCAAAACGTTCGCAAACTGGCATTCGGCATCGTGATTCTGATGCTGGTTGTCACATCCATTTTCGTCACCCGCGGCAATGCGGGCTCCGAATTCTCGTACGATGTCCCGCGCATGATGGGCATGGACACCGGCGCCGGGGAGGGGTTGATCCAGGTGCAAGGCCAGCCGACCACAGACATCAAAGGGCCGTTCGTCGAGACACATGGAAAAGCGGTCTCCATGGACAAAGACCTGCGCAACCTTCCGCAGAACGGTCCCGACCAGAAACGCCCCCTGCGCGAAATGGGACAGATGCCCGCGCCCGCAGATAACGGCGCGGCGGATCCCGTGATCCAGACCAGTGAGGGTCTGGGAGATGTAGCCGCATTGGCGGCTCCGTCTGCGTTGACCAATTTCAAGGGCCTCGACCTGCAGAACTGGGGCGCGGGCTGGCCGCCTGACACGCACGGCGACGTGGGTCCCAACCATTACATCCAGGCCGTCAACACCTCCATCGGCATCTTTGACAAGACCACAGGCACCCGCCTGGCGGCATTCACCTTCAACAACTTCTTCGTTGCGGCAGGCGGATCTGGCGTCTGCGCGACATACAATCAAGGCGACCCGATCGTGATCTACGACCAGATCTCGGGACGCTGGATCATCACCGACTTTGCCTTCTCCAGCGTGAGCAAACCGCCCTACTACGAGTGCATCGCCGTCTCGAAGACCGCCGATCCCGTCAGCGGCGGATGGTGGCTGTACACCCTGACCGCCGACACGCTGAGCCTGAACGATTATCCCAAACTGGGCATCTGGAACGACGGCATCTACATGTCGGCCAACCTGTTCAAGCGCGGGCGCACTTACTACGGTGCGAAGGTCTGGGCGCTGAACCGCGATGACCTGATCAACGGCGCGCCGCTCCGCACGGTGGCGTTCACGCTTGGCACCTCCTATTTCAGCCTCCTGCCCGCCAATTTGAAGGGCGCGCTGGCTCCTACAGGCACGCCTGAATACTTCATGTCCGACTACGGCTCGAATACCAGCATGAAGTTGTGGAAGTTCTCTGTCAACTGGACAACGCCCTCCTCCTCGACCTTCACCGGCCCGACCAGTTTCGCCGTCGCTTCCTTCACCCGACCGACAACCCGCGTTCCCCAACTGAACAGCACCGAGACACTCGACACCCTCGGTGACCGTCTGATGTCCTGGCTCCAGTACCGCAACATCAACGGCGTCCAGTCGCTGTGGGTTTCGCGCACGGTTGTGGCTGGCACCTCCATGGGCGTCCGTTGGATGGAAGTCCGCAACATGAGCACCACGCCTGTTGTGTACCAGCAAGGTACCTATGCGCCTGACGCGAACTATCGCTGGATGCCCAGCCTCGCGGTGGACAAGTTCGGCAACATGGCCATCGGCTACAGCGTTTCCTCGTCCACGATGTACCCCGCCATCCGTTACGCGGGACGCCTCGTCACCGATCCGCTCAACACGCTGGGACAGACCGAGATCAGCCTGATCGAGGGGACTGGCTCCCAATCTGGCGGTTACAACCGCTGGGGCGACTACTCCTCCATGTCCGTAGACCCGGTGGACGACTGCACCTTTTGGTTCACCACCGAGTATTACGAGACCACCAGCAACAACTGGCAAACCCGCATTGGCTCGTTCCAATATCCCGGTTGCCAGTAGTACGTTCCAATAGCATTAGACAGGCGATCAGCAATGGTCGCCTGTTTTTTTATCCCCATTCAACTGTAAAGACAATGTTGTTGGCAATAGTGAGTGATGTGCTACGGAATGATATTCCGCTACCAGAAATTTGCCTCTTGACATCTGGTTGCATTGCGAGAAAATAAGAAGATAAGCCCTAATAAATCTGTAAGGCCGTCTAAAAGAGTGGGCTAAAAGACCAACTCAAGAAAGGAGAAAGTCCAAAAGAGTGGGCTAAGGCTTCCATGACAAAGTGTCCATATTGTCAGGAGACAACCCGCCAAAACAAAGCGGGGACGACGAAAGCAGGCATGCAACGTTATCGTTGTATGCACTGTGATCGTAAGTACACGCCCAAACCCAAAAAACAAGGCTATCCCGAAAGCGTTCGAAGGCAAGCGATGGAATTGTATGCAAATGGCGGGAGCTTGCGGCAGGTCGCTCGTCAATTGCATATTGCACCGCAAACTATCGCCTATTGGGTAACCAGGACGGCCTCGACCTTACCCAATGCAACCGTGTCGCATAAAGCCAAAGCAGACAAATTAACAAGGAGACTTGGAACGATGAAGAAGCCGATTCGAGTAATCTCCCTCGTCCTGATCGCCATCGTGTTGGTGAGTTCATTCCTGGCATATGGACGCTCACAGTATGCCTATGATGTGCCTCGCATGATGGGTATGCAGGGCGGCGCGGAAGCCATCAGCATTGACAAATCCGCCCCCACTGGCGGAATCCGCGGCCCGTTCGTGGAGACCCACGCCGCGGCCGCCTCAATGGATCTCGATGTACGCAATCTCCCCAAAAATGGTCCTGAAAAACAGCGACCCATGCGCGAAATGGGGCAGATGCCGGCGTTCGTCAAGGATCAGGGACCCGATACCGTCATCCAGACGAACAAGGCGGTTGCTGGACGTCCCATCACTGGCACGACGCTGGCCGTGGCGCCTGCCCCAATCAAGACATTCAAAGGTCTTGACCTGACAAATTGGGGCGCAGGCTGGCCGCCCGATACCCATGGCGATGTTGGCCCCAACCATTACATCCAGGCCGTCAACACCTCCATCGGTATCTTTGACAAGGCTACAGGCACCCGCCTGGCCGCGTTCACCTTTGATAACTTCTTCATCGCCAATGGCGGATCCGGCGCATGCGCCACATTGAACTACGGCGATCCGATTGTGCTCTACGACCAGATCTCCGGCCGCTGGATCATCACCGACTTCGCCTTTGCTGGCGATGGCACCACTCCTCCCTACTATGAGTGCGTCGCCGTTTCCAAGAACGCCGATCCCGTGAGCGGCGGCTGGTGGCTGTATGAGATCGTCGCCAGCACCACCGCGCTGAACGACTATCCCAAGTTCGGTATCTGGAACGACGGCATCTACATGTCGGCCAACATGTTCACCGGCGGCGCTTCCTACGGCGGCGTGAAAGTGTGGGCGCTCAACCGCGATGACATGATCAGCGGCGCACCGCTCCGCTCGGTGGCGTTCACGCTCGGCACCTCCTATTTCAGCCTCCTGCCTGCCAACTTGAAAGGCGCGCTGGCCCCCTCTGGCACGCCCGAATACTTCATGTCCGACTACGGCTCGAACACCAGCATGAAGTTGTGGAAGTTCACCGTCAACTGGGCGACGCCCTCCTCCTCGACCTTCACCGGTCCGCAGAGTTTCGCCGTCGCCTCGTTCACGCGTCCCGCCGCGAAATCTGTCCGACAGTTGGGCAGCACCGAACGGCTCGACACCCTCGGCGACCGCCTGATGACCTGGCTCCAGTACCGCAACATCAACGGCGTCCAGTCCCTGTGGGTTTCGCGCACTGTGAAGGTGTCGAATACTTCCTACGGCATCCGCTGGATGGAAGTCCGCAACATGGCCACCACGCCCAGCGTTTACCAGCAGGGGACGTACGCACCCAATGCCGCCTTCCGCTGGATGCCCAGCCTCGCCGTGGACAAGTTCGGAAACATGGCTGTCGGTTATAGCGTCTCCACTGCCAAGATGTATCCAGCCATTCGTTACGCGGGACGCCTCGTCACCGACCCGCTCGGCACGCTCGGCCAGACCGAAGCCACCATGTTCGCGGGCACAGGCTCACAAAAAGGCGGTTACAACCGCTGGGGCGACTACTCCTCCATGTCCGTGGACCCGGTGGACGACTGCACCTTCTGGTACACCACCGAGTACTACGAGACTACCGGCAACAACTGGCAGACCCGCATCGGGTCGTTCAAGTTCCCTGCCTGCCAGTAAATTTTCACCATCTCCATATAAAACAAATGGCGACCTTCAACGGTCGCCATTTGTTTTTATTTTTGCAGTTTTATCCCACCACCCTCATCTCCCGCGTCATCGTGGACAGCACATCCGCGCCATCCTTGCTGATGACCACGTTGTCTTCGATGCGGACGCCGTTGCGATTCGGCAGGTAGATGCCAGGCTCCACTGTGAACGCCATCCCCACGTCCAGGATTTGCATGTTATCGCCGCGCATGTACGGGTCTTCGTGAGGCTCCATCCCGATTCCGTGCCCCGTCCGATGCGTGAAGAACCCTCCGTAGCCCGCGGCCTCGATGACGGCCCGCGCGGCCTTGTCCACCTCCGCGCAGGGGACGCCAGGTTTGGCGGCGGCGCGCCCCGCGGCGTTCGCCTCCTGCACCACGCGGTGGATGGTGGCGCACTCGGCGTCCACTTCGCCGACCGCGAAGGTGCGCGTCAGATCGGAGATGTAGCCATCGAACGTCGCGCCCCAGTCAATAACGAGCAGGTCGCCGCGTTCGAGTTTTCGCTCGGTGGGCGTGGCGTGCGGGTTGGCGGAATTCGGTCCGCCCGAGACGATGGGGCTGAATGGCAGTTCGGGATCGGAACCATGCTTGAAGAGTTGCGTGACCAATTCGGCGGCGATCTCCTTTTCGGCCATGCCGATTTTGATGAGGGGAATCGTGGACTCGAGCGCGGACTGGGCGATCTGCACCGCCCGCCTCATCTTCTGGACCTCGTCCGCGTCCTTCCGCAACCGAAGCGACGCCAGCGCTGACGAGGCATCGGGGAAGTCCGCTTTGGGCGCGGCGGATTTGACATATTGATATTCGAGCAGGCGCAGTTGACGCGGCTCGATGCCAATCTTCTTTCCGTCCAAATCCAGCGAACGGATGGCGCCGCGGAAGGCCGCGTCCCACTCGGCGGGATTTTCTCCGTAGGGGAAGGGCGTGATGGGAAGTCCCGTCACTTTTTGCATTTCGAGTTCGGGAAGCACGAGCGCGGGGGGTTTATCGGCGGCAAAAAATAAAACGACGGGACGCTCCATTAAGTGGAAGTGCAGTCCCGTGAGATACGTCAGCGTGGGACCAGGATTCAGGATAACGGCGTCCAGCCCAGAGGTCGAAAGAGAGGCGGCGAGTTTGTCGAATCGAGTAGTCATGTAGTCTCCTGGTCGGATAGTCGAGTGGTCGGATGGTCGGATAATCTCATTCGTCATTGCGAGCGATGGTCGAGTAGCCCGTGTTCTTCGGACGTACCGAGACCGAGCGCCTGCCCTGAGCTGTCAGGTTGAGCCTGCCGAAACCCTGTCGAAGGGAAGCAATCTCCTCCACGATGAGGGGATTGCTTCGTCGGGTCGTGGTCTCGATACGCTTTTCTACTCGACCGCCGACCCTCCTCGCAATGACGGAGTAAAAACTATTTGTACGAGTTTCGTTTTTTCGTCAGCACGGACATGGTGATCCAGTCCACGAGCCAGGGCATGTACCAATCGGTCCAGATGGCGATGTGGTAGTACCACGGCATGATGACGGCGCGGCGCGGGTTGCGGGCGAGTTCGACGACGCGTTCGGCCACTTCCTCGGAGGTCATGGAACGGAAGTAGCGGCGCAGAACGGATTTTTTCATGGGATGGTCGCCCGTGTGCTGGCCGAATTCGGTTTTGGCGGGACCTGGGTAGATGCCAGAGACATCCACGCCGAAGGGTTGGACTTCGCGGCGCAGGGCGTCGGTGAAGCCGCGCACGCCGAATTTGCTGGCGGAGTAGATGGTGTAGGTGGGCGGGGCGATCCAGCCCGCGACGGAGGACATGTTGATGATGTGTCCGCTCCGCCGCTTGAGCATGTTCGGCAGAACCGCGTGCGTGACCTGGATGACGCCGTGCAGGTTGACATCGAGTTGCGTCTCGATATCGCGTTCGCTGGACATGTTCTCGTGCCAGGCGAGACGCCCGAAGCCCGCGTTGTTGAAGAGGATGTCAATCTGGCCATAGAGGTCGAGGACGGTTTCGACCATGATCTCGATCTCTTCGCGGTTGGCCACATCCACAGGGACGGCGAAGGCCTCCCCGCCTCGCGCCTGAATCTGGGCCGCCAGTTCCTGCAAGCGGTCAATGCGCCGCGCGGCAAGGATAACGCTGCAGCCTTCCTCCGCGAAGAGCCGCGCCGCGTCCATGCCGAAGCCCGAGGATGCCCCTGTGATGAGTACAACTTTCCCTTTGAGTTCCATGTTGTTCACCTTGGAGGGTATTTTATCCTGAACTTATGGAGTTTGGGAGAATGTATCGTATAATTCTGTCAGTAAGAAAAAATTGCGTAAAAAACATAAGGCAGCGGAGCAATACAATGTATTTCCCCAAAAACATTTGAGTGTGACTAAATTGAGTTGGTAAATCTTTCAGCCGCTTTGGCGGGGTCTATTCCGTCTCGCGTCGCGTGGGGCAACATACGACCAGCGGATGTCAAGCGGATAAGCGGATTCCTGCGGATCATGGGGTCTCCATCCGCTTACACCGCACCTGCGGTCGGTGCAGGTGTCCGTTTCCTATCCGCTGGTCATGGGATGGAATGCGCCCAACTGGTTTTAGTCACACTCAAAACATTGTTTGATTTTGCTGGAATCGATATCGGCGATACAGACAAAGCTGGCGAAGAATAATCTTTACAACCCACAACCTCCGCTTACGGGTTGTAAACTGGTATATAATCAAAATATGGCGAAAGAAACGCTCACGTTTGCACTCGAAGGTGACATCACGCTTGCCAGTTTTGCAAGTGCGTTGAGTGAATTTAACGCGTTGCTTGGCAATTTGTCCAAAGAGGTGGGCGATAACTCGCCTGTCGAGTGGGTGGTGGAAGAACTGTACGCAGGCAGCGCCATTGCCACGTTCCACGGCGTTTACGATAATGTCAAAATCGTGGAAACCATTGTTGACGCTTATGAACAGGTGGGCGAGGCCTTGGCTTTTGGGCGTGATATTCCGTTTTCCGAGGCTGTCCGTAAAAACTGCCGCAATATTACGGGCGTTTTGAATGGTAAAGTGACCTCGCTCCGTTTTGAAACCCCCGAACGCGATTTCATCATCAGCGGAAGATCGCAAGTTGGCGAAAAAGCCCCACCCATGCAATATAGTCTCGGCACGGTAAAAGGCACGATCCAAACTGTGAGCATGAGGAAGAAATTGAATTTCACTGTTTGGGATACTTTGTTCGATAAACCCGTCAGTTGCTACATTCGCGAAGGGCAGGAAGAATTGCTGCGTCAAGCCTGGGGCAAACGTGCAGTGGTCACGGGCAGGATTGGCAGACAGGCAGAGTCGGGGCGCCCCATTGTGATACGGGAAGTGAAGAACATAGAGATCATAGAAAAACCTGAGCGCGGCAGTTACAAGCGCGCTCGCGGTGTCTTGCCGTGGAAACAAGGGGATGAAAAACCCGAAGTCATCCTCAGGAGAATGAGGAATGCCTGATTTCCAATACACCTACTGGGATGCAAATGTATTTATCTCCTATCTGAATGACGACAAAGACCGAACGCCCGTTCTCGAAGCCATTCTGGAATCGGTTGAATCCAGCAAGACAACCCGAATTGTGACTTCAGTCATTTCAAAGGTAGAAGTTACATGGGTGGCACAGGAGAAGTTAAATCGCATCCTATATGCAGAAGAAGAAAAACGAATTGACGAGATGTGGGAAAACGATGATATTTTCGAAATGGTCGAATTCAACAACGAAATCGCGCTTATGGCGAGAAAATTAATGCGTACGGGACTATCACAAGGCTGGAGACTTCGCACCAATGACGCAATTCATCTTGCATCCGCTCAATGGGTGGGAGCAATGGAATTGCAAACCTACGATATTAAAGATTTTGAGAAGTTTAGCCAGTTGATAGGCATTGCAATAAAAGAACCCCACACGATACAACCAAAATTATTTTAGGGTTGAAAAATTCCCGATGTCCCCTTTCGCATCGGGAATTTCAATTACGCGTTACGCCTTTTTCGTTTTACGCTTTACGAACCATCCTCCCCCTCCTCCTTCTTCGCCCTCGGCTTCGGCGGTTCGGCCACCACCTGCTTCGAGAGTGCGGACTCCAGCGCCTGGTTACGCCGCGCTGGATTCTTTCACAGCCTCCCACCAATACATGGGGACTTGCTTCATCTCGATCTCGCGGGGCGTCACTCCCTGCGCCTGGACAGGTTCCAGAATTCGAACCGCCGCGATGCCGAGTATTTCCAATCGTTCGCGCAGATTGTATTTTTCCCAATCGCGCGAGACGATGAACAGGTCAATGTCGCTGTCCTCGCGCGCCGTCCCATCGGCATAAGAACCAAAAACCACCACCCGCTCGGAACGGATGCCCATCTTTTTAAGTTCGCGCTGGAACGATTTTATGATTCGGTCAAGATTGGTTGTTTTTTCAGCCATTGGACAATTTCCGTGGTTTGTTTCAAGTAATCACGCGTAACAGACTTTGGGTAGACCTTCAAGGCGCGTTCCAAATCTTCGGGGTAGCGCGTCGGGATGCTGGCAGAATTGATTTTGCCAATGAATTCCAGATATTCCTGTGGTAGTTCCAATGCGCCTTTCTTGACGAGGAGGATCAGATCGTGAGTCTTGAATGGAACGGACTGGGTAACCTCTGTCACCGCGGCTTTCAGCATTTTTTCGAGCGCAAGATGACACAGGAAAATGACATAGAGGTTTCGTCCCGTTTTCAACATGTGACGGGCGGTTTCCAAATCATAATCGGCGAGGGCGATCCAGTTTTTGCTGTCTGAACGCATGATAGATATTATAGCATCGAAAACCACCCTCTCTTTCCGCGTGAAGTTCACCTTCACCACTCTTAAAATCCAAAAGGCGTAACGATCCCGCGCTACGCCTTTTCCATTCATTACGCACCACGCAACACTCCCTACTCCCCCTCCTCCTGCGGCTCTTCCTTCTTCTGCCTCGGCTTGGGCGGTTCCGTCACCACTTCCTTCGAAAGCGCGATCTCCAGCACCTGGTCCATGTGCGTAACGGGGATAATTTTCAAATCCTTTTGCACCTGTTTCGGCACATCCACCAAATCTTTCAAGTTGCGTTCAGGCAGGATGACGGTCTTGAGTCCCGCGCGGTGGGCGGCCAGCACCTTCTCACGCACGCCGCCGATGGGCAGCACGCGTCCGCGCAGGGTGATCTCGCCCGTCATCGCCACGTCCTTGAAGATGGGGCGTCCCGTAAACGCGGAGATGATGGCAGTCGTCATGGTGATGCCCGCGCTGGGGCCGTCTTTCGGAATGGCTCCCTCAGGCAGATGCAGGTGGATGTCGAGACGGTCGAACACGTCGGGGTCGATCCCCAACAGGCTCGCGCGTGACTTGAGGTAGGAGAGGCCCGCCTGCGCGGATTCCTGCATCACGTCCCCCACCTGACCCGTGATCTGCATCCCGCCCTTGCCGTCCAGAATGGCGACCTCCACGAACATGATCTCGCCGCCGTTTTCGGTCCACGCGAGACCCGTCGCCACGCCCACTTCGTCCTTGCGCTCGGCCTGCGTCAGGAAGAATTGCGGCGGCCCGAGGAACTTCTCGATCAATTCAGGCGTGACGGCTTCGGGCGTCTTCTTGCCCTCGGCTTTCATCCGCGCCACCTTGCGGCAGACGCGTCCGATCTCCCTTTCGAGATTGCGGACTCCCGCCTCGAACGTGTACTCGCGGATGATCTTTTGCAGACTCGGTGTTTCGATCTTCAAACCGATGTTGTGAATCCCGTTCTCGTCCAATTGACGCGGGATGAGATACTTCTCCGCGATGGAAATTTTCTCTTCCTCGATATAGCCGGGGAACTCGATCACTTCCATGCGGTCGAGCAGCGCGGGCGGAATCGGCCCGAGGTAGTTGGCCGTGGTCACGAACATCACCTTCGACAGGTCAAAAGGCAGTTCGAGGTAGTGGTCGCTGAACGAGTTGTTCTGTTCGGGGTCGAGCACTTCCAGCAACGCCGAGGCGGGGTCGCCGCGGAAATCGGAATAGAGTTTGTCAATCTCGTCGAGCATGAAGAGCGGATTGGCCGTCCCTGCGCGCTTCATCGTCTGGATGATGCGCCCGGGCAGCGCGCCGATGTACGTGCGGCGGTGGCCGCGGATCTCCGCTTCATCGCGGACGCCTCCGAGGGACACGCGCACGAACTTCCTCCCCAACGCCTCGGCGATGGAACGCCCGAGCGAGGTCTTTCCCGTCCCAGGAGGCCCGACGAAGCACAGGATCGGTTGACGTTCCTTCTTCGGTTTCAGCGAGCGGACGGCGATGTATTCGAGGATGCGTTCCTTCGGCTTCTTGAGTCCGTAATGGTCGCGGTCCAGGATCCGCGCCGCGTTCTTCACGTCGAGATTATCTTCGGTGACGTTCATCCACGGCAGGTCGAGAATCCAATCGAGATACGTGCGGATGATTCCCACTTCGGGCGCCATCGGCGGCATCTGGTTCAGGCGTTCCAATTCCTTCATCGCCACTTTGCGGACCTCGTCGGGCATGGCGATTTTCTCGATGCGCTGTTTCAGTTCGTTGGCGTCCTTGGTAAAAACGTCTCCCTCGCCCAGTTCGGTCTGGATCTGCCTCATCTGCTCGCGCAGATAGAACTCGCGCTGACTCTTGTCCACCTCGTTTTGGACGCGCGAATGGATCTCGTCTTCGAGTTCCAACACGTCCACTTCTTCGGCGAGAATTTTATTCACGCGTTGCAGGCGGGCGCGCGGATCGACCATCATCAAGAGCGTCTGCCGCTCCTCGAAGTTGAGCGCCAGCGACGTGGCGATCATGTCCGCCAGCCAGCCTGGCTCGGAGATGTTCATCGCGAAGAGATGCGCCTCCTCAGGGATGGAGCGGTCGAGTTGCACGCAGCGGTCAAAGAGGTCCAGCACGGAGCGCATCGTCGCCTGAGTCTGGCGGTCAGCCGTCGTCGGCTCGAAGACGACGCGGGCGCGCACCTTGATATATGGCCGCACGCGGATGAACTCCACGATCTCGACGCGGCGGCGTCCCTGCACCAGCGTGGACGAGGAGCCGTCGGGCATCGAGAGCAGGCGTCCCACCGCCATTTCCACGCCGATGGACAAAAAGTCCTTCAGGCCAGGTTCTTCCACTTCGGGGTCGCGTTGCGTCAGGCCGATCACGGTCTGGTTGCGATGCTGCGCCTCCTGCAACGCCAGCAGGGAGCCTTCGCGCCCCACAAAGATTGGCGAGACCATGCGCGGGAACACCACCAGGTCGCGCAACGGCAATACCAGCGCTTCGATGATGCCGTGCTCGTCCGCTTCCATGTTGGGCACGCGATACAGTTCCTCGGTGCGTTGTGAAAGCGCCAGGTTGAAATTTTCGTCTTCTTCGTTCCAGTCGTCAGGATGATTCATTTGAACTCGATTTTAGATTTACGATTTTGAATTTGCGATTTCTTGCCAAACGGTCTCTCAACGCGAATGTCGCGAATTATCTTTGATTTTCATTCGCGAAATTCGCACATTCGCGTAATTCGCGATAAAGAAGACTCCAAACGCACACCAGACCAATTACCAATCACCACTTACCTTTTTCCACGCCGCCATGACCTCCGCGGTAACGAACATGCTCCCCGCGGATAAGACAATGCTACCATCATTTGCGGATAGTTCCAACGCCCGCGCCAACGCGGCCGAGACGGGCGTCGCCGCTTCATTCGGGACTTCGAGCGTGTCGGCCACCGATTGAATTTTCTCCACCTCGAGCGCGCGGGGATGGTCGGCGCGCGTGACCAGGAGTTTGCGAATCTTCGGCTTCATCTCGCGCAACATCCCCGCCAGGTTTTTGTCCTCCGACGCGCCGAGGATGAGATAGACAGGCCGCGCGGGGAAATACGTCTCCAGCGTCTCGCGCAGTTTGGCAAACGAGTCGTCGTTGTGCGCCGAGTCAAAGATGACGGGCGGCTCGCGGCGCGCCACCTCGAAGCGGGCGGGCCATTTTACCTGAGAAAACCCTTTTTGGATGTTTTTCTCGGAAACTGACAACCCACTTGTCTGAAGCGCGAGGTAGGCGGTGGCCGCGTTGATCATTTGGTGCGTACCGAGCAAGGGGATATTCACGTCTAATTTAGCAGCCCGCCGAACATCGGTTAGTCGAATGGACTGCCCATCCAATGTGGATTCCAACAAATCAAATTCGACTTCCCGTCCCACCACGGACAGGGACGCGCCTCTCTCTCTGGCTATACGCAAAAGAACTTCGGCGGCCTCCTCCTTCTGCGGAGAGGAGACAACAGGCACGCCCGCCTTGATGATTCCCGCCTTTTCGCCTGCAATCTTTGCCAATGTGTCCCCCAGCACAGCTATGTGATCCATCGAAAGGGACGTGATGACCGAGACGCGCGGCGTGACCACATTCGTCGCGTCGAGGCGTCCGCCCAGGCCCACTTCGACGACGGCCGCGTCCACGCCCGCGCGTTGAAAGGCGAGGAATCCAATCGCTGTGGTGATCTCGAAGGTGGTCAGTTTGGGGATGCGCGCCACAGCGGGCTTCACCTCGTCCACGAGCGCGGCCAGCCTCTCGTGAGTCAGAGGCGAGCCGTCCGCCTGGATCCGCTCCACGTAGTCTTCCAGATGCGGCGAGGTGTACAATCCCACCCTGTATCCCGCGGCGGTCAAAGCGGCAGCGCACAATGCAGACGTGCTCCCCTTCCCCTTCGTCCCCGCCACGTGGATGATCGGATATGCATTTTGCGGATTGCCCAACGCGTCCATCAGGGCGAACATGCGGTCGAGGTTGAAATCGGCCTTCGCCAGTTCCGAGACGCGCTTGAGGCTATAATCCACAAAACTGTAGAGATAATCGAGCGCAAGGTTGTAGGCGGCTTCGGCATCCATGCTGTGATTGTAATCGGAAAATGAAATCAACAAAAAGGAATTCCGTGAAAACGCGCAACATTTTTCTCTTTGTGACCCTGATTGTTTCGCTCGTGCTTTCCTCCTGCGGGGGAACTCCCCAAACCAGCGGGAGCATCTCGTTCATGGTCTTTGGCGACCCCGCCGAACTCGCCGCCTACCAGACACTGGTGGACGCCTTCCACGCGAAACATCCTGAAATCAAAGTAGAGTTGATCCACATCCCCGGGCAATCGGACTACCGCAAACGCCTCGCCGCGGACCTGACAGCGGGGACGCCCGCCGATGTGGTGCTCATCAACTATCGGCGTTACGCGCCCTTCGCCGCGCTTGGCGCGTTGACTCCGCTGGACGATTATTTCAACAAATCCAGGTTGATCGCGAAAGACGATTTCTACGCGGAGTCGTTCGATCCCTTCATCTATCAGGGGCAGTTGATGTGCATCCCGCAGAACCTTTCGAGCCTGGTCGTCTACTACAACAAGGAACTCTTCGATCAGGCGGGCGTTGCCTACCCGTCCGCAGATTGGACGTGGGAGGATTTCCTCGCCACCGCGCAAGCCCTGACGAAAGACACCAACGGCGATGGGACGACCGACCAATTCGGCGTCGGGCTGGAGGCTTCGCTCATCCGCTTCGCGCCATTCGTCTGGCAGGCGGGCGGCGACCTCGTGGACGATGAGACCAATCCAACCACGCTGATGCTCGACACAGATGAAGCCTTCGACGCCATTGATTTCTTCGTCAGCCTGCAGACCGTCCATCACGTTGTCCCCAACGCGGAGGAGGAAGCCGCGCAGGATAGCGAAAGCCGCTTCATCAATGGCACAACGGCCATGTTCTTCAACAGCCGCCGCGGCGTGCCCACCTACCGCGAGTCCGCCGTCTTCGATTGGGACGTGGTCGCCCTGCCGCAGGGCAAGACCAAGGCGGGCATCCTGCACGCGGACGGCTATTGCCTGCCGAGCGCATCGAAGAATAAAGACGCCGCCTGGGTCTTCATCGAATTCGCTAACTCCGCCGAAGGTCAAACCATCGTCGCCGCGTCGGGACGCACCGTCCCCTCGCTGAAAGCGGTTGCCAACTCGCCCGTCTTCCTCGACCCGAACACACGTCCCGCCAACAGCATCGTCTTCCTGAATACCATCCCGTCCATCTGCGCCCTGCCTGTCCACGCGAACTGGGCGGAAGTGGAAGATACCGCGGGCGAGGAGATCTACCGCGCCTTCTACGGCGAGGCCGATCCGTACGAAGCCCTGATCCGCGCGGTGGAACGCTCGCGTGAGATCTTCGCACTTGTTCAATGATATGAAAACGGGACGCGGAGAACGCGGATTGACGCGGACATACGCTGATTTTTTTCTCCGCGTTTCACTTGCCCCTGACGCAAGTGCAGGTGTCCGCGCGCAAAGCGTCCGTCCCCATCCGTGTCCCATGAATTTCCGACCATCGTGAAATCCACCCGCTGCCAATCCCTCGCCCTGCTCACCCCCTACCTGTTGGGAGCGTTGATTCTCGTCGCGCTCCCAGCGGGCATTTCACTTGCGCTGGCATTCACGCGCTACAACGGCATCACCGCGCCCGTCTTCAACGGCATCCAGAATTTCCAATACCTGCGCATCGAGCCGCTGGCGTGGGTGGCAATCATCAACTCCCTGCTTTTCATCGCACAGGCTGTGCCGCTTCGCATCCTCGCCGCGCTGGGATTGGCGCTGCTCCTCAACCGTCCGCGCAAAGGCATCGGCATCTACCGCGCCGCGGCCTACCTCCCCACCGTCATCCCCGACGCCGCCTACGCCCTCACCTGGACGTGGATTCTCAATCCCATCTACGGGCCGCTCAACCTCGTCCTTGCCGCGCTTGGCCTGCCCGCTCCCGCCTGGCTCGCGGACCAGGACTGGGCGCTGCGCGGACTCGTGTTGATGTCCCTCTTTCAGGTCGGCGAGGGATTCGTCATCCTGCTGGCGGGCCTCCGTCACGTCCCGCGCGCATACTACGACGCGGCCCGCGTCGACGGCGCGAGCGGCGTCCAGCAATTTTTCCGCATCACCCTGCCCCTGCTCAGTCCGTGGCTCATCCTGCTCAGCATCCGCGATATCGCCCTCTCCTTCCAAAACACTTTCACCCCCGCCTACCTGATGACGCGCGGCGGTCCCTACTACGCCACTTTCTTCGCCCCGCTGATGATCTACGAAGAGGCCCTCGACAACTTCCGCTTCGGAGTTGGCTCCGCCATGATGCTGATCATCTTTGCCGTGACGTTGATTCTCTCCCTGCTGGCCTATTTTGTATTCGAGGAATCGGGATTGGATGCAGACTAAGAACCCCGCCTCCTTCCTGACCCGCCACCTGCTCCCGTTTCTATTGACGGGACTCTTCCTCCTGCCCCTCGTCTGGATGGTCTCTGCCTCCCTGCGCGTCGCGGGGACGCCTCCCAGCCCGACCCTCGAACTGATTCCCCATCCGTGGACCTTCGCCAACTACGCGCGCATCTTCGACATCCTCCCCTTCGGACGTTACCTGCTCAACTCGCTCTTCGTCGCGCTGACGGGTGTCCTGCTCACCCTGTTGACGGCTTCGTGGGCGGGCTTCGGGATGTCTCAACTCGGTCCGCGCGCCCGCTTCCGACTGCTGGTGCTGTCCATCATCCTGCTGATGATTCCTGTCACCGCGTTGTGGCTGGCGCGTTTCGTCTTCTTCGCGTGGATGGGAATCAGCAACTCGCACTTCGCCTTGATTGCTCCCGCGCTGATGGGATCGAGTCCGCTCTTCATTCTGCTCTTCTACTGGAACTTCCGCCGCATCGACCGCGCTGTCTTTGAGTCCGCGCAAATGGACGGCGCCAGCCTCCTGAGAATCTGGTGGTACATCGCCCTGCCGCTGGCGCGTCCCGCGTTGATGGCGGTCGGGATGCTGGCCTTCTTCTTCTACTGGAACGATTTCATCAATCCCCTGCTCTACCTCCGCTCGCAGACCCTCTACACCCTGCCCGTCGGCCTGCTTCAACTCCAGGAAATGGACAAAACCAACTGGCCGCTCCTGATGGCCGCCTCCGTCGTGATGACCGTCCCCCCGCTGGCGGTGTTTACTGCTTTGCAACGGACCTTGCTGTGGTGGGAGATGGAGTGAGACAAGCCGCTTGACTTTGTTTTCTGGAAGGCGTACAATTTGTACAACTTGTACACTTTGTACATCAAAAGGAGACAAAATGCCTACTTTAACCGTTCAAAGCGGCGAAGCGCGCGCCAAATTCCGTGACCTGCTCGACCAGGTGATGGCTGGAAAAAACGATGTGATTATTCAGCGCAATGGAAAAAATGTGGCTGTGTTAATCCCTGCGGCAGAGTACGAAAGTATACGGAATCAGCCATCAACTCCAAACAGCATCAACGAATCAGCCGCGGCCTACAAAACGAAAACAGTCAAGGTGGGGCAGGCAATCATCAATCCCGAGGAAGGGACGGCCACCATTCCGCTGGATTTATATAATGAATGGGTTGCCAAACGGGAGGCGCTCTTTACCATTATTGATGAAATTCGCAACGCGCAACCAGACTATCCACCTGAAGAAGTGGAACGCGACGTGGCCGAAGCAATCGCAGAGGTGCGGAGGCGCAATGCTTCGAGTGGTAATTGACACGAATGTGCTGGTCAGCAACATCCTATCCAAAACCGGTGCGCCTGCCAGGGTGATTGATGCCTGGAGATCGCAGAAATTCATACTAATCACCAGCGAGGCTGCCATTCGGGAATTACAGTCCACGCTCGAAAAATTACATCGGAGTAAAAAATATTCCATTCCAGACGAGGATATTGCCGAATTTACCGATACGCTCCGTAAAAACAGCCAACCCGTTTCTGCGCTGACAGACATGGCAGGTACAATCCCCAACGACCCCGACGATGAAAAATTCCTGCGATGGCGATTGAAGGGGATGCGGCCATCATCGTCAGCGGAGACAAACACCTGTTGAATTTGAAGGAATATCAAGGCATCACCATCCTCACGCCGCGCCAGTTTCTGGATTCGCTTGATGCGGAATAATTCCCATCCATTGGAGTTGACCATGCAACGCTTCTTGCTTTTATCCCTCCTGACAATTTTCTTGAGCGCCTGCGCCGCGCCAGCGACCATGACGCAGACTTCCGAAGTCTTCGAGACTTCGGAAGTCTCAGCCGTGACAGCCACATCAGAAATCACCGTCATGCCCTCTGAAACAGCCACCGCCATTCCCGCGCCCGAACTCGCGCCGAACGTAATTCCCGATTGGGAAATGGGTTGTTTGAAAGATGACATGTGTATGGGATTGGAAGTGGCGGATGGGCATAAGAATTATATGATGATGGCAGAGGCGTTTGTCGCTTCTTACGAAAACCGCGCGTGGCTGGCGAGCATGGGGATAAAAGATATTGACGGGTTTATGAAGTTTTTGGAAAATAGCAAGCACACCGACCCGATAACGGGTAATGAGCGCATAGGATGGATCCCACTGGTGGCGAAGGATGGGAAGAGTACATTTAAAATTTTGCAGGGAAATGGGAGCGCGGCAAATGGAATCTTCTCGGATAAAAACCCAACGATAGTGAAGGCGGGCGGATTTTTCTTTGACAATATCGGTTTTGTCGCCGCGTCGAAAGCGGAGATTGATGCAAATGTGGGCGGGGTAGCGGATTTGCTACAAAAAATGAGAGTGCAGAACGGACGCGACTTTTTGATTAGGACAAGTAGTGTGCGCATTGAGGAGTGGGGTTTGGGTGTTTTAGATGGACAGTTGGTTTTTATGGGAATAAATAATGCGAGTCTTCCGACAGGATTTCCTCAAGGAGATCGTTTGCTAGGACAGCCAGATCCAGAGAAGAACGCGCGGATAATGAGTGCATATTGGAAATTGTATACGGATGTGTATGGGAAGTTTGCTAATAGTCGACATGGAGGTTCGTTGGTGAATTCATATTTGGATTTAGAGCCTGATTCGGATAAGTGATATTCTCCGCAGTTGTGTGTGGCGGGGACGAGTGGGATGTGCGAAGGGAAGAGTCCGAGTGGTTTTAGCGGGGATGATCTTTTGTTTGTGCCAGTAGAGTAGTTTTTTGCACGGAGGTTTGCTATTGTTAGAGCATGGTGAAAAGAGTGGGTTGGGTAATGGGGATAGTGGTCGCCTTGACAGTAGTCGTGGGGAGCATGTTGTGGCGTCGGGGAATAGTGGGGAGCGGGTACGCGGTGTGGGGAGTGGGAGAGGGAAAAACCGTACGGGTAGAGAACGGGGCGCTTTTGGCAACTGTTGTTAGCGAGATTAGGCGGACTGGTGGGATAGGGGGGACAATTTTGTGGGTTAAACCAACCGACAGGGTCGAGTCCGCTACCGAGTGGGGGTGGAGGTGACGAGAGTAACCAGAGTGAGGCTATAATTCAATCATGGACACTTGCTTCGTCTGCCGCAAACACAATGGACTTGAACCCGCCCCGCCTGGCGGTTATATTTACGAGGATGCGCACTGGATGGTCTGCCACGCGCCGGGGAAACTGGGTCCGCTGGGGACGCTGTTCATCGAGTCGCGGCGGCACTTTCTCACCTATGCCGAAATGACGGATGAGGAGGCCGCGTCATTGGGCGGCGTGCTGAAAAAGGCCTATGCCGCGCTGATCCTTCACACGCAAGCCGAACGCATCTATCAACTGTCCACGATGGAGGACGCGCCCCACTTCCACTGCTGGATCGTCCCGCGCCGCAAGGAAGTCACCGAGCGCGGACTGAAATTCCTCGCCCGCGACGATTCCTGCAATGACGCGGAGGCCGCGTCACTGGCGGAGAAACTCCGCGATACGATGAATTCGTAGCGCAAATTGGCAATTTGCGCTACAGACAAAACATGCTCGGACAACTCACCATTCACCTCCATCTTCCTGCCTGTTCCTCGCTCAAGGAAAAGCGCGGACGGCTCAAGCCGCTGTTGCATCGCCTGCGCCGCGAGTTCAACGTCTCGGCTGCCGAGATGGATTTTCAGGACAAGTGGCAGGAGGCGGTGATTGCCTGTGCCATGGTGGGAAACGACGCGGCCGCGCTGAGGCGGTCCCTGCAAACGGTGGAAAAGTGGGTGACGGGCAACTGGCCGGACGGAATGGTGTTAGAAAGTAAAATCGAAGTGATATAGAAAAGGCAAAAGTCTGAGGTAGATCATGAAAATCGCAATCATCGGCAGCGGCGGCGTGGGCGGCTATTACGGCGGCCTGCTCGCCAAAAACGGACATG
>DYKX01000125.1 GCA_020722375.1 Anaerolinea thermophila
CTTAGTAAATTAGCGCGGGGATTTCATCCCCGTGCGGGTTACGGTATAATTCAGCCACTGAATTTTGACTTTTTTTTAGGAGAACACATGCCAACTGCCATCATCATGGGAATCACGGGACAGGATGGCTCCTATCTCGCCGAACTTTTGCTTTCCAAGGGGTACAAAGTGGTGGGCGTAGCGCGCCGCGCCAGCACCGTCACGTATGAACGCATCGAACACCTGTTGGACAAGATCAGCGTGGTGCAAGGCGATCTCACCGACCAGGGCTCGCTGATCGCCCTGCTCGAAGAACACAAGCCCACCGAGGTCTACAATCTCGCGGCGCAATCCTTCGTGCCCACCTCGTGGAATCAACCCGCGCTGACCGGCGATGTGACCGCCCTCGGCGTGACCCGCCTGCTCGAAGCCATCCGTTACGTGGATCCGAAGATCCGCTTCTACCAGGCTTCTTCCAGCGAAATGTTCGGCAAGGTGCTCGAAGTTCCCCAGCGCGAGACGACGCCGTTCTACCCGCGCAGTCCTTACGGTGTGGCGAAGGTTTACGGACATTACATCACGGTCAACTACCGCGAGTCGTTCAATCTCTTTGCGGTGTCGGGTATTCTCTTCAACCACGAGTCCCCGCGCCGCGGGTTGGAATTCGTCACCCGCAAGATTTCGGACGCCGTGGCGAAGATCAAACTCGGCCTTGCCAGGGAGTTGCGCCTCGGCAACCTCGAGTCTCAGCGCGACTGGGGCTTCGCGGGCGATTACGTGGACGCCATGTGGCGCATGTTGCAGCAGGATCAGCCCGACAACTTTGTCATTGGCACTGGCCAGACTCATTCCGTGCAGGAATTTTGCGAGATCGCCTTTGGCCGCGTCGGGCTGGACTACAAGGATCACGTCATCGTGGATGAGCGCTACTACCGCCCCGCCGAAGTGGACCTGCTCATCTCCGACTCCTCGAAGGCTGGCAAAATTCTCGGCTGGGAACCGCAAGTGGAATTCAAACAACTGGTCGAGATGATGGTCGATTCGGATTTGAAACGCCTGAGCGCAAAAGTTGCGTAAGAACTTAAACACAAAGTATGCATGAACGAGGTTCACCCCGAAGCATGAAAATCGAACCGCGAAGGCACAGAGTCACGGAGTTTATTTTCATATCAAGACACGAAGTACACAAAGGAAAAATCTTAAAAATGAATTTCCTTCGTGACCTTTGCGTCCTTCGTGGTTAAAAAGAATTTTATGCCTGAACTCTCTCTCGTCGTCCCTGTTTACAACGAAGAACAAAACCTGCTTCTTCTCTTCGACGCGATCATTAAATCGCTCGAGCCGATGGGGCGCGCCTGGGAAGTCATCTTCGTGGACGATGGCTCGCGCGACGGAAGCGTCAGCGTGCTGGGCGGCCTCTTCCAGCACGACCCGCTCCACGTCCGCGTGATCGAGTTCCGTCGCAACTTCGGCCAGACGGCGGCAATCGCGGCAGGCATTGATCATGCGCGCGGCGACGTCATCATCCTGCTCGATGCAGACCTGCAAAACGATCCCGCGGACATCCCGATGCTGCTCGCGAAATTGGATGAGGGCTACGACCTCGTCAGCGGCTGGCGGCGCAATCGAAAAGACAACGCGCTCACGCGCAACCTGCCCTCGCATCTCGCGAACGGACTCATTTCGTATGTCACGGGCGTTCATCTCCACGATTATGGCTGCACGCTCAAAGCCTATCGCCGTGACGCGCTCGAAGGCTTCAAACTCTACGGCGAGATGCACCGCTTCATCCCCGTTTTCGCCCATTCGGTCGGGGCGCGCATCGCCGAAGTGGAAGTGCATCATCACGCCCGCAAATTTGGCAAGGCAAAATACGGTCTCGAGCGCACGCTCAAAGTGGTGCTCGATCTCTTCACTGTAAAATTTTTGCTCGATTACTCCAGCAAGCCCATTTATCTTTTCGGCGGCGCGGGGCTGACGCTCATGTTCCTCGGACTCGCCGACTTGCTCTATCTTTTCATCCGCCGCTTCTGGGGCATCCCTGCCGCCACCTCTCCGCTTCTGCTCGTGGGCGTCATGTTTGCCATCATGGGCTTTCAGTCCATTCTCATGGGGTTGATTGCCGAACTGCTCGTGCGCACCTATCACGAATCGCAGAGCAAGCCCACCTATCGCATCCGCACGATCCTTGAATCAAAATAACATGCGCGTCCTCGTCGTCATCTACGAATATCCGCCCATCGGCGGAGGGGGTGGCGCCGCGGCGCGCGATATCTGCCGCGGACTCGCCAAGCGCGGGCACGATGTCAAAATTTTGACCGCGCACTTCAAAGGACTCCCCCGCCGCGAACAGGACGAAGGCGTGGACGTGATTCGACTCCCCTCGCTTCGACGACAACTCTACCGCGCGGGACTCCCCGAAATGGGCGGCTTCGTTCTCGCCTCCCTTTGGGCGGGACTCCGCCTCACGCGCGTTTTCCACGCGGACGTGATCCACACTCACTTCGCCGTCCCATCGGGACTCTCCGCCTGGGCGCTCTCGCGCCTGACACGCATCCCCTATCTCCTCACTGCCCATCTCGGCGACGTGCCAGGCGGCGTGCCAGACAAAACGGGAAAATGGTTCCGCTGGGTCAAGCCGTTTACGAAACCCATCTGGCGCGACGCGGCGCGCGTGGTCGCCGTCAGCAACTACACGCGCGACCTGGCGCTGAAACACTACGATGTGCCGATTGACGTTATCCCCAACGGTGTGGACGTGTCCGCGCTCGCGCCGCGCCCGCTTCAGGTCAACGACCCGCCGCGCCTCGTCTTCGCGGGGCGCTTCGTCATGCAGAAAAATCCGCTCATAGTGCCGCGCGTCCTCGCCACGCTGAAAGATCTGCGTTGGGAGTGTGTGATGCTCGGCGACGGCGCGTTGCTCGAAGAGACCCGCGCCGAAATTGCGCGTCTCGGCCTGAGCGACCGCGTCCACCTGCCAGGCTGGGTCGAGACGAGCGATGTGCTGGATGAGTTCGCCCGCTCCGACATTCTCTTCATGCCCTCGCGCTCCGAAGGTTTGCCTGTGGTGGGAGTGCAGGCTTTAGCCTGCGGATTAGCCCTCGTCGTCGGCCGCGCGGGCGGTTTTACCGACCTCGTTACCCATGGCGAAAACGGCTTCCTCCACGACGCCGATGACGCGGACGGACTCTCTGCCAGCCTGCGCGTCCTTCTGGCGGACGCGTCCGCTTTGCGCCGCGCCCGCCAGAACAGTCTCGCGCGTGCCGATGCCTTCGATATCCCGCGCATCGTCGACGCGTACGAGAATCTATTCAAGGAAATGGCTGCATGAAACGTCCCACTTTTTTTATCGCCGGCGCGCCCCGTTGCGGGACAACGGCGCTTTACGTTTATCTCGGAGAACACCCGAATATTTTCCTGCCTGAGATAAAGGAGTTCCACTACTTTGCATCCGATTTTCCCGATGTACAGAAAATCACGCTTAAGTCTGATGACGAGTACTTGAAAATGTTCGCGGGCGCAGGTGAACAGCATTTGGCAATCGGGGAAGTTTCCCCGCTTTATATATACTCAAAGACCGCCCTGCCCAAAATCAGAGAATTTAACCCGGCAGCCAAAATCATTTTGATCCTGCGCAATCCCATTGATTTTGTACAATCTGTTCACCAACTGAATCTCAGCCTGTTACGTGATGACGAATCTGATTTCGAGAAAGCATGGCGATTGCAGGATTCCCGCAAGCAGGGAATCAACATCCCCAGCAGTTGTCGTGAACCCGGGTTACTTTTTTATGGTGAGCTGGGACTTTTTGGGAAGCATGTGGAACGAGTTTTCGAAATTTTTCCGCGCAAACAGGTTCATGTCATTTTGTTCGATGATTTTTCTACAAACCCCGGGGCAGTATATGAAAACATCCTTGCCTTTCTCGGTGTTCCATCCGATGGGCGACAGGAGTTCCTGCCGGTTAATGCCAGTTTTGAAAATAAATCAAAAACCATGGCAAAGATTTTGCACCCTCCCAAGGTCATTTACAAATCGTTCATCAAACTGGCATCCTTGTTTGGTCCCAATTTTATGAAAAAAATCAATGTACTCTACGGCCAAATTGAAAAGTTCAATACGCGTCGTGCGTCAAGGCATCCCATCTCTCCCTTGTTAAAAACGGAACTTCAATCCTATTTTCGGGAGGATATTCAAAAACTCTCCCAATTAATGGGACGCGACCTCTCGCAATGGACAGCCGACAACAAAACAAGCCGGGATGAAACTGCATAAACAGCGCCCTGCCCAACTCCATGAATTCTGATACCGCCCCCAAACCACCTGCTCCCCGTCAGTCTACCATCCAGTGGAACAACCTCATCAAGATCGCCCTGGCGATCATCCTGATGGGAATTGTCTTGTCCCGTACCAGCCTTGACCAGGTTTTATCCATTAAAAGCCTGCTCTCATGGCCCTGGTTGAGGGCCAGTTTTGGGCTATTTATTTTAACTACCCTTGTCAAAACCCTTCAATATTGGGTTTTATTGGGCGGGCGCGCTTCCTATAGACAAACCCTGAAAATTATCATCATCCAGAACGCCTTGACAAATTTCGTTGCCAACACAGCCGGAATTGCATCCTACCTCGCCATGTTCCAGATGGAGCAGAATGTTAAAGTGCGACATTCAGGTGCGGTCTTCCTATTGATCAAGGCCGGGGATATTCTCAGCATGGGATTCTTCCTGCTTATCTCAGCGTCCTTCGTCTGGACCCGGGTGCGGGTGTTGCAGGAAATGGTTTTTCTCATTCTGATTGGATGCGGTCTCGGCCTGGTCGCGTTTTGGAGCGCTATTTTCCTCCGACAGAGGTTCGTCCGTTTCATGCGTGAGATCAGCCAGCGTTTGCGCGTGGAGCGTTTCTCCCTTGTCGAGCGTGGATTGTCCACCCTTGAATCCCTGGCTTACCAGGATGCGAAGACCGTCATCCGCATCTTTCTCGCAGGCAGCGCGTTGTCCTTCGCTTACATGACTGTAACAATGGCATTTTTCTTTAGCCGTACCCAAACTTTCCAAATCCCGCTCGATTTTTGGGCAATCATCTTTATTGCATCACTGATGCAATTCGTATCCATCATTCCCATTCAGGTTTTCGGCGGTCTCGGTGTGACAGAAGTCAGCCTGGCCTATTTATACGAAGTCTTTGGAGTCATGCAGGATATTCCTGCCATTCTCGTCGGCCTGCGCGTGCTCTTCTACCTTTTCAATCTCGTTCTTTTGGCCTACATCCCACTGGATACTTTTCTTAGCCATCTCACGGAGAAAAAAACGAAATGAAGAGCCGCACACCTTAATCAAGTTTTTCTAAAAATATACCTGCTTTGCTGATGATACACTTGCGCCGCAAAAAATGGACTTGGCCTGCTCGAAGGCAGTGTGACCGCGCTTCTGGTGGCGCAGGGCGCGTGGTTCGAACAGGGCGTGGCCGCGGCGGTGTTGACCCGCTTCGTGACGCTGGTAGTGAGCCTGCTCGGCGGGGTGCGTTGCGATCTGCTTGATGCGGCAATCGCCCCGAGCAGGGAGTAATGGGTGTGAAATTCCAAAAACCAACCCTGACAAATTGTCAATTCGATTGACAATTTGTCAGGGTTGGCCTATACTGTCGGCATGATCAACCGTGCCATTGCCCCCCAAATCCTTTCCGCGGCCAAAACCTATCCCTTCGTCGGCCTGGTCGGGCCGCGGCAATCGGGAAAGACGACGCTGGCGAAGGCTCTCTTTCCCGATTACACCTACGTCTCGCTGGAAAACCTCGACCAGCGAACCTACGCCCAGCAAGACCCGCGCGGCTTTTTGGCGGCTTATCCAAATCACTGCATCTTCGATGAAATTCAAAAAGTCCCTGAACTCTTTTCCTACCTTCAGGAAATTGGCGATCAAAAAGGGATGGGACGCTATATCCTGACAGGCTCGCAAAACTTCTTGCTTCATCGTCACATTTCGCAATCTCTTTCAGGACGCATCGCGCTGCTTTCCATCTACCCCTTCTCGATGGGCGAATTGTCCAGCGCGTCGTTGGGATTTGACCAACCTGAAGAGTACATGTTCACGGGCATGTATCCGCCCATCTATGACCGTTCCGTCGCGCCGACGAACTGGTATCCCAATTACATCCAAACCTATATCGAGCGGGACATCCGCGATCTGACGCAGATCACGCAACTGTCCACATTTCAGATTTTTCTCAAGTTATGCGCGGGACGCATCGGGCAGACACTGAACCTCTCCTCGCTGGCGCGCGATTGCGGCATCACCCACAACACCGCCCGCGCCTGGCTTTCGCTTTTGGAGACGGGCTATATCGTCCACCTTCTTCGTCCCTATTATCGAAACTTCAACAAGCGGCTCGTCAAAATGCCGAAGTTGTATTTTTACGATACGGGGCTGGCTGCCTCGCTTTTGGGTATCCAGTCCTCGGATCAACTTAATTCACACTACCTGCGCGGCGAACTCTTCGAAAACTTCGCGCTTACGGAATACCTGAAACACAAGGCCAACACGCAATCCAACGCGGAATTTTTCTTCTGGCGCGACCAGGCAGGGCGAGAGGTTGATCTCCTCGCGGAGACAGGTCCCTCCCTTTCGGCCATCGAGATCAAATCGGGAAAAACCATTTCCGACGACTACATAAAAAATCTCGTCTACCTGCAATCTCTTTTTGTGAACGCGCAAACCGAACTGAAACCGCTGGTTGTCTACGCGGGAGACCTCGCGCAGACCCGCTCCAACATCCCCATCCGAAGTTGGAAAGCCCTGCCGTTGTTTCCGTAGACAATCACCGAAGGCTGATAAGTTTGGCTCGTTGGCAAATCGTCCGCTTTGCTGATAAACTTGCCGCAGGCGGACGTTCTCAAACGTCCGCTACGCGTGTAAATTACCAGACAGGAGAAAGTTATGACCGACAAAAAATCGGAGAGCGGCGAATATTGGGACAAGCACGTGGTCTCGTGGGAAGCCAGCACGTATTACACCGACAAGAATTTGCCGAAGCCGACTCTGTGGGATCGCTTCTCGACGCTGTTCCGCGGCTCGTCGCTGTATGACCGCATGGCCATTGCCATCGAGATGCTGAAGCCATACGTTAATGGTTTGACCGTGCTGGACGTGGGCTGCGCTTCGGGACGTTTCGCCAACATGTTACTCGAAGCGGGCGCAGCGCGCGTCATCGGCGTGGACGTGTCGGAGGAGATCATCAAGATCGCCAACGAGCGACGCCTCGCGGGTCCAAACAAGGATCGGCTGGAATTCTTCGCGGCGGACCTCGTTCAGCCGAATCTTAAACTTCCGCAGGTGGATTTGGTCACGAGTCTGGGTGTCATCGAGTATTTCGATAATAACGAAATGCTGACGTTTCTCCGCAACACGAAGGCCAAATATTTCTTCCACGATTTTCCCGATGTGGCGCGCACGACTAACTGGCTGTTGTGGTGGATGCGACAGGTGTACATCCGCATCAACAAATGCCCTGGCGTTTATCTCTACAAGCGTGATGAATTTACCGATTTGGTGAAACAGGCTGGCTTTGAAGGCGATGTTTGGTATGTGCGGCGCTCGCTCTTCCATTATGTATCCAACCTGCCGCGGGAGCACGAATAAATACGAATGGGCACGAATACCTCGAATGAAATCGAATGGGCACGAAT
>DYKX01000126.1 GCA_020722375.1 Anaerolinea thermophila
GAACTGTCCTTTTCGGCTCCGGAGGCCGACGCTCTGTCCACTGAGCTACGGGGGCAATGACAGGGATTTTACCGCTGGTAGCGCGAATTGGCAATTTATATTATGCGCTTACCTGCGAACTGAGCATCGTCATCTCCTGGCGCAGCTTTTCAATAATGACAGTGTTGCCCCCTTCATCGCCGTGCAGGGAGAATTGTTCCTTTTTGTGTGCCAGTTCACCCAGAACCTGGTAAAAACGGGTTGTCACCCGGTATTTGCCGTTGGTCAACGCGCCGAGGCTGGCTATGCTCGCGCCAAACGGCGAGGCGGCTGTCCGCAATTGGGCGTGGGTGATGTGCCCGGCGGCCACCTCCTCCTGCAAATGTTTGGGGAGGAGTTTTCCCTCGCGGCGGATCATCCAGATGATGAATATCAGCATCACCAGCCAGCCCGTCCAATCTATGAACGTGCCTGCCACCAATCCCCCTATTCCTCTTGTGAGACTCGCCAGCGTATTGTGGAAGGAATGGGTGAGCATTGCCGTGACCAGCCCCGCGAGCGGCGCAAGGAATTTCGCAAGCGTATTTTTGCTCATGCGCGCGACGGCAAATCCAATCCCTGTGAAGGCCGTGTAGAACGGATGTTGCCAGCCGACGAGGATTACGCGCACGAAAACAAGGAACCAGAATCCGCCCCAGCCCGATGCGGCATAACCGCGGTCGTAAATGTAAAAGGCGTTTTCGGTGGCCGCGAAGCCGAGCGCAACGATACCCGCATAGATCACGCCGTCGAGGATCGAATCAAATTCCTTGCGGAAAAACAGGAATACGATGAAAACCGCCAGCCCCTTCAGAGTCTCCTCCACGATCGGGGCGATGAGCGAACCCGTCGTCAGGTCGGTGGCAACTTCGGAGCCTGTGAACATGTAGACGCCGATTCCCAGCACAGTGTTGACGATGAACGCGCCGCCCGCCGCCACGATGAATCCCCAGCCGAAGACCGCGCCCAACAGCGGAAGCGGTTCCTTTTCGTAGCGATCCAGCCAGTATAGGAACGCGGCGAACAGGAACGCAGGGACGAACCCGAAAAAGATCGCGCCTATGAGAGCCATGGTTTTCTCCTTAAGAAATTACTGATGTTACGCAGTTTGCAGTACCGCAACATTCATGTTGCCCCTGGCTGGCAAGATAAATCTTGCGGTACTGTGCGTAAGGTGGGTGAAATTATTGCGACCGCCTGGTGACGACTTCACGCGTCCATTGTACCGTTTAACCCTGAAAAATCAAACGGGTTCTTTCCACACGAACAGACTCGGGCGGGATGTCCAGCGCGGACAGGACTTCTTCGGGACGTCCCGTCGCGCCCTCGCGGGCGGTGAGGCGCATCGACATTCGCATCTTTCCCGACCCGTCAGCGGGCGCGGCCTCGAGGGACTCGATCAGCGGCCTCAGGTCATACGCCTTCCCGCGGCGGACGCGTGGGAGGCTGGACGCGCCCAGCAGCGCGGACAGGCGCGAGGTCAGGTTGGAGGCGAATTCTTCGGGGATGGTTGCCTCGTACTCGGCCGCGATCAGTTGGGTTTGAAGCGCGGGAGAGCGGTCGTCCACTTGTTGAATGTCGAGGATTTGGATATCGCGCGGGAGCGCGGCCTGCAAATCAGCGCGGACTTGCGGCAGGGCGCAATCGGTTGTGAGCCACATATCCATCACTTCGGCGCGGGAGGAGAAACCGAGCGGCAGGGCCGATGCGAGTTGGATCTTCGGTGTGGGATGGAATCCCTGCGAGTAGGCGAGGGGCAGGGATGCGCGGCGGGCGGCGCGCTCGAGCAGGGTATGCAGGTCGAGATGACCGGTGTAGCGCAACGCGCCTTGTTTGGAGAAGGTGATTCTGATACGCATGGTGGTTGGTAATTGGTGATTGGTAAATGGTAATTGGTGATCAGCGTTATGGAACACTGATCACTGATCACTGATCACTGATCACTGATGACTGATCACTGATCACTGATGACGGATCACTGATCACTGACCACTGGCTCTCTTCGGGCTTTTCACCTCCGGACATTTCCAGCCCTCGCCAGGGTGGTCGCGGCGCAGGTCAATGAACGTGGGCAGGATGCCGCAGGCGTAGCAGTTGCGGCGGCAGTCCACGCGGATCTGTCCTTCGAGCGATTGGCGGAAATCCTGAAACAGGTAACTTTTTCGCACGGCAGCAGTGATGTGGTCCCAGGCGAAAATTTCATCGGTGCGGCGTGGACGATGGGTGTAGAAGGAGTGGTCGAGTCCGTGCTTGGCGAAGGCGTTCATCCACGCCTCGAACTTCATCTGGTCGCCCCAGGCGTCGAATTTGGCGCCGTTCTTCCACGCGGTGAAGATGACCTCGGCGAGTTTCCTGTCGCCGCGCGAGAGCCAGGCTTCTAGCAATGTGTCTTCGGGACGCGACCACGAGAGTTTGATGTTCTTGTCGCGCAGTTCGCGCTTCAGCAATGCCTGTTTGGCAAGGATATTCTCGCGCGTGTCGCACGCCACCCATTGGAACGGGGTCTGCGGTTTTGGTACGAACGTGCTCACGCCCGCGTGCAGTTTCACTTTCATCCCCGCTACTTTTCGCCCCTCGGCGAGGACGCGCTTGCACAGATCGGCAATGGCTTGCACGTCTTCGAGCGTCTCGCTGGGATGGCCGATCATGAAGTAGAGCTTGATGGTCGTCCAGCCGCGCTTGTAGATTTCGCGCGTGGTGTTGAGGATGTCTTCGTCGGGGATGAACTTGTTGATGATGCGGCGCATTCGTTCGGTAGCCGCTTCGGGCGCGAGCGTGAAGCCCGTGCCGCGGCGGTCGCGCAGTTTGTCCATCAAATCCACCGAGACGGATTCGATGCGCAGCGACGGCAGGGAGACGGTCAACTTCTTGCCTTTGAACTCCTCGCCGATGGTCGTGACCAGTTCCATGATGTGCGTATAGTCGGAAGAGGAGAGGGATAAGAGCGCGAGTTCCTCGAAGCCTGTGGATTGGATGGCCTCGCGCGCCGCGGCGACCACTTCCTCCACGCTTCGTTCGCGGACGGGACGCGTGATCATGCCTGCGTGACAGAATCTGCACCCGCGCGTGCATCCGCGCATGATCTCCACCGAGGCGCGGTTGTGGACGACTTCGATGTTCGGCACGATGAATTTCGTGGGCGGCGGAGGCAGTTTGGCGACGATGCGCTTGACGACAGGGTTAGCAATCCCATCGGCGAGGGTCTCCATGCGTTCGATCGTCCCATCGTCCTTGTAGTGAGGCTGGTAGAAGCGCGGGACGTAGACGCCTGGAATTTTGGCGAGAGCGAGGAGTAAAGCGTTGCGTGTTGCGTATTCCGTATTGCGCAACTTGATGACTTCGATAATATCGTGGATGACTTCTTCGCCTTCGCCGATGACGAACGCGTCGATGAAGGCGTGCATGGGTTCGGGGTTCATGGTGGAATGTCCGCCCGCGATGATGATGGGGTGCGACGAATCGCGTTCGTCCGCGCGGACGGGGATGCCAGCCAGGTCGAGGAGGTTGAGCGCGTTGGTGTAGAGAGTCTCGTAGGGGAGGGAAAAGCCGATGAGGTCGAACCCGCTCAGAGGTCGTTTTGATTCGAGCGCGTAGAGCGGAATCCCGTATTCGCGCATGAGAGATTCCATGTCGGTCCAGGGCGCGTAGGCGCGTTCGGCCAGCGCGTCGTCACGTTGATTGATCTGGTCGTAGAGAATTTTTAGGCCCACGTTGGAAACGCCGATGTCGTAGATGTCGGGGAAGACGAGCGCGGCGCGAATGGTGATGGAATCCCAATCTTTGCGGATGCTGTTGAGTTCGCCGCCCACGTAACGGCCGGGTTTTTGCACCTTTAAAAGAATACGGTCCAGTTTGGTTTCGATTTGGTCGGGGGTAAGCATGGGCGAAATTATAACTGAGTTTGTCTTAATAAAAAACCCGGACAGCAGAGACCTGCTGTCCAGGAAACCTAAGTTCTTTGTTCGGAGTGCAAAGTTT
The DNA here is from genome assembly GCA_020722375.1 of Anaerolinea thermophila. Classification (GTDB taxonomy): domain Bacteria; phylum Chloroflexota; class Anaerolineae; order Anaerolineales; family Villigracilaceae; genus Denitrolinea. Next base: position 3,997 of record DYKX01000126.1, read on the forward strand.
CCTGACTTTGCATCCAACGTCGGGAGACGTTGGACTCCGGGTGCACACTATTCACTGACCACTGGCTTTGCGAAGCGTGCGCGTCTCCACAGCCAGAGCGTGCCCAGACCGAATAGGATGACGGCGAAGTTTGCCAGCCAGCCAATGAAGCCAATGGGGATCAGGGGGAAGCGCAGGATGCCGATGGAGGCCACCAGTATCACCACGCCCAGAATCATCGGCCAGAATTTGTGTTCGGCCAAGGCCGGGTTGAAACGATTGAACAACCATTTGCCCAGCATGTCGCCGACGACGATCTTGGTCAGGTAGGAGGTATCCAGCACGAAACCGATCAGCATGGCGAGCAGGGTCATAAGGCCAACCCAGATAATTGTGCCGCTCAGTCCGCTCAGGGTGAAGGCTCCAAAGATCCAGCCACCCAGAGCCATGGCGAGCACAATTACCAGCAGGGCGAAGAAGAAGACTGCGTAAGCCACCGCGCCCCAGCCGAGACTGGCCCACGGTTTGGCGCGCAGGGTTTCGGGCAGGGCCTTCATGAATTTCGGGAAGAGCCAGCCGAGGAACAGGCCGAGCAGGATCAAGGTGATTGCCAGGTGGAGCATATCCAGCGCCCATGTGCCGACTCTTTGCGCGTTGGTGGGCTGAACCACAATATGTTCAGAGTTGATCTGAGGTGTGGTTCGCGTTACCTTTCCGCTGATCACGCCGCTGGGAAATTTCAGGTCAACGGTACTGGTGTAATCCAGGTTTCCGCCGATTTTGGCGTCATTTGCAATCGTCAGTTCCGCGGGGACGTTGGGGATGGCAACCGGGCTTTGTCCGAGGAACATGCTCATGGGTAGTCCACTCTCGGTGTCGGAAGTCACATCCACGTAGGCTTTCACATCGCCAACCACGGAGCCGCTCAATTCGAACGCGGCGGCGCCGGTCAGCACATCTTCAGCTACATCACCAGCGATCAAGACCTGTCCACTACCGACAACCAGGTCGCCGCCCACCTGGCCGTCCTTCTGTATTTCAAGGGACGCGCCCGCCGCCAGCAGGTTATCGCCGATGACAGCGTTGGAGCCGACTTGGAGGGCTGCGCCCGCGATGCGGGCGTCATCCTTGACCTCGCCGTTGATGATGACGGTCTGCCCGGCGGCCATCAGGTCGCCTTCAACCACGCCGTTGATGGTGATGGTCGCTCCAAAGGCGATCAGGTCCCCTTTGACCGTGCCGTCCAGCACGATGGTGGCGGCGTTGATGTACAGGTCATCCTCGATGACTTCATCCTTGCCGACGATGATTGTCTTACCGTTGCGGCTATCGAAGGCGCGGGCCGGGTGACGAATGCCAGCGCCAGCAGGGTCAGCGCGGCAAAAAGGGAAAGTAGCTTGATGGTTTTTGATAATGGGATTCTCCTCTTGATACCCAAAAAAATGTTGAGTATTTACTCGATTTTCACACCTCTATACGCTATTCGTGTAAAAAAAAATTTCAGGCGGATCTCCTCGTGAGTTGAATGGACTCCAAGTCCGGGATGCTGGGCTGCTTTGGCCGTTTAATCTAACAGGGCGACCCTTGGGGTCGCCCTGTTTTTTGAACTGGGAAAACTTTACTGCGTGGTGAACTCGAAGATATCCGACCACAAACTTGGCCCATACGGAGCATTTACGCGCACACGCCAGTAGTAATGGGTTGCCGCGCGGAGGTTAGTGGGGGGAGTATAGGTTGGAGTGAGAACTGCTTTACTGATGTCCACCGACCCAAAGGTTGCGACTCTTGATATCTGAATCGTATAACTGGTCGCACCAGGAATTGCAGTCCACGTGAAAATGGGTTGGCGGGCTACATCAACGGCAAGGTCTACAGGTGTGAGCGGCGTGGGGGCGTTATTCTTGATGCGGACGCTTCGCACTGCAGACCAGGTGCTGTAGTCATTAACGGTGTTGAATGATCGCACGCGCCAGTAATAGGTGGTGCCAGGATCGAGAACGGCAGTGTTGTCTTGGGAGTTAGTGACACCCGCTACATCATTGTCGTGTACGAGACTGGTAAAGCCATTATCCGTGGCAATCTGGATCTGGTAGTGCGAGAATGTCGTACCTGTGGGGACAGAGGAGTTCGCCCAGTTGAAGAGTGGAGACGGTCCTGCTACCAAAGCATTGTTGCCAGGCGACTGGAGGGCGGGAATGGAAGGCGGATTGCCGGTGGTGAAACTCCAGATGGGTGACCATGCGGTTAGTGTTCTGCCCACTATGGCACGCACACGCCAGTAGAAAACCGTCTTGGCGGGCAGATTAACCGTGACATTTGATGCCAATGTGTACCTGGACATTGGCCTTGCCATGTTGCTGTACCTCGAGATCTGCACAAGATACTTTGTAGCGCCTGCATAGTCTACCCAGTCGAGGGTAACTTTTTTGGTGTGTAGAACTTCTCCATTGGCAGGAGACAACTGAAACCCTGCGTAGTTAAGCGTGACGGGCAAAATCTCATCACCATAGGGGGTGTTGTTGACAACACGCAGGTAGGCGGTGTGGGTACCCGGGGCGAGGGTGGCGCCATCAACAGACACGGTCAGGCCGTTACTGCCAAGAGATGCAATGGAGCCGCTTGTGGGAGTGACACTCAACCAGGAGGCTTGCCAGTCGCATACGCCGGTTTCACCGGAAGCGAAGGAGAAGACCTTGTCCGAGACGCCAGCGTCGTGAGCCTGCAACCACAGGTTGCCAGCGCAGTCTATCTCAAGACCCTTTTCATCGTTATCGGTGATGGCGCGCACACCACCGGCCATGATGTCGATTCCACCAATGATTGTGTAGCCATTTTTGGCATCCAGTACGTAGATGTCATTGACACCCGGGGTGCTGACAGTGGGGTAGCTGATGGAGACAAACAGGTGACCAGTGCTGGGGTTGAACGCCAGGCCGGCGATGGGCAGGCCTACAGCCACAGCGTCCAGCAGGGTGCCATCCGGGGCGAAGTGATTGATGATCCCGTCGTTCCAGGAACCGGCATAGTAGGTGTTGGTCAGCGGGTCAAAAGCCAGGCCGCGTTCGGAGGTACCGAAGGGCGGGCAGATCTTGTTGCCGGTATCCACCTTACTGGCTGGATCCAACTCATAGATGCAGTTGTCGCCGCCGACATTGACCTGCCACAACGTGTTGGTGAAGGGGTTGTAGGTCATATCACCCCCGAAGGAGCCAACCCATGGGGTCATATCAATTGTGTCGCCCGTGGCGACGCCTGCGGTGGTGAAGTTGTGGTCGAGGTTGTCCCCGCCGCCTGCGCCAATATCGCCGATCCACAGGTCACCGAGGTCGGTGTTGTAGCCAATGCCCCAGCCATAAGTCAGGCCGGTGTTCCAAGAGGTGACTACGTCGCCAGCCGCAGAGATGGCAGGCACGTTGGGCATGGAGTAGGGGATGCGTATTTCTGAGGCGTCTTTATCGTTGAGATTCTTCGGGCCGGTGTGTCGGGTGTTATCGGCGAACGGCCCGGTGGGGGTGTAGCCGGCGAAAACGCCCGGAATGGCGAAAATCTCATAGTCCGCGCCCAGGCCGCCTGCATTGGTGAGCGTGGCCGGTTGTGAAGCGGTTGGCGCGGTGTAGTCAGTATTGAAGGTCATGCTGGTGGGGCTGATAGAGAGTTGACCCGCCGGCAGGTAGAAGTCATGAG
>DYKX01000127.1 GCA_020722375.1 Anaerolinea thermophila
CGCAGGCCGTTGAAGAAATCCTGGATCTGGCTGTAATCCTCCTCCCACAGGGAAATGGGAGAGTTTTCGAACAGGCCGCGCAGGTGCTTTTCGCTGGCGGCCAGTTCGCGTTCGGCCTGTTTGCGGGCGGTGATATCCTCGATGGTGACAAGCACCTGCTTCCAGGTCTCCTCCGAGCCGGGCAGGATGCGCCACGAGAGCAGGATGTCGAGCGGATTCCCCGTCAGCGTGTAGTTGACTCCTTCGCCGCGCCACGCCAAACGTCCAGACCAGAGCGTGAGCAATTCGTCCCGAAAGTGGACGCGCATCTCGTCCCGAAAAAGTTTATCGAGATTGGCGAGCATCTCCTCTTCGGTCTGCACGCCATACATGGCGAGGGTCTGCTGGTTGATACGAATGACTTTGATGAGGGCAATGAACTCGGCCACGAGTTCGGGATGCGCGTCGAGATGGCGGCTCAGATTCTGGACCCCCTGGCGGCGGAGGCCGTCGAAGCGTTTTTTGATGGCGCTGAAATCCTGCTCCATGAGCGAGACGGGCGCGTGTTCGAATAGCATGTGGTAGTGCCTTTCACTTTTGGTCTTTGGCATGGCGGCCTCCGTCAATTTCCAACCATCAGACGGCGCTGAAAATCACCGATCCTGCAACAGGAAATCCCCGCCCTGCAACAGGCCATCCAGAATCACCTGCACCGCGTCGGACGCGAGCAGGTCGCCCAGAGCGAACGATTTCAGGCGCGTCTGCGTCGTCCGCACGGAGGGTTCGAGGAAATCGCCAAAGGGCAGGGACGTGCGGAACAACTGGTAATACAAAAAGCGCCGCGCGTTTCGTTTGAATTCAGGCGGCACAGAAATTTTTTCCGCATCCAAAAACTCTTCCATTTTGCCTCGCACCGCGTCCACCGTCTGCGGGAAGAACACGGTCGGATATTGCGTGAAGCGCGCCCGCCCCGCGCACAGCACCGCCGCGCCCATGATCGAGGCCTCCAACCCGATGGTCGAATTGTAGATCATCACGAACTTGGAGCGCTGGATCAACTCGTAGGAACTCAACGTCTCCTTCGGGCCGACGAAGACCACGTTCGCCTCTTTCTGGACCTCGCGGCTGGCCGCCCAACCCTCGACGGTTTCGCGGCTGGCTTTGCGGACGCGCGTCTCATCGGGGTGTGCGCGGATGACGAAGAGAGTCTCGGGATGTTCGCGAATCACTTCGAGAGCCATGTCCAGCCAATCGAACATATCTTCGAAGACGGTGTTGGCGTGCGGCTGACTGGTGTCGAAGATGACGTTGGTAAAGATGGGGACAATCTGTTTGAAACCCGCGGCCTTCTGCAAAAATGCTTCGTCCAGCCCTTTCATGTCCGCCCAGAATTTGATGCCTGCCATCGTAAAGTCGCCCTGGAAGCGTTTGGCGAGATAGGCATCCAACCTGGCGTTTTGCTCGGCGTTCAATTCGAATTCATCGGGGATGTGGATCGGGTACGCGGTGGCCTCGCCCTCGGTGAAAAAGGCGGAGGCGGGTTGCAGTCCCACCTCGTGGGTGATGACGCGGATCCCGCGTCGCTGGGCGATGAAGCGCGCGGTCGCTTCGGGGAAGAATTGCCCGTTGAACAGCACAACCGCCCGCGGGTGAGTCTGATCGAGGAAGTCGCCGAAGGTGCGCGCCACGTTCCAGGCGGAGAGGATGTACTCGCGCAGGAGGTGACGCGTCGGCTCGTCATCCGTCAGGTGATGAATGCGTAAAATCCAGCGCAGGCCGGGCAGGCACAGCGCGCCGAGCGGAATGGATTCGTGTTCGAAGGTCATCAACTCGGAGAGAGAGAGTTGCACGATGCGCGTCGCGAGTTGCTCATCGCGATCAAAGGTAAACCAGTGTACATGTGTACCTGTGTACCTGTCTACTTGTACACCCGCATACAACGAACGGGATTGATATACACAAGATTTGCACGGCATTCCCTTGTAAACATTTTCCCGATTGGTGCCGAGAACGCATTTGCTCATGCCCGCGTTGCACGCGAAATACGCGACGGGAATCCCTTTCAGGCGCAAGGCCCACGAAGCCAGCAGGTGAAATCCGCTGTTCCACGAGAGGTCGTCAATGCCTGTGGAGGCCTTGAAGAAGACGATGGGCTGTCCCGCGGCGGGAGGCGAGAGACGGGCCACGCGTTTTGCGACGCGCGCGACCTTGAAATTGTTCCACCTGCGGACGAGTCCGCGTTGGATACGTTGGGTGTAGAAATTTTTGAGCGTCATAGGCGGGTGGATTGTATCAGAGAGAAAACGGATTGTCGTGGACGAAGATTTTCTAACTTTTCTCTCATCCAATTCCCCTTGACCAGAACTTAAGTCGCGCATATAGTTTAGCCCGCTTAACTAAAAAGAAGGCTTAACTATGACCGATTCGAAATTCGTCTCCCGATCTTTGCGCGAATGGGTGGAAGCCACCACCCATCGCACCATGCGTGACCAGGCGCGTTACGTCAAGTCACTGGGGTTTTCCATGCCCCAGTTCTTCCTATTGATGCAAGTCTATTACAAAAAACAATGCGGCATCTCGGATTTGTCCGAGCAGATGGAGATCACGGCCGCGGCCGCCAGCCAGACCGTGGATAAACTCGTCCACAGCGGCCTGCTCGATCGGACGGAGGACCCATCCGACCGACGCGCGAAACAGGTGACGTTGTCCGCAAAAGGCCGCGAGCTGATCGAGAACAGCATTGCCGAACGTTTCCGATGGGTGGACAAACTGGAAAAGTCGCTTTCCGCGGAGCAAAAGTCAAAAGTCCGTGAGGCGCTTGCCATTCTTTCCGAAGCATCGAAGAGTATAGATCGGTAGATAAGTAGACACGTGGATACGTAAACGGGTAAACATGTTCTTTGTGCACCTGCTTACGTGTGCACCTCACTCAAGGAGTAATCAAGAATATGCTGAAACTGGCTAAGTACTTAAAGCCTTATTGGTTGTTGCTTGCGCTTGCCATTGTGCTTTTGTTCGCACAGGCCAACTTCGACCTGGCGTTGCCAGATTATCTCTCGCGTATCGTCAACACGGGCATCCAGCAGGGCGGCGTGGAAGATGCCCTGCCCGCAGCGATCCGCGCGGGGGAGATGGAGCGCGTCGTCCTGTTCATGAACGAAGCGGATAAAGAATCCGTTCTCGCCGCGTACACGCTGATCGACGCGTCGTCCTCCGATTATGAAACTTACCTCGAGAAATATCCCGTCCTGGAGACGGAATCCATCTACGTGTTGAATGAGATCGAGCAGACGGAGAAAGATCGTCTCAACCCGATCATGGCAAAGGCGTTGCTGGCCGTTTCGGGCATCGAGAAGGCGCTCGCCGATCCCGCGGCCGCGGCTGAAATGAGCGGCGCGTTTGGCGGATTTGACTTGACCAGACTTCCGCCTGGCATGGATGTGTTTTCCATGCTGGCGCAAATGTCCGCTTCACAACGCGAGCAAATTTCCGCTTCGATGGGCGAAAAGTTCGCCGCGTTGGGCGACACGATGATCGTGCAGGCCGCGGTGAGCGTAGTGAAGGAAGAATACGCAGCCCTCGGCATGGACGCCGACAAGTTGCAGAACAACTACATCCTGAACGTGGGTGGATGGATGCTGTTGCTGACCCTTGCTTCGGGCGCCTGTACCATCATCGTGGGTTACCTGTCCGCCAGGATCGCGGCGGGCATCGCGCGCGACCTCCGCCGCGACGTGTTCGAGAAGGTGGAGCATTTCTCCAATATCGAGTTCGATAAATTCTCGACTGCTTCGTTGATCAACCGCACCACGAATGACGTGACGCAGATTCAAATGGTGGTGATGATGATGGTGCGCATGATGTTCTACGCGCCACTCATCGGCATCGGCGGCACCATCAAGGTGATTGCAAAAGATTCTCCGCTCTCGTGGCTCATCGGCGTGGCGGTGTTGATGCTGGTCAGCCTCATCATCCTTGTCTTCTCGATTGCGTTGCCCAGGTTCAAGTTGATCCAAAAACTGGTGGATCGCCTCAACCTGGTTTCGCGCGAAAACCTGACAGGCATGATGGTCATCCGCGCCTTCAATATGCAGGACTTTGAAGAGAAGCGTTTCGACAAGGCCAACGTGGATCTGACCGCCGTCAGCCTGTTCATCAACCGCGTGATGGTGGTGATGATGCCGCTGATGATGCTCATCATGAACGTGCTGATGGTCGGCATCATCTGGTTCGGCGCCATCGAAGTATCCAACGCCAATATGCAGGTCGGCGATGTGATGGCCTTCATCCAATACGCCATGCAGATCGTGATGTCGTTCCTGATGCTCTCGATGATGTTCATCATCATCCCGCGCGCTTCGGTCTCGGCAGATCGCATCCACGAAGCGCTCGCCACCGACCTGCACATCCTCGACCCAAAGGAGCCGAAGAAGTTCCCCGAGCCGTTCCAGGGTTCGGTGGAGTTTCGAGACGTGTCATTCCGCTACCCAGGCGCGGACACGGACGCGCTCGAAAATATTTCCTTCGTTGCCAGACCTGGACAGACGGCCGCCTTCATCGGGCCGACGGGCGCGGGCAAGTCCACCATCGTGAACCTCATCCCTCGCTTCTACGAAGTGACGGGCGGCGCGATCCTCGTCGACGGCGTGGACATCCGTGACGTGACCCAACACGACCTGCGCGAGAAGATCGGCTACGTCCCGCAGAAGAGTCCATTGTTCTCTGGCACCATTGAATCCAATTTGCGCTACGCGGACAAAAATGCCTCCGCCGAAATGCTGCAATCCGCAATCGAGATCGCACAAGCCAAGGAATTTGTGGACTCCAAACCCGAGGGCATGGCCGCCGAAATTTCCCAGGGCGGCGCGAACGTCTCGGGCGGGCAGAAGCAACGTCTCTCCATCGCCCGCGCCATCGTGAAGAAACCGCCGATCTACATCCTCGACGATAGTTTCTCCGCGCTGGATTTCAAGACCGACGCAACCCTGCGCCGCGCCTTCAAAGAACACGCCGCCGACAGCACGTTGCTGATCGTCACCCAGCGCGTCTCCACCATCAAGGAAGCGGAACAGATCATCGTGTTGGACGAAGGAAAAATTGTCGGCAAAGGTACGCACAAGGAACTTATGGAAAACTGCGAAACATACAAAGAGATCGCGCTGTCGCAACTCAGCCAGGAGGAATTGTCATGATGTCCCAGGGCAGATCCCAACAGCAACAGCAGCGCGGCTCCATGATGGGACGCGGCCCGATGGGCGGAGGACCGCACAGCATGATGGGCGCGCCCGCGACCAAGGCACGCGATTTCCGCGGCACGATGCGCAAGTTGGTCGAGTATCTCGACGCGTATCGCGTCCAGATCATCATTGTCTTCATCTTCGCGGTGGCTTCGACAGCGGCCAACATCGCGGGTCCGAAGATCCTCGGCAATGCCACCACCAAACTTTTTGAAGGGGTGATGGCGCAACTGAGCGGCACGGGCGGGATTGACTTTGCCTACATCGGCCGCGTCGTCCTCCTGACCCTCGGCCTGTATCTCGTCTCGGCGCTGTTTCTCTACATCCAGGGCTGGATCATGACCAGCGTCTCGACGGACATCTCCTACCGCTTCCGCCAGGACATCTCGAAGAAGATGAACCGCATGCCGCTGAAATATTTCGACGGCACGACTCACGGCGAAGTGCTCTCCCGCATCACCAATGACGTGGACACGGTCAACCAGACTTTGAGCCAAAGCCTCACCCAGATCATCACCTCGCTGGTGACGGTGGTCGGCGTGCTGGTGATGATGTTCTCGATTAGTTTCTGGATGACGCTGGTGGCGCTGGTCATCATCCCGCTCTCGATGGCGACGGTGATGCTGATCGTGAAGCAATCACAGAAATATTTCAAGCACCAGCAGGAGCATCTCGGCCACGTCAACGGCCACGTGGAGGAAATGTACGGCGGCCACATCGTGATGAAAGCCTTCAACGGCGAACAGGAAAGCATCGAGAAGTTCGACATCTCGAACAACAACCTGTACGACGCGGCCTGGAAATCGCAGTTCCTTTCGGGCTTGATGATGCCAATTATGACGTTCATTGGCAATCTGGGCTACGTGGCAGTCGCCATCCTGGGCGGGTACCTTGCCATTCGGCAGGTCATCACCGTCGGCGACATTCAAGCCTTCATTCAATATGTCCGCTCGTTCACGCAACCGATCACGCAGTTGGCGAACATTTCCAACGTGTTGCAGCAGACCGCCGCGGCCGCGGAGCGCGTGTTCGAATTTCTGGAGGAAGAGGAAGAGGTGGAAGAGTCCGCCTCCCCCGTCAAGTTGGATGCGGTGGAAGGTCACGTGGAGTTCAAGGATGTCCACTTCGGCTACAGCCCCGATAAGATCGTCATCAATAACTTTTCCGCGGAGGCCGAGCCTGGTCACAAGATCGCCATCGTCGGGCCGACGGGCGCGGGCAAGACGACGATGGTCAAACTACTGATGCGCTTCTATGACGTGAACAACGGTTCCATTCTCGTGGACGGTCACGACATCCGTGAGTTCACCCGCCACGATCTGCGGAAATTATTCGGCATGGTGTTGCAGGAAACCTGGCTCTACAACGACACCATCATGGAGAACATCCGCTATGGACGACCGACCGCCACCGACGAGGAAGTCATCGCCGCCGCGAAGGCCGCGCACGTGGATCACTTCGTCCACACCTGGCCTGACGGCTACAACATGGTGTTGAACGAAGAGACCACCAACATCTCGCAGGGACAGATGCAGTTGCTGACCATCGCCCGCGCGTTCCTCGCCGACCCGAAGATCCTGATCCTTGATGAGGCCACCAGTTCCGTGGACACGCGCACCGAGATTCTCATCCAAAAAGCGATGGACAACCTCATGATAAACCGCACATCCTTTATCATCGCGCATCGTCTCTCCACGATTCGGAATGCCGATCTCATCCTTGTGATGCAACACGGCGACATTGTGGAGCAGGGGAATCACGAAGAACTGCTGGCAAAGAAAGGTTTCTACTACGACCTATACATGAGCCAGTTCAAGAAGCACGTGGATGAAGTGGACGCGTTGATCAGTGATCGGTGATCAGTAATCAGTGTTCCAGCCACATGACAGTTTCAGAAAACGGGACGCGGAGAACACAGAGTTTACAGAGAATTTCAAAGGAATATCTTCGTGTTCTGATATGCTCCAAGCGCAAACCACTGAGACACAGAGACACGGAGAAAAAACTCCGTGACTCCGTGCCTTCGTGGTTCGATTTTCATGCTTCGGGATGAACCTCGTTCATGGATACTTTGTGGGCTCCGTGGTTAAATCTTTTTCAAGCCCACAAGATCATCCACTCCCTACTTCTGCACTTTCTCCCGTTCCTGGTCCCATAGTTTGGCAAATCGTTCAAACACATCGGCAATGATTTCCAGTTCACTTTCAGAGTAACTGGAGAGCAATTCGTCTTGTGCTTTTCGCGCCGACTCAAACCATGACGCCATTTTGTCGGCGCTCGATTTTGCAGGTGCGATCAGAAAACCGCGGCGGTCATTGGGATTGGGGCGGCGTTC
>DYKX01000128.1:0-1485 GCA_020722375.1 Anaerolinea thermophila
TTTAGATCATAACGAACGAAAATCAAAATAAAACCGACTCGTTGCGCCTTTAATAACTGATGTTACGCAGTTTATCAGTACCGCAACATTCATGTTGCCTCCCCGGGCAAGATAAATCTTGCGGTACTGCGTAAGGTGAGTGTACTTCGTGCCCTTTGTGGTCAGGCTCTTAAAATTCAATCCCAGTCAAAACGCTCTTCCTGCGCGCACGCGAGAGACGCCAATCGAGCATGGACTCGTCGTAGCGGGCGCGGAGGCGAAATCCTGCCCAGATGGCGACGAGAGAAACGATCGCCGCGAGGACGAGGTAGATGATGACGATGAGCGAAAAATTCGCGGCAAACAGCAGGAGTACTCCCAGCACGAGCGAAGCGAAGATAGTGGACACATCGTAGAAGTAGCGGTCAATCACGACCGAGACGCGGCCGCGGCGCTCATCGGGGATGAGGTTCTCCAGCGATTTGCGCGCGGGTTCGTCCCACGATTGCTGGACAAGGCGCACCACGTAACGCGCGCCCGCTGCGCCGTAAACGCCGGGGACGAGGAAGGCCAACGCCGAGCCAATCGCCAGCGCAATGGGCTGGACGATGAAGGAACTTTTGAGTCCCAGCCGCTCGAGGAAACGTCCAGAAATGAAGGCCTGCACCGCAAGGGTGCTGAGAATCAACACAATTTTGAAGATGCCGTAAAAGGCCTGGAACTGGAGCGGGTCCTGCGCCACGGCCTGATCCACCGAAAAGAGGAAGTGATACTCGATCACCGTGAAGGCCACACCCGATAGCAGCATGGACAGGGCGAGGTAGGTGAAGATCGGCACGTTGCGAATGTAGTCCACGCCCACGTTGAGGGTCTGCTTCACGTCCACGGTTTCGTCGCGCGACTGGCGGGCGTTCACCGTCCGTTTGGCGAAAACCACCTCGACGGCGACCAGGCCGAAGAAGAGCAACAAACTCCCAATCGGCAGAAGCGAAGCGGGATTGCCGCCGCTCCGCTGCAGAATCCAGCCCGAGAAGGCGGCCAGTCCGTTTCCCAGAATGGAACCGAGCGCCGTCCCCATGGTGATGATTGGGAAGAGACGCTTGCCCTCGGCGGCTGTGTACAAGTCATTGACCATGGCCCAGAACGCCAGCGGAAAGACCGCGTAGAACTGGTCGGTCAAAATGTAGAGGGCGGGGTAGGAAATCCAATCGGGCACGCCGATGGAAAACACGAAGCGCAACAAGAGGAACAAGATGGCAAAGGCCAGCGTGAGATATTTAATGAGGCGGACGCGTTCCATGCGGTCCACCGCCAGCGAATAGACCCCCGCCGTCAGGATGGTGATGACCATGTCCGCGATCCACAGCCAGAAGATGTTGCGCGGCCCCACCTTGCTGACAAATCCACCCGTGGCAATCACGTCTGAGAGTTCAAGAACAAGCGTGGTAATGGCGAGGATGAAGACCAGCGAGTACACCAGTTTGCGTTCTTCTGGACGAACGTTCA
>DYKX01000128.1:1585-7525 GCA_020722375.1 Anaerolinea thermophila
TTATTTTGCTGGCAAGATCGCGCTGATGGTCTTCGTCAGGTTCTGCAACTCGCCTGCGTGAGTCTGCAACTTGGAAACGTCGCCCGTCTGAAGTCCAGAGCGAACGTCGGTGATGGTCTTGGTGGTCGCGGCCTGGTTGTCAATGATCTTCTGGGTCAGGCGTTCCAAGTCTGTCGCGAACTGTGTCAATTTCGGCGGGATGAGCGGGATCTTCTGCATGAACGGGAGCAATACATCCAGCACCTGATTGGCGATGCCCGCGTATTTCACCGTGAGCGTGTGCAGCGCGCCGATGGAACCCGTCAACTCGAGCGCCACCTCCTGGATCGAGTCGATCATTTTGGCGTTGTCTTCGATCATCTTGCCGATCTGGTCGAGCGAGCCAGTCAGTTTGGACGAAAACTTGGTGTACGTCATTGGCTTGCCAGTGGAAACTCCACTTTTGAGGCCGGTCTTGGCGGCAAGGGTCGGGGACATAGGAAAACTCCTTGGGATGAGATGGGCTTATATTACAACAGAATCAAAGGCCAAACAAGTTTGATTGTATAATCCCTCCAATGGACATTTCATTGACCCCCGCCCAGCGCGCCATAGCAGACCTTCCCCTCGACGCGAAGATTTTCCTGCGTGGACGCGCCGGCGCGGGCAAGACGACCGCCGCTGTGCAACGCTCGCTTCATCTCCTGGACCTCGGGCTGGACGCGGCCTCGATCTTGATTCTCACCCCCCAGCGGACTCTGCAAACGCCCTACGAGGAAGCCATCCTCAACGCCGGTCTCTCAAGCGGACAGGTCACCTTCGCCACCATCGGCGGGTTGGCGCGGCGCATGTGCGAACTCTTCTGGCCGCTCATCTCCGACCGCGCCGGATTCAAACATCCCGACCAGCCTCCCATCTTCCTCACGCTCGAAACCGCGCAATATTACATGGCGCACCTCGTCCGCCCCAAATTGGACGAGGGCTTCTTCGAGTCGGTCACCATTGACCGCAACCGCCTGTATTCCCAGATCATAGATAACCTGAACAAATCCGCCATCGTCGGCTTCGACTACCGCGAGATCGCCGACCGCCTCTCCGCCGCGTGGACGGGCGACCCCGCCCAACGTCGAGTCCATGCCGACGCGCAGGCCTGCGCGACGATGTTCCGCGAATATTGTCTCGAAAACAATCTGCTCGACTTCTCCCTCCAATTCGACATCTTCGCCAACCTGCTCTGGTCGGAACCGATGGTGCGCGACCACCTGACGCGCGTTTACCGTCACCTCATCTACGACAACGTGGAAGAAGACGGCCCTCGCGCCCACGATATCATCCGCGACTGGAGCGCGGACTTCGAGTCCGCATTGCTCATTTACGATGAAGGCGCAGGTTATCGTTACTTCCTCGGCAGCGATCCCGCCACAGGTCAAGCCCTGAGCGAGACGTGCGATCAAGTCATCGAGATGAACGACTCCTTCGTCATGTCCGAATATGTGGAAGGCCTCTCCAATTCGCTAGTCACCGCCATTACCAGACTCCCCACCGACGGCATCCACGGCACATTCGACATCGAAGACATTATCGCCAAACGCTACTACCCTGAACTGCTCGACTCCATCGTTGAAAAGATTCGCGAACTTCTTCATCTTTCATCTTTCATCTCTCATCCTTCCGAAATTGTCATTCTCGCTCCGTTTCTTTCCGACGCCCTCCGTTTCTCCATCACACATCGCTTGGAACAGGCGGAGATTCCGTGGAGGTCTCATCGGCCCTCGCGCTCCCTGCGAGACGAGCCTGCTTCACAGGCATTGCTCACATTGGCAGCGCTCGCCCATCCCGATTGGGACGTCCACCCGAGTCGCTTCGATGCGGCCTACGCCCTCATGTTCGCGCTGGGGACAGATTTAGTCCGCGCCCAATTGCTGGCGGAGATCGTCTACCGTCCCAAAGACCTGCGCCTCTCCACCTTCGACGAGATCAAACCTGAGATGCAGGAACGTATCACCTACGCGCTCGGCGAACGCTATTCCGCCCTCCGCAATTGGCTGATGCTGTATCGTGAAGGCGAAGCGCTTCCCCTCGACCACTTTCTCCGCAAACTCTTCGGCGAGATCCTCTCCCAACCCGATTTTGGATTCCACGCCAATCTCGACGCCGTCAAAGTCGCCGCGAGTTTAATTGAATCCATCCAAAAATTCCGCAACGCCCTCGAACCCAATTTACCAATTACCAATTACCAATTACCCGATCTCGGCCGCGAATACCTCTCCATGCTCCAGGATGGCGTCATCGCCGCGCAATATCTCGAATCATGGAAAAGTGAAACCGACGACGCGGTGCTCGTCGCCCCCGCGCACACCTTCCTGATGATGAACCGCCCCGCCACCGTCCAATTCTGGCTCGACCCAGGCTCGAACGGATGGGTGGAACGCCTCGCCCAGCCGCTGACCCAGCCCTACGTCCTCAGCCGCGAGTGGGACGCGTCCCGCACGTGGACAGACGCGGACGAGGTCGCGGCAGAGACCGAATCCCTGGCGCGTCTCGTGCGCGGTCTGCTCAGTCGCTGTCGTGAAAAAGTCTATCTTGCCATCCCCGAATTGGGAGAGACAGGCTTCGAGCAGAGAGGGACGTTATTGAGAGCGTTCCAGAGGGTGTTGCAGGAGACGGGAGAGTAGTTTGACATTATTCAAGGGGAGCAGTAAAATCTAGACAGACTAGACAGAAAGGAATTTCCTATGAATGAGATCTGGCAAATCCAAGATGCGAAAAACAAACTAAGTGAAGTGATTACGCGCGCTTTGAAACAGGGACCTCAAGTAATCACCAAACACGGTGAAAAGACCGTAGTGGTTATTTCGTACGTTGAATACGAAAAATTGCGCAAATCCCAGGGAAAACTCTCGGAATTTTTCCGCGCATCTCCGCTTGCTGGCCTTGAATTATCTCGTGATAAATCCCTGCCCCGAAAAGGGATTGAATTATGAAATACCTGCTCGATACCTGCGTTATCTCGGAATTGGTTGCCAAACAGCCCAATCCCAAAGTGATTGAGTTTGTGGACTCTCTTGACGCGGATGATGTTTATTTGAGCGTTATTACCATCGGGGAAATCGCCAAAGGAATTGAAAGACTATCCAAATCGAAGCGAAAGCAGGAATTGATAGACTGGCTCCAAAATGATCTTCTTATCCGATTTGACGGGAAAATCATCGCTTTGGCAACTGAAGTGATGCTCGAATGGGGAACTCTCACGGCTCATCTCGAAACCACAGGAAAAATCATACCCGCAATGGATTCGCTAATCGCCGCAACGTGCCATTCGTACTCATTCACTCTTGTCACTCGTAATGTGGATGATTTTACAGCGACAGGAATTGAGATTGTCAACCCGTGGGAATGAAAACGCATCATCCCAGTCTCTGCAGCAAAAAAGTCTATCTCGCGATTGCGGACTTGGGCGAGACAGGCTTCGAGCGGCGCGGGACATTGTTGAGAGCGTTCCAGAGGGTGTTGCAGGAAGAATCAAGTGAGTGAGTGAGTGAGTGAGTGTCAGGTTGGAGAACATGCTAAAATAAGCCAGTAGCAAGGAGATTCTTATGAGCGCCATGCAAGCCTTACAGTCTGTTCAATTCGTAAAAGCCAAAGGAAAACGATTCGCCGTCATCAGCGCAGAGGAATGGGAAGCGCTAGTGGAGTGGCTGGAAACCCTGGAAGATCTGGATGTTGTCCGCAAGGCATTCGCGGAGTTGAAAGCCGCAGGCGGAAACCGCAAGAAAGCGGGCTGGATGAAATGGGAAGACGTGGCTAAGGATGTGAAGTGAGCCGCTTTACGGTTTACGTCACGCCCAGCGCGCTGGATGAAATCAAAGACCTGCCTGGAAATATCAGGCAAAGAATCAAACGCGCCATTTCCGAACTGGCGGAAAATACGACACCATCCAATAGTAAATCTCTTGACCTTGTGGAAATCGCCCCAGAACTCGACGCCGATAAAAATCTGCGTCGTATTCGTTTGTCGCTGGCGGATCGTATATTCGATTTCGGAATCCGAAAAGATCATTGATGTTCTCGCCATCCGCAAACGTCCGCCATACGATTATGGGGATTTGGGAAAATTGCTGGATGAAATCAGGTAGCAAGGAGATTTAACATGGACTGGCAAAATCACATTATCGTTGACCCGAAAATCCTCGTCGGCAAACCCGTCATCAAAGGGACTCGTCTCGCCGTGGAATTCATCGTGGATTTACTGGCGCAGGGCTGGCCTGAAAGCGAGGTGTTGAGAAACTATCCTGGAATTACGCATGAGGATGTTACGGCCTGTTTGAGATATGCCGCCAACCTTCTCAAGGCCGAAAAAATTTATCCTCTTGAACTCTCTCAGGTTTAGTCATGCGTCTCCTCGCCAACGAGAATTTTCCGCTTGATGCTGTTTTGGCTCTGCGCGAAAGCGGGCAGGATGTCGCGTGGATTCGAGAAGACGCACGCGGAAACAGCGGCGATCAAGTCCTTGCCCGTGCCCAAATCGAAGAACGAATTCTTATTACCTTTGACAAGGATTTTGGGGAATTGGCCTTTCGGTCGAAATTGCCAGCCGCCAGCGGGGTAATCTTATTCCGAATTTCCGCGCCGTCATCACAGCATGTCGCGCAAGTTGCCGTTCAAGCCATCGCCAGCCGAACGGATTGGGCGGGACATTTTTCGGTGATTGAAGACAAACGCATTCGCATGACGCGATTGCCATAGTTTTATGAATCCCCGTAGGTGAGACAGGCTTCGAGCAGAGAGGGACACTGCTCAGAGCATTTCAGAAGGTGTTACAGGAAGAATCGAACAGCTAGGGATGCCGATAAGGAGAATCCATGGTTCAGCCGAATACGGAGTTGCGGCCTCGCCGCCCAAAAGTATGGCAATACCTCTGGAATGACCGGAACATGAGGCGAAAAATCCTGGTCATGCTGGGGCTGATCGCTGTGTTCAGGTTGCTACTGCACATCCCCCTGCCAGGCATCGCCACTACTCCCGACACCATTCGGGATAACATACCAATAGGGAGTGGACTGTATACACTGATAGATTTTCTGAGCATCTTATCGGGAAGTTCCCTCCTAAAGGTATCCATTCTGGGATTGGGTCTGTTGCCATACAACCTGGCAAGTCTGCAACTTCAGATATTCGTCCCGCTCATCCCAGCGCTTCAAAGGCGGCTCGAAGAAGATCCACGCTCGGGGCGAAAATGGATGGAGAAGTGGAATTACTTCCTGGCCTTCCCTCTTGCGATTATCGAGTCGCTCCTCTTCCTCTATCTTCTTTCGCCCAATTGTGGCGGACGTTTTTTTCTGTTGGAAGGGAAGGATAGGCATTTGGATATCCTGCTGACCGTGACGACTGTGCTCGTTTTGGCCGCAGGCTCGTATTTCTCCGTCTGGATCGCGGAATTGATCAGTGAGTTCGGCATCCGCGGACAGGGAAACGCGATCCTCATCCTGACAGGGATCATCGGCCGATTCCCCGAAGAGCTCACGCGCGTGTTGGGATTTCAAAGCGAGGAGGATGCCACTCTGGCAGGCGATAGCTTGATCGGTCAATTCTTCCGCCACATCACCGCCTATTTTGATTCTCCTGAAAAGTATATCCCTGTAATCTTATACTTTCTTCTCATGTTTGGGTGTTTATGGATGGCGATCTATTTATTACTAGGAAGGCGAAATATTCCAATCTTATATCCAAGCCGCTATGCACAAACACGCCTGCTAAGTCGCACGCACCGTCCCCACCACACACTTCCCTTGCAAATAAGTATTGGCAAAGATGGATTAATCGGTAGTCAACTCGTCGTTGCGATGGCAACTTTTTTTGCACCACTGATCAGTTGTACAACTATTCCCTGGCTAAACGGACTGGCTCTAAGCATCATCAGCATCTTCGATAACAATAGTATGTGGTTTTCCATCGTTGTGT
>DYKX01000129.1 GCA_020722375.1 Anaerolinea thermophila
TTCATGTTGCGACTCACGAGCAAGATAAATCTTGCAGTACTGCAACATTCATGTTGCGACTCACGAGCAAGATAAATCTTGCAGTACTGAAAACTTCCTTTGTGCTTCCTTTGTGACCTTCGTGTTTAAAAAAGGAGATTTGAACTCATGGCAACAAAAGTACTCGTTCCAAGACTCGGCGAAGGCGTTGACGAAGTAACAATTACAAAGTGGCTCAAGAAAGAAGGCGACTCTATCAAAGAGTTGGAGCCCCTCCTCGAAGTCAACACCGACAAGGTGGACACCGAAATCCCCGCGCCTGCTTCGGGCGTGATTCTGAAAATCGAAATGCAAGAGGGACAACCTGCGAAGGTGGGGCAGTTGTTGGCGGTGATCGGCACGGCGGGGGAGGCAGTCGCCAGTGATCAGTCATCAGTTATCAGTGTGGCGCAACCTGTTGCTAAATCAGCCGCGCACAAGTCGGATGAGCCGCAACCCGCTACGCAACACGCAACACGCACCACGGATCTCGGCTTCATCTCCCCCGTCGTCGCCAAGATCGCCGCAGAAAAAGGGATTGACCTCTCCCAAGTCCCAGGCACTGGACTCAACGGTCGCATCACAAAAAACGATGTGTTGAATTTCATCCAATCCCCTCCCGCCAAAGAGACCTACCACGCAACACGCACTACGCAACACGCGACTCCCGTCGTCACCCCCTCGACAGGCGACACCCTCATCAAACACACCCTCATCCGCAAACAGATCGCGGATCGCATGGTCATGTCCAAGTCGGTTTCGCCGCACGTGCTGACCGTCATGGAAGCGGACATGTCCCGCGTTGCCAAACATCGCGCCGCCAATAAAGCCGCCTTCGAGCGCGACGGAGTCAACCTCACGTTCACGGCGTACTTTATGATGGCAATCGTCGCGGGACTGAAAGCCTTCCCCATTGTCAACTCCTCGTGGACAGATGAAGGCCTGCTTGTTCACAAGAACATCAACATCGGCATGGCGACCTCGCTCGGCGAGGAGGGACTGATCGTCCCCGTCATCAAGGGTGCGGACGCGTTGTCCCTGCTGGGGATGGCGCGCGCGATCAACGATCTCGCCACGCGCGCCCGCTCCCGCAAACTCCAGCCCGACGAAGTCAAAGGCGGGACGTTTACCCTGACCAACCACGGCATCAGCGGATCGCTCTTCGCCATGCCAATCATCAACCAGCCGCAGTGCGGAATTTTGGGAGTTGGGGCAATGCAGAAACGTGCGGTTGTCGTTGACGACGCGATTGCCATCCGACCGATGGTGTACATGTCGTTTGTGTTCGATCACCGCATCCTCGATGGCGCGTCCGCGGACTGGTTCCTGGCCAAGGTCAAGGAGACGCTGGAGAATTGGGCGTAGAGCGAAATACTATTTCGCTCTACAACTTGTAGCGCAAATTGCTAATTTGCGCCTTTACTTCTCAAACGGGACAAATTGGCAATTTGTCCTACAGGATAAAAACATGACAAACTTCGACGAACGTGCCAAAGACTGGGACTCGGATCCCAAAAAAATAGAGCGCGCCCGCACCGTAGCGGACGCCATCCGCGCCGCGATTCCTCTCACCTCCGACATGATTGCCCTCGAGTACGGCTGTGGGACAGGTCTGCTGAGTTTCGCGCTCCAATCTGACCTCGGCCAGATCACGCTGGCAGATACGTCACAGGGCATGCTGGATGTGCTGGCCAAAAAGATCGCCGCGGCGGGCGTGACCAACATGCACCCCGTCAAACTCGATCTCGCCACCGATCCACTGCCTGCGGAACGCTTCGATTTGACGTATTCGCTGATGACCCTGCACCATGTCCCTGACACGCGAGGCATTCTCGGAAAATTCCATGCCTTGCTGGAACCTGGTGGATTTTTGTTGGTTGCCGATTTGGACAAGGAGGATGGCTCCTTTCACACGGACGGGACGACCGATGTCCATCTCGGATTCGAACGCGGCGAACTTCAGGGATGGGTTGAAGCCGCGGGATTTGAAAATGTCAGTTTTTCGACAGCCTACGAGATCAAAAAGAAGGTTGATGGCGCAGAGAAAACCTTCCCCGTCTTTCTGATGTCAGCGCGGAAAAAGTGAGTTGAAACAGAATCCACCCAAAGTCACGCGTGAGGCGAAAAAAGCGACGGTCAGGCCGTCGCTTCTTTGTCGTCTTCCTTCCGCAGGGGAAAGTATTTTTCCTTCAAATCGAGAATCGGCTTCTCGAAATATTTGTAACTAAACGACGCGAGCAGGAATGTGACGGCGGCGGAGATGACCATCGTCAGCGGCTTGGCGACGGGTTCGGGAATGTCGAGATCGCGAATGCGCGCCACGAACCAAATGACGGCATAGTGATAAATATACAAACCGTAGGAAATTTTCCCGAGATAACGCATCCATTTGGCGTCGAGCAGGCGCAGAAACATTTTCTCTTTGACAACGAGATAAATCAACAGCGCGAAAAGATAGTCCAGGTAAAAATACCCCCAGACTTGTTTCAGGTCGGTTCGAAGCGGAAAGAGGAAGCCGAGCGCAGAAGGGGTGTCGAGTGCGCCCGTGGAATAGTATTGTGTGGCGAGGCCGATGATGGGGGTGAGCGCGAGCAACGTAAAAAATTGAAGCCGCGCTTTTGGAAACTTGATCTGTGTGATCAGCGCGCCGAGGGCAAAGGCATCCACCTGTGAGAAGGGCAGAACATAGATCACAACGCCCATGTTGTTGTGCAGGAAGGAGGCCGCGCCAAATCGAAACAGGGCGGTGACACCGACTCGAAACAGCGGGCCGACCAGCGCCGTCGCAAGGAAAAGTTTTTTCAAATGTTTTTTAGGGGTCAGGAACAGAATCAGCGGCCAGAAGATGTAAAACTGTTCCTCGGTGGAGAGCGACCAGAGATGGCCGATCAAACGCGACTCACCCGTGTAGGCCGCGCTGGCGTTGAACAGATTGTAGCCATACGCAACCGCATACGGAAGTTGCTCCTGAAACAAGCGCATGTAATTGATGCGATATTCGAAGTGGATGAGGGCTGCCGTGAGGATGAACATTGCCAGCAGATAAAAATAATACAGCGGGAATATTCTTAAAAAACGGCGGCCATAGAATTTCTTGAAAAAATCCCCGCCGCTTTCAGATTCCTTCATGCGAAGCAGAATGTCGGTGATGAGAAAACCCGAAAGCACAAAGAACAATTGCACGCCCACCCAGCCGACGTAAACATAATCGGCGTGCAGGAAGAAGACGAGCAGGATGGCGACTGCACGAAGTCCGTCGAGGCCAGGGATCATTGAGAAAACTCCGCGAGAAGAGAATCAAATTGTCCCGTGTTCATTTTCCAGATCGCGATGAGACGGGCGCGGCTGAACAGTGGCCCGCGCGTGATGAGCGACAACGCGTCGTAGAATTTTGCCAGGTTCGGATCACGGATCTGATTGACTCCCGTCCGCAGGGTTTGGAGGTAGCCCGCGGGGAGGTCCCTCTCGAAATGGCCGATGCGCCACTTTTCCACGCTGGCAGCGGGCAGCCGAGCGAGGAGCGGATCGGCCAGCGCGTACCGATCCACAATGTGGACGGCGGGTCCTGCAAAGTAGCCGATGAACCCGACGTTCTTCTCGTCCACGACGGATTTGCCGCTTGCGCGCAACGCGTATCCATGCTCTACCCAACCCTCGGATGCGAAGGGGACTTGTTTGCCTGGGCGATAATTCATCAAGCCAGAGATGGGATAGTAATAGGCGCGTTCGTCGTTGATGCCCGTGACCAGGTCACGCTCGGTGAAGCGCGGCTGATTTAAGTCAAGGATGAAGTTGATTGGCCTGGCAAACATGCCGAGAACGATCATTGTTGCGAACGTCGTGCATTTCCAGAGTGTTGCGAAGTTTTGCATGAGACGCACAAGTAACAATGCACTGACGAGAAGCGGCGCGGTCAGGAAGCGCCCGCTCATGAAGTCGCCGCCGATGGAGAGGACGTAGGCGAGGTAGATGACGCTTCCGAGCGCAAGCAGGCGTTCGCGGATTTGTCCACGCCAGAGGGCGAGCAGGATGCCTGCCGCGATGACGGTGAGAGTCAACGGGTCGCGTTGAAGGGAATCGAGCAGGTAGATCCATCCCTGCGCGAAGAGTTCGGTCTGGGGAATCCCCGCGCCGAGTTTGGCGTAGTAGGTGTTGGGGAAGGGAAATCCGTAATAGAAGAGAGAGAAGGCTTCCCAGAGGAGGAGGGGGAGGAAGCCGAGGATGAGTTTTCCCAGTACCGCAAGATTTATCTTGCGATTGGGAGCGCAAAATGAATTTTGCGGTACTGCCATATACGCCAGCGCGGGAACGACAAACAAAATTGCGTCTTGTCGGCTGAGGGCGAGGAGTGATGCGATCAGCGCGAGATGAAATGGGGAGGATTGTTTTTCGATGAAGGCAATAAAAAATAAGACCAGCAACAAATGCGTGAGCGGATTTTCCAGCCCCGAGGCGGAATAGTCCATGAAGGCTTTGGAGAGGAGGAGAGTCAAAACTCCGAGGGCCGCGAAACCGTCTCGGCGGGCGACCAGCCAAAAGGTCAGGAGGGAGGCGAGGAAGGAGGCGAGCAGGGCGGTCAGATAGGCGTTGCGTGTAGGCAGGTAGATGGCCGCCAGGAGAAACATCCACAGCGGATGGGTGTACGATTGGACGCGTTCGGCCACGTTCCATGTCAGCCCGTAGCCGTGGACGAAGTTGTCCACGGTGCGGAGGGTGATGTAGACATCGTCACCGATCCACGCGGTGCGGAGGAGGATGAGCGCAAAAGCGACGAGCGCGAGGCCGAGGAGAAAGGGACGTCGGGTCATGAGCGGGGAAAGTTTATCATAGAGTGCGCGGTTGTTTTTAGGACAAGGGTTCGGGATAATGCGGGCATCAAAGGAGATGCCCATGTCTATCACGAAATCCGAATTCAATTTACGGGTGAAGGGACGTTCGCATTTTTGAAGGAGAGTTTGCAGGTTTTCCCAGCGTTCCCTTTCATGTGCAGATTGTATCCCTGTAAAACGGAGAGAGCGCCAATCAGCCGATTGACACTCTCAATTTGGTGTGCCCAGCATGGGCGTTGACTAGAGGGTGAAAGACCCGTACGGACGCCTTCGGCGGATTGCACCAACTGTTAGCCAAGAGCAAGGGCGTCACCGTGAGGTGAGGCCTGGACGCTGCGCAGAGTCGGAAGCAAACCTGCGACTTGAGGCATACAAAGCGCATCGGAGGCTGTCCAAGTCGGGCGAGTTAGCCAGAAATAACGAAGCCCAATGCAATCAAGGGCTTGGGAAGTAAATGCGACAAGGGGGCAGGGAAAGTCAACGTTCTTACCTGGGGAGTGTCCCGACAGGCTCGACAACCAACCTGTCGTTCGGCTACAGAGCAACCCTGGCAGTGATGTCAGGCTGAGACGGCAGGGGTCAGCCGAGGCCACACCGCACCTGCGGTGGGCGCAGGTGTAGTACCAGTGTGGAAAGCGTCTACTGGGAAGGGCTGAACATCGAGACGCCGAAGGCGTGAGTACAACGAGCAGTTCGAGGGATGAACACGAAAGGCCGCCTGCCTCGTTAGAGAGGAACTACTGTGCAAGCGAAACAGGTGAAGCCTGTGGGAATTGTGCAGAGAGCCGAGCATCCCCGGCACGAGACGAAGGAAAATCCAGCGCAAGAAGTTCTGTGCCATTCTCGGTGAACCGCTCCGCTCCGCGTGCGGACCCGCATGTCCGGTGGTGTGAGAGGGAGCGGTTAGCCGCCGCTCCCTGCTCGATTGTTTATTCGTGATGATGCCGATAGATCATCTCGCCCGCGGGGACGCGCACGGGGAGACGATTCTGTGACGGCGGCAGGGGACAGGTGGCGTAGTCCGTGTAGGCGCAGGGAGGGTTGTAGGCCATGTTGAAGTCAATGACCACCTCGCGGTCGGTGGGAGGCGGGGTGGTGAGGAATCGTCCGCCCGGGTAGGAGCCGTTTCCGTTCGTCGGGTCGTAGAAGTTGAAGAACAGGCCGTCCTCCGTCTTTTCGGCTTCGAGGCGGCATTCCTTTCCGCCCATTGTGAAAATGGCGAAACCAGGGAATTCCACTTCGTACTCCTCGCCGATCACGTCGCGGATTTTCAGGACGCGCGGCGGGTCGTAGGGGATGAAAGTTGCCGTGATGCGGTAATCTGGATTGATGGGGTAATGCTTCAGCCCTGTAAAGTTCTTGCGGTCGGGGCTTTCCCGGTCCCAAACACGGATCAGGCAGTTCTTCCCGCGTCGGATCGCCACGATGATCATGCTTCCCACTTCCAGAAAATCGGGATTCTCTTCGACGTCCGCACGCAGGATTTTGGATTTGACATCCGTCCCATTGCAAGTGATATTCACGCCGTCGTTGACCTTGAGGGTGACCGCGTTGTTCCTGTACTGAAAGACGCCCGCATGAGCGGGGACGGAGGCGTTCTGGCATTGAATATCGTTGGCTGGATCGCTTCCGAAGGTGTTGTTCCCTTCCTCCAGCCAGAACAGTCCCGAAAGCGCCAGCCAACTGCGCTCGTTTTCCCGCAATCGGGTTTCGCGCTCGGTTCGGAATTTCAAGACTTCATCTTCGTAGGATTTGTCGGATGTCATGGGGGCAAATATACAACAAAATTATGGGGTGGGCTAGGGCTGTTGCAAGTGGATGCAAAGTGGCGCGCCTTGATTGACAATTCCGTTCATCCCTCGTATAAGTGACATATATCACTTGCTCAAGGAGACTACAATGTTCTTTATGAAACTGTTGTCTGAGGAAGGGCCAAATACCGAACTCGCGTTCCTGCTGTGGTGGGCGCTGGGATTCTTCTTCCTCATTGTCATTATCGGCTGGCTCACCAGCCGCGGACAGAAACCCGCCGAGGCCGCCGTCCATGCGGAACACAAACACGAAGATGACCTTGAGATTATCGAGGGCATCGGCCCCAAGGTGGCTCAAGTATTGAAGGCCGCGGGCATTCATTCCTTCGACGATCTCGCACACGCCAGCGCGGAGAAGGTGAACGAATTGCTCAAGTCTGCCAAACTCAACATAATGGATTCCGCAGGCTGGATCGAGCAGGCCAAACTCGCCGCCAAAGGCGACATGGATGGCTTGAAGAAAATGCAGGATGAAATGAAGGGCGGACGACGCGCCTAACCTCCTCGTCAACTCCCGCCTGCGCGGGAGTTCTTTTTGCCATGTTCAACCTCCGCCGCCACTTTTTGCTCGACCCCTCGGTCGTCTTTCCAAACCATGGATCGCTCGGCGCGACGCCGCGACCCGTCTTTCGCGCCTATCAGGACTGGGGACGCGAACTCGAACGGCCGACCCGTGGAATTTCCCGGCCGCCGCTTCACGGACCTGACGGCGGGCGCGCGGACCTCGTTGGCCGCGTTCTCGTTACTATTCAGCCATAGGCCAAAAATGAGGGCTGAAGGCTCGTCCGCATAGCCTCGATCCGCAGATGTCGCTGATTACGCCGATTTTTTGAATTTTTCTTCTGCGAAACA
>DYKX01000130.1 GCA_020722375.1 Anaerolinea thermophila
GGAAGATGCCCGTCTGCGCGCCAACGCGGACGATGTGATCGTGCTTCCCAAGTCTGACCCGCAGATCAGCGCGCTGCTGGGCGTGCTGCCGCTGCAGTTGCTGTCGTATCACATGAGCGTGATGCGCGGCTTCGATCCTGATTTCCCGAGGAATTTATCCAAGACGCTGACGGTGGATTGATATGCTTTAGAAGACCTCGGATATCTTCTAGACATCCGAGGTCTTTTTATATCCGAGGAATTTGCCCAAAGCGCTCACAGTGGGCTAAGCAAAAAATTAGCGAGACTTCCCTTATTTTTGCCTTGACAAATTAGAACATCCGTTCTACAATCTCGACAAGGTTCAATCATTCAAAGGAGATTGAGATGAACGGTAACTACAAATACAAACCTGGTGATGGTGTCGGCGCCCTGTGGCGCAGTCTCAGCCGCGGGCGCAAATTCAACCGTGGCGCGGCCTGGGGCGTGATGATCATCGGTGCCCTGCTGGCCTTCGAAATCTTCAACTTCAGCACCACCCAATTTGCCCTGCGCGACCTGCTCGGCGACCTGACCTTCGCCAACATACGCTGGGCCACCATCCTTGCGATTGCCTTCTGCGGCATCGACTTTGCCGGCATCGCCCGCATCTTCACCCCCGAACAGGGCGCGGACGAACCCAAGGAGGTCTGGTACCTCTTCGGCGCGTGGCTGTTGGCGGCAGGCTTCAACGCCAGCCTCACCTGGTGGGGCGTCTCGGTGGCCATCGTCAGCCACTCCAGCGCGGCGGCGGGCGCGGTGTTGAGCAGTAACACCCTCACCAAGGTCATCCCCGTCTTTGTGGCGGTCATGATCTGGCTCATCCGTGTGCTCATTATCGGCACCTTCTCGCTCGCGGGCGACCGTCTCTTCACCACCGCCAGCGGACACGCCCCGCGTCCCTACCAGCCGAGCACATCCTCGTCTTCGTCCGCGTTCCGCCCGGCGTCCAGCCTGGCGCGTCCCGCTCCCAAACCCATGACGCAGTCCAGTTTCTCCTCCGCAAAACCCGAGCCGACTTATCACTCGCTCGGGTTTGATACCCAGAATCGCCAACGCGAGTAAAACTTTCCCCGCCTCTCGCGGGACGCGTACCTGAATCCGGTTTCCCCAGCCTCAATCTCCCCCACGCGTCCCTACCCGAAACCCCATGCCCCGTCCTCGCGTCGAACATGAATCCGAATCCTGGACAACCGCTTCTCCTCAGGAAAAGGGAAGCGGTTGTTCGTCTGGCCTGCTGATTCCCCCGCTGGCGGTACTCCTCGTCAGCGGACTTCTGGCTCTCTTCGCTTACAGCCCCTTCGTGACGGTCGGCGCGTCGCCAATTTCCCCTGCAATCGCGGACGCTCCCGCCCCTGCATCAACCATCCTCAATTCTGGCTACGCGCAAAGCGGTCTCTCCCCCATCTTCACGCCTGAAGTCCAATACTGGGGATCACGCGTCGTGGCATGGTCTGCCGAATTCGGTCTCGACCCCAACCTCGCCGCGACGGTGATGCAGATCGAATCCTGCGGCTTTGCGCGTGCCACCTCGCGCTCGGGTGCGATGGGACTCTTTCAGGTGATGCCCTTCCACTTCTCCACCACCGATTCGCCCTACGATCCCGACACCAACGCCCGCCGCGGACTGGCCTACCTGGCACAGTCCCTGCAACGCGCGGGCGGAGACGCGCGTCTTGCGCTGGCTGGCTACAACGGTGGGATTGGCGTCATCGGCCGCGGCGAATGGACCTGGTCCGCGCAAACGAATCGCTACGTGTATTATGGCGCGCCCGTCTATGCGGACGCGTCCGCGGGGCTGGCAAGCAGTCCCACGCTCAACGAATGGTATTTAAGTTACGGGGTCAGTCTCTGCAAGCAGGCACATGATTCCCTCGGCCTGCCATAGACAAATCAGCCGATCATTTACAGAAAACCCAACACAAAGTCACCAAGTCACGAAGACACGAAGTCTTTTTCCCTTTCAGCCTTCCTGTTAAAAACTGATATTTCAAACGCTGGTGGTGGTCTACTTGTAAGTGATGACAAAATGTGACCTTCGATTTTGGAACGCGAACACTTGCACCGCACTGCGTTCGGTGCAGTGCAGGTGTGGCGCGAATTGGCGAATTTTACGAATAAATCCAGAAGGAGTTCGCGGCATTCGCACATTTGCGAAATTCGCGTTGAGGATCATCACTTACTTTGAACCACTACCCAAACGCTTTTGTAGTTCAGATAGTCAATTCGACTAAGAACTATCCGAAAAAACCTCGGAGCGCGGACTTGAGTCCGCCCAGCCAGGCAGACTGGAAGTCTGCAATCCGATATTCGGACAGGCTCTAATTGGCCAACGGCAACCAAACCGCGAACGTCGTCCCCCTGCCTTCGCGGGAACTGGCCTCGATCGTTCCCCCGTGTTGCTCGACAATCCAATGTGCGATGGACAGTCCCAGGCCAAAGCCTGCGGCGCTGGAACGCGTGCGTGATTTTTCGGCGCGGTAGAAACGCTCGAAAATATAAGGCAGGTCTTCGGCGGGAATGCCTGGTCCCGTATCGCGCACGATCAACTTGGCGCGATCGCCCGAGCGATTCAGGCTGAGGTACACTTCGCCGCCTGCGGGCGTGTATTGGATGGCGTTGGCCACCAAATTGAGGATGACCTGTTTCAAGCGGTCGCGGTCACCAATTACCTGTAACTGATCGATCTCCGTCAATTTCACCCGTACCTTGTTGGCGGCCAGCACGCGCATCTCGCCGAAAACTTCCATCAGCAGCGCGTCGAGTTCCACCGTGGACTTCGTCAGCGGGAGGGACCCTACCTCGGCTTTCGCGAGCAGTAACAGGTCCGTGACGAGGCGGGTGAGGCGGCCCGCCTCCTGGTCGATGGAATCCAGCGATTCGGGGTCGAAATCCTTCATGCGGCGCATCAAGTCCACGTTTCCCTTGATGACCGTGAGCGGCGTGCGAAGTTCGTGACTGACATCCGCGATGAAACGCTGCTGGGACGTGAACAGCACCTCGAGGCGTTCGAGTGTCTGGTTGAAGGCGTCCACCAGCTGGCCGATCTCGTCCTCGGGTGAACCGTCATAGGGGACGCGGCGCGAGAGATCGTCGGCGCGGTTGATCTGGTCAGCGGCGACCGTAATCGTTTCAAGCGGCGAAAGGAATTGCTTCACCGAAGCCTGCGAAGCAAGAGCAGAGATGGCAACGCCCAACGCGGTGGTGAAAACAAGCACCGAGAGCAGGTTGCGGCGGGCAGAATCCACTACATCAAGATTGCTTGCCACCTGCACCACACCCAGCGGCCGTTGTCCCGAGACAAGCGGCACGCTCAAGACGCGCAGGTGCGACTCTTCATTGAAAGTTGCATCGCGATAGGAGGGCAGGCTGGCGTTGAAACCGACGGGGTCTAATGGCGTTTTTTCGCCGCCCAAACCCGGGGAGGAGAACACGAGGTTTTCATGACTCCAGACTTGCACATAAACGTTGGATGTCATTTTCAGGTTGGGCGTGATGATGCCGACCATTTCGCCCGATGTGTCCATATGCACCTGTCGGACGACCTGCTCGGCAGTCTGTTGGAGGGAGTCATCGATCTGGTTATAAAGGAGAATGGTGACGACCACATAGGCCACCACGCCAAAGAAAATGAAAAGCCCCCCAAGCAGCACAATATTCACTAAAGTCAATCGGTCGCGAAGAGACACAGGATTAGCGGTTGGCGATTAGCAGTTGGCGATTATGGGTTTTCGCGCATCACGTACCCGACGCCGCGCACCGTGTGGATGAGGCGCGCTTCTCCCCCCTCCTCCAATTTCTGACGCAGGTAGCGGATGTAAACCTCGAGCACGTTGCTCTCGCCGCCAAAATCATACCCCCAGACGCGGTCGAAGATGACTTCGCGCGTCAACACCTGCTTGGGGTGGCGGAGGAATAACTCGAGCAACTCATACTCTTTGGCGGTCAGTTGAACAAGACGACCGCCACGTGAAGCCTGACGGGAGCCTGTGTCGAGGGTCAGATCGGCGAATTTCAACACGGGCACACGGTCGGGTTGGGTGCGGCGCAGGAGTGCGCGCACGCGCGCCAGCAATTCATCCAGGTTGAACGGTTTGACCATGTAATCGTCCGCGCCAGCGTCCAACCCTTGAATACGGTCCTGAACGGCGTCTTTGGCGGTGAGCATCAAGATTGGAACAGAGCCGCTGGCCGTCCTCATGCGGTGACAGACTTCGAGACCGTCCATGCCGGGCAACATCCAGTCAAGAATCACCAGATCAGGTTGGTGGTCGCGGGCCAGCATCAATCCGCTTCGGCCCTCGGTGGCGGTATCCACGGTATAGCCTTCGTACGCCAGCCCGCGCTGGAGAATCTTAAGAATGGCCTGGTCATCTTCGATGATCAATATTCTCTCGTTCATAAGGAACTCCCGTTCAGAATATACCACATTTGGCAGAATATTCGCACGCCTCGCCGTATCAACCGCATGGCTTTCTCAAAGTCGGAGGATTCTCAACGCTGATGCCGCTAATTTGCGAATACTAAAGTACGGCGTGACGCGAATAAACCAAAGAAAATTTGTAAAATTCGCTTACACTTGCACCTGGCGTACACCTGCCCTGACGGGCGGTGCCAGGGAGTGCAGGTGTTCGCGACATTCGCGTTCCAAAATTGCCGGTTTATCAAACGACTTTGCTACAGTCATAATGGCCGCGGCGATTTAGACCGATAACAAACCGCCCAGTTCGGCTGGACGGTTCTACGATTCGAACGAGGCGGCTTTTTCGTACCGGTCCCTCACCCGACGGACAATCAGCCCGCCCTGTGCTTGCCGATATGGCGGACCGTTGGATGGTCTAAGAAATGCTGCTGCACCGATACACGCGACTCGTTGGCGATCTGGAGTACGAGCATGAACTTTGCCTGGGTATCGAAGGGATTGCGCCAAAGATGGGGCAGAGTGGCCTCGAAAATCAAAATATCGCCAGTCTCCAACAGATAAGTTTTCCCGTCGATCACATATTCAACTTTTTCCTTCAGGCAGTAAACAAACTCATGCCCTGAATGGACCACCTGACGCTCGCCGCCGCTTCCCGCACGCGGGTCGAGCGAAATCAAAAACGGTTCCAACTGCTGGGAAGGCATCGTCTTCCCCATCCCTTCGATCGTCACCCCCTTCGCTGGTGATCATCGGGCGCTGGCCTGCCTTAATGTGCAGGACCGAGGCAGGCGCCTCTTCCTCGAAAAAATAACTCATGCGAATATTCAAAGCCGTTGCCAGGCTCTGCAACGTGGCGATGCTGGGGGATGTTTCATCGCGCTCAATCAGGCTGATCGAATTGGGAGAAAGCCCGGCCATCTGCGCCAGGTCACGCTGGGAAATATTCCGCGCACCACGCAACTGGCGCAACTTCGCGCCAAGAGAATAGGTACCTTCCATATCATCCTTTCGCGTTGCCCACTCTGTTGGGATTGAACTGCCTTTAATAATACCAGAGTTGAAAAAAAACACACAATTTTTTGTGGGGACAAACGAGCCGCTTCATCCGACGGGAAAGCGGATACTGACCCCGAGGCTTGATTCGCCGCTGATTGCTTTCCCATCTTAAGAACAATTGTGAACCAAATCGCAATATATTTACACTAATGCCCATTATTTTGTAACGTAACAACTTAATTGTGACGTTTATTACTAATATAATTGACAGAATTAATCAATAATGGTTATGAAGAAAATGATTTCGTCGCGTACATTTCCGCTCCAAAACCAATCGAGCGGACTTGTTCCTGACAACGGAGAAGAATCAACCAGCATTTTGGACAGTTTACATTCCTTCCTTGGAATCCGAACAGAAAAACCAGGAAACTGCAAGGCACATTATGGACCCAATCGTATCGCTCACTACCCCAGAACAAAAACTCACCGCGCATAATACGCACAAAGTTGACGCGCACATGATTACCGAACAGGTGGGACAAAAACTGCGCACCATTCGGAAAGCCCGCAAACTTTCCATTCGCTCGCTGGCAGAGAAAAGCGGTCTCAGCATCAACACACTCAGTCTGATCGAGAACGGAAAAACATCGCCAAGTGTAAGCACTCTCTACCAACTGGCGCGGCCACTGAATGTGCCGATCACGGCATTCTTCGAAAGCGAGCACAATGCCAGGCGAATTGTCTATCAGAGGGCGGGAGAACGGCTACAGATCGTTTTTCCACAAGGTCACGTGGAAAAGTTGGATGAAGGGATGCCGCGGTTAGGCAGTGAGCCTTTCATCACCAAACTGGAGCCGAACGCCACCAGCGGCGAAACGCCCATCATTTATGGCGGTCGGGAATTGATCTACTGCCTGGAGGGTCATATCACCTACACAGTGAATGACGAAGTATTTTCCCTTTCCCCCGGCGACAGCCTGATCTTCGATGCCTACATCCCTCACACCTGGCAAAACACCGCCCAGACCAGTTCCCGCGCGCTTCTGATCCTTTGTCCTGTAGACGGCTCTGATGAGGTAAATCAACATTTCCTCATGCCATAAACCAACTCAAGATTTCGGAGGTGAATGACAAAACCACAAAATTGGATCTATGCAATCCTGTCCACACTACTGATCGCCGCGTGAATCGTCCAACCCGCGCAGGATTCCGCTTGCCAACCAAGCCATCGAAATACCACAGGAAAGATTTGTCTTCTGCCCACAGCGCCACGGAGTCATCTGTGGCGCCATGGGTCCTCGAAGAGAAGTCAACATGAACGATACAGCCTTTGCCAAACGCATCTACACCCTTCCCCTCTTCACTGCCGATGTCAGGCAGATCTTCGACCACATCGATTCCCTGCGCCGCGCGGCCCGCGGCGGACGCGTCAACCGCGCCTTCGCCGAGAAGATCATGATGGCCGTCACCAGCGTGAACGGATGCCGCTACTGCTCGTACGCGCACAGCCGCGCCGCGCTCGCGGCGGGAATCCCCGAAGCGGAACTGCAACGAATCATGGCGCTCGACCTCGGCGACTTCCCCGAATCCGAAGCCGTCGCCCTGACCTTCGCCCAGCGCTACGCCGAGACCTGCTGTCATCCCGACCCCGCCGAGTGGCAAAGACTTGTCGCCTATTACGGACAGGATACCGCCGAGGATATCCTTGCCTACCTGCGGATGATCACCTTCGGCAACCTGCTCGGCAACACCTTCGACGCACTGCTCAGCCGTCTGAAAGGCAAACCCGCTCCGGGCAGCAGTCTGTGGAGCGAGGCGAGGATCCTGCTTGGGGCGGTCTGGATGCCTCCCGCGCGGCTGGTCCTCCGTTTGTTCCGCGCGTCGGAATGAAAATCTTCGCTTGGCGCCGCCAAGTATTGACTTAATGTCTATAGTGTAGTAAACTATAGACAAAGGAGACAACGCTTATGCCTGGTAGACGAGGTTTTGGTGGCGGAGGCGGCCGGCGCAAGATGTTTTTCCTCGAATCGTGCCTGCTGGTGCTTCTGCACCGCGAGCCAGGT
>DYKX01000312.1 GCA_020722375.1 Anaerolinea thermophila
TGCCCGCCCTTCTTCCAGGTCAGCGCATTGGCTTCGGGCAGATAGACCGCGCCGCGCAGAGTCGCGTTGAGATACGGCAGGACTTCGGAGATGTCCACCGTCAGGCGGGCAATCGCCGAGAACCGTTCCGCGCCCGGCTCGCAGGGCGGGGTGAAGACTTCGACATCGTATTTTTCGATCAACATATGCCACCTCCACTTTCATTTTACGAGTTTCCCGCCAGCGTTTCAATGATTTTGGCGGAAAGTTTCTGCACCTCGAGATCGTGGTTGACCTCTTTAAGGGCTTGCAGGAACGCCTGGTATTCGGGTGTTTCCGCGATGAGTTTACCCAGCGCTTGCGCGGCTTGGACGACTTTTGCGTCTCCCGTCATGGACAGGACGGGCAGGTCTATTTTTGTAGAGGGTGTAGCCATGGTTTCCTTTGATTCCAGGCGCTGTGTCTATGGAAGTTCGACCCACCGCTCGCGCGGCAGTTTGTAGAGGAACAGCGGACAGTAGCCGTGAATTTCCGTTACGCCGTTTTGCTGGCAGATGGCAATGGCAGCATCCGTCTCGGTGCCAGGCGGCATCCAAAAAATTGGAATCTCCAGCGCGGCGCAGGTCTCGGCAACTTTTCCGCTGACGGGAGCGGGCGCGGCGGTCAGGACGATATCGGGATTACGCGGCAGGTCGGGGAGGGATGGGTAGCAAGCCACGCCGTCTATATCTGCATATTTTGGGTTGATAGGCAGGACCGTGTGTCCATGCCGCGTGAGGGTCTCGAAGACTTCGTAGCCGTATTTGCTTTTGTCTTGCGAAGCGCCCACGATGGTGAAGGTGTGCGGGGTTTGGAGGAGGGGGGCAATCAGGCTCATCAAAAAATCCTTTATGCTTTGATTCTTGTTGCGCTGCGTTGAGCAGTCTCACGATTTAAGTAGCGATAGAACAGGCTGGCAGTCAGCATTTGCAGGATCATGGCGAGCGCGACGGGCAACCCAACCAGTTTTGGGAAACTGGCAAACGCCAGCAGTTGTTTCATCGCTTATCCTGCCACAGGCGCGCGCTTCTTGACATCGTATTTTCCCGGGTCGGCGCGCAGCATGTTCTTGGATTGGGTGACGATTTTGTTCTTTCGGATTACCTGGCGGATGTAGCCTTGCGATGGGAATTCGAGCGCGTCCTGGGTGCAGATGG
>DYKX01000131.1:0-3704 GCA_020722375.1 Anaerolinea thermophila
CGTCCAGCATCTGCTTCCACTGGCCCGGCGGAAACTTGCCCGCTTTGCGGAACTCGTTACAGGCTTCGGTGGTGACCGTAAAACCTGGCGGAACGGGAACACCCGCCCGCGTCATATCAAAGAGACCCGCGCCTTTACCGCCCAAAAGGCCGCGCACCGCCTCCCATGAGCCGCCCACGGCCTTTTCCGCCGCGGCAACTTCGTCAAATAGATAAACCCATTTTTTCATTTTATGCCTCCGAACAAGGGGTTCGTTTGTGAGAATAGCAACTTGAGCGCTAGTTTACCACAGCCAAACATGTCGCTAATCATCCATCTTTAATAAATTGTCGCCTTCCCATCCATAGCGCGATTGTACCGCAAAATTCATTTTGCGCCTCGGGGGGCAAGATAAATCTTGCAGTACTGAGGCAAAATCTTCGCGATTGGCATAGTTTTCACGGAGTAATACTATACAAATATCACGGACATTCTGTAAACAGGTTGCAAAGTAAATTCGGTGATTTATCAAGCATAATAGCCCTATGAAAGTTCTCTCCATAGATGACGATGTTGCCATGACCGAACTGACAGCCATGCTTCTTCGGACGCATGGCTTCGAAGTGTTAACCTCCAACAGCGCGCGCGAGGCAATTCAAATCGTCCGTGACAAACAACCCCATGCGGTCATCCTCGACCTGATGATGCCCGACATGGATGGTCGCCAGATCTGCCGTTCCATACGCGAATTCAGCAACATCCCGATCATTATCCTCTCGGCGCTCAATGACCCCGATACCATCGCCTCCGCGCTGGACAGCGGGGCGGACGACTACCTCGTCAAGCCCGTCCCCTCTGACGTGCTGGCCGCGCATCTCAACCGCCTCATCAAACGGACGGGACGGTTGACGATGAACCCTGCCAAACTTGCCAACTCGTGGATCCCCGCGGCCACATCCATGCCCACCACACCCGTCAAAAGTTTATGAAAAAAGTGACTGCCGAAAGGCGGTCAACTCTTTTATAGGGCGAGATATTATCAACTCTTTTGTAGGGCGAGATATTATCTCGCCCTACTGCTTTGTGATTGGTTATTATCCCGCCCAACTGCTCTTCAACGCCTCCGCCACCTCGCGCGGGGACTCCATCATCGGCATGTGACCCGCGCCCGACAACTCCACCATCCGCGCTCGCGGGACTTTAGCCTGGATCTCGCGCGCCCGCTCGAGCGGAATCAACCCGTCCGCACCCCCGTGGATAAGTAATACGGGGAACGAGTTCTTTTCCAGCACAGACATGGTGTCCGCACGTTCGGCCATCGCCTGGAGTGAGCCGATGTAGCCAGCGGGTTTCTGCTTCCGCATCAAATCGTGGACAAATTTCTGCACGCGGGTATCCGCGGTGAGTTTGGTCGTCATCCCTGCCACCGTTTCACCAATTCCATCTTCTGCAATTTGCCTGACCTGGGCATGACGCGCTGCGCGTTTCTCGGGCGCGTCCGCCGCGGTCTGGGAGGAGACGAGCGCCAGTCCGCGCACGCGCTGGGGATACGCGGCCGCGAAGGCCAGCGCGACGTATCCGCCCATGGAGTGTCCCGCGAGGAAGGCGGATTCCAGTCCGAGATGATCGAGCAGGGCGGCGAGGTCATCGGCGAGGTCGCGCATCGTCCAGGCGGGGGCGGAGGAGACGCTTTCGCCAAATCCACGCAGGTCGGGGAGAATCAGGTCGAACGTCGAGGAGAGAAGCGGCGTCACTTCGTCCCAGATGGAATGATCGAGCGGAAATCCATGAATCAAAACCAATGGCGCGCCGCGTCCGAAACGTTCATACGCCAAAGAGACCTTGCCATTCAAGTACATCATGATCTTCACCTGTTTACCTGTGACCTGTCTACCTACTTCCAATTCACCGCAACCTTCAATTTGCTTCCGAGTTTCGAGTAATAGTGGACGAAGCCGTTGTCGCGGCCAAACTCATAGACGCGGCGGGTGATGTCCACGTCGGCCTTGCAGTATTCGGCCACCTTGTCCAACTCGCCTGCGCGGAACCAGGCCACGCTTTGCAGGCCGTCCGCGGTTTTCGTCGCGCCGAGGGTGGCTTTGGCGAGCGAGTCCAGGCTGAGGCGAAAACCAAGCGCGCGAAAAATATCCGCCAGCATGTCGGTGGTGCGCAGGGCGCGAAAGTTTTCATTGGGCGCGTAGGGTTTGAGAACTTCGTAGTCGAAGTTGATGTTGTTGAAGCCAATGACGCGGTCCGCGGCCTTGAGTTCCGCCACCAGCGCCAGCGCATCTTTTTCCCAGTAGACCGCAAAGTCATTACGCGCTGTGGACCAGGTCACACCGCAGGCGAGTTTCAAATCGGCGATGTGGTTTCTGCCGCCGACATCATCGAAGGTGTTTTGGGTTTCGAGGTCGAAGTAGACGATGTTCATTTTGGCTCCTCGCACGTTACGCGTTGTGAATTTCGTATTGCGTATTGCGTAGTGCATAACGCGTTACGAAATACGCAATACGCATTATCGCGAAGCATCCCCGTGGGACGCAATAGAATTGCCTTCCAACCACTTCCTGCCAAATGCAATCGCATCCTCCCGCGTGGACACTTTGCCCGTGGCCTGTCCCTCGCGGATGGCTTCGAGCACATCTCCCACACGCGGGCCAGGGGCGAGATTCAGTTCGCGCATCACTTCGTTGCCGTCAATGAGTTTTGGCGGCGCGACCACTTCTTCGGGACGCTCCCAGTAATTTTCGAGGAAGATGCGGCAGACATCCAGCGCGGCCGTCCACGTTTCCTGTTTGAGCGTGTTGCCATGCGTGGCGCGCAGGTCGGCCAGCGCCAGCAGGATGAGGTCCAGCCCCGCTTCGCCGCTGTCGCGGAAGAAACGATAGATGGCGCGGCGCGACGGGTCCTTGCCTTCGCCGTCCTTGCGGCTGGTGTGGAAGTGGATGCGCATGTGGTTCCTGATGACCGCTGTCATGCGCGCAATTTCATCGTTGCTCAACGAAAGCAGGCGGGCGCGCTCGGCGGCCATCTCTGCGCTTTTTTCGTCATGCCCCCAAAAACGGATGCGGCCATTCTCGTCTTTCGTGATGCAATGCGGTTTGGCCACGTCGTGATACAACGCGGTGAAAAATAAAAGTCCGCGCACAGAGCGATCGGTGTTGAGCAGTTTCGAGAAATGCTCCGCGTATTGCTCGCGGTAACGCCCAAGGCGCAGAACGAGCAGGCCCGTAAACAGGTCGCCCGTCTGTTCGGCCTGGCAGCCAGGCGCGAGCGCGGCGAGAATTTCATCCAATGCAGAAAGGACTTGCAGGGTGTGTTCCCACACATCGTGGATGTGCGGTTCGGGCTGCGCGACTCCCTTCATCGCTTCGAGTTCGGGCAGGACGTGATGCAGGACTCCCAGCATCTCCAGCGCGCGGACAGAGGCCGCGGCCTGACTGCCCTCGAGGATGCGGAACAACTCATCTCGGACGCGTTCGCTCGAAACCTGACCGAGGAGGGGCGCGGCGGACTTCATCCTTTTCCGCGTGGACGGTTCGATCTGGAATCCCAGCGCGGCCGCGAGACGAATCCCGCGCAGGACGCGGATGGGGTCATCGCTCATGGATGTAACTGAGCAGGCACGCAATTTCCTGGCGCGCAAGTCCGCCGCGCCTGAGAGCGGGTCGAGCAGGGACATCGTCCGCAAGTCCACGGCCATGGCGTTGACGGTGAAGTCGCGG
>DYKX01000131.1:3804-7376 GCA_020722375.1 Anaerolinea thermophila
GTGGCAATGTCTATTTTTTCGCGTGAGCCGTCCGCTTCAGTCACGATGACGCGGCCAGTATCGCGTCCCTCGTCCAGGGGAAAGACGTCCGCGCCGAGGGCGTTGGCAACGCGTCGGGCAAGTTTGATTCCATCGGAGGCCGCGACCAGATCGAGGTCCAGAGAGAGGCGGCCCAGCATGGCATCCCGCACCGCGCCGCCGACGAGGTAAATTTCCACGTCGGGCAGCGCCGCGCGGACTTTGTCCAGCAGAGGGGAAAACGTGAAGGGAGTGGTCGGAGGCATGTAGAGGATTTCGGGGGTTTCTTTGGAGCGGCTGGCTTGCGCCGCATGGAGAGCCTGTTCAGGCGTTCCACCCTGCGCGACGATCTGCCCGCGGACTTTTGCGATCCAACGGCCAGCATAGGGAGATGACGAATCGTCTTGCATACGTGTGTACTTGTGTACGTGTGTACCTGTCTACGGTTTGTATTTTTCCAAATCCACCACCCCAATGAACGGCAGGTTGCGGTAATACTCGTCGAGGTCGAGGCCGTAGCCAAAGACGAATTTGTTGGGGATGACGAAGCCGCAATAATGGATGGGGACCACGGCTTCGCGGCGTTCGGCCTTGTCGAGCAGGGCGCAGACTTTGAGACTGGCGGGCTGGCGCGTTTCGAGCAGTTCGAGGACGGAGGCAATGGTGTGGCCGCTGTCAATGATGTCTTCCACGAGCAGGACGTGCTTGTCGTGGATATTGGTCATCAAGTCCATCGTCACGCGGACGTTGCCCGTGCTTTCGCGCGCGCCCGCGCCGTAGGACGAGATCGCCATGAAATCCAGCGCGTGCGGGACGGTGATGTGGCGCATCAGGTCCACGAGGAACGGCACGCCGCCCCGAAGAATACAGATGAGCAGGAGGTTGCCATCCGTATCCGCGTAGTCGCGGCTGATCTCCGCGCCAAGTTCGCGCACGCGGTTTTGGAGGGTGACGGGGTCAATGAGGGTTTCGGCGAGAAAGTCGGTGTAGTTTTGCATTTTGATTTGGTAGTTACCGTCCACGAATAGAACACGAATACGCGAACGGACGAGTTTGTATTCGTTATTCGTGAAAAATTCGTGGATGAAATTTTCGGCGAGCCAGCATGTCACCTGGCGCGGCACTTCACCCCGCTATCGCGGCACTTCGTGGTGACGCCGACAGCGCGCCTCATACAACTCCGACGCGCCGACGATGACCACGGGATCATCATAACGCGCGGGCTTGCCGTTGACCAGTCTCTGCGTGCGCGAGGCCTCGTCCCCGCAGACCATACAGATGGCGTGGAGTTTGTCCACGCGCTCGGCGAGGGACATGAGCGCGGGCATCGGCCCGAACGGCTCGCCGCGGAAGTCCTGGTCGAGTCCCGCCACGAGGACGCGGATGCCCTTGTCCGCCAACTCACGGGCGATGGTTATCACTTCCGCGTCCATGAACTGCGCCTCGTCAATCCCGACGACGGTCGTATCCGCGTCCAGTTTCGTGCGGATGTCCGCGGCCTTCTCGACGGGAATCGCGTCGAAATCCGCGCCCGCGTGGGAAGTCACTTTCTCGACCGCGTAGCGCACATCAATGGCGGGTTTGAATACCTGTACCTTCTGCTTCGCAATCGTGGCGCGCACGAGGCGGCGGATCAACTCGTCCGTCTTGCCGCTGAACATCGAACCGCAGATCACTTCGACCGAGCCGTGGGTATGGCGCATGAAGTCTCCTCAAATCAACCCCCTCCCTGCCTCCCCCATTTTCTCCGAAAATGGGGGAGGTGTCCCGAAGGGACGGTGGGGGTAAATAATTACGGGCAGACGCTCATCGCATCTGCCCGTTAAGTTTACACGAGATTACAGAGTTCGCAAGGCTTAGGCTTCTGCTTCCGCCGCAGGAGTGACTACAGGAAGTTCAAAACCCAGCGCCTTCAGTTTCTTCTTGGCGTCCACCAACGATTTGCGGCCAAAACCGTTAATCGCCAGCAGGGCTTCCTCACCCTCGGCCAGTTTCGCCAGGAACTGCGGCACGTTTTTGATCCCGATCTTGATCAAGGCGTTGGTGGCGCGGTCACTCAATTCCAACTCAGAGATGGGGCGCTCCAACTTCGCGGCCTCGCGCGCCTTCTTCGCTTCCACGTGGGTCTGCGCGGCTTTCACCTTCTTATAGAAGCGGTCCACCTGACCTTCGATATCGAGCAGGCGCGCCTGTTCACCCGTGAAGAACGGATGGCAGTTCGAGCAGATGTCCACGCGCAGTTCTTTCTTCGTGGAACCCGTCGTCCAGGTCGCGCCGCACGAAGCGCAGGTCACTTTCGCGTCGGGGTAATATGTGGGATGGATATTCGCCTTCATGGGTTACTCCGCCGCCTGCGGGACGATATTCACGCGCTTGCGTCCCTGCACAATGTCATACATCACCACGCCGTCCGCGGTGGCGAACAGGGTGTCGTCTTTGCCAACCATCACGTTCAGGCCCGGCTTGATGCGAGTCCCGCGCTGGCGCACCAGAATATTTCCAGCCAGCACAAATTGACCCGCGTAGCGCTTCACGCCCAAACGCTGGGAATTGCTATCTCGTCCGTTGCGGCTCGAACCGCCGCCTTTTTTATGTGCCATTGCTACCTCACTTATTTCTTCCCGGCCGGTTCAACCTTGCGCCCGCCGATCAACTTGGCCTGCAGTTTCTCGAACCCCTTCCAATCGCCCGCCGCCGCCAGTTTCGCCTGTTCGATCCAGCCTTCAGGTTTCATCATCTTCAGACCAGCCTCGGTCATGATCTTCTGGACATCTTCCACGCTGGACTCAGCCAACTGCGCGAACGTGACGATTCCCGCCGCGGTCAACGCCTCTGCGACTTTCGGACCGATGCCCTCGATCTTGACGAGGTCATCCGCTTCTGTCTGGACTTCGGCCGTGCGCGTCTCAACGGGCATTTTCTCCGCCTTGGTCCTCTTCTTCGTCTCGCCCGTCCTGCCGATGGATTCGATCATCAGGCGGG
Organism: Anaerolinea thermophila; assembly: GCA_020722375.1. Lineage (GTDB taxonomy): Bacteria > Chloroflexota > Anaerolineae > Anaerolineales > Villigracilaceae > Denitrolinea. Next base: position 6,805 of record DYKX01000131.1, read on the forward strand.
TGTACTCCGCGCGGTGTCCGCGATGGACGCGGATGCGTTTCTTCGGGCTGTAGCGGAAGGCCAGCACCTTGTCGCCGCGGAAATGCTCCACGACGGAGGCCAGCGCCTCGATCCCGTTCACGAACGGCGTCCCAACCGAGAACTGATCGCCGTCCGCCACAAGCAGAACATGTTCCAGTTTCACTTCATCGCCAGGGTTAACTGGCAGGCGATCCACAGCGATGGTCTCGCCTTCGACGGCTTTGTATTGCTTGCCGCCGCTTTCCACAATTGCGTATTTCATCTTTTCTCCACGGATTCACTTCGCCTTCGTCTCTGCGGGTGGACCTGCATCCTGCGCCGAGCGAAGGGGAAGCCGGTATCACGGTTCCGCCCCGGCGAATCTTACTGCCAGGGCAGAAGCGGACGGATTATACTGGCAGGCGGGGGGAAATGTCAACGGCAAAATGGGTCTCGCTGACAAAAAAACCCGACCTCGACAGATCGGGTTTCAGCGGAGAGGGGGGGATTCGAACCCCCGGTGGACACGAGGCCCACAACGGTTTTCGAGACCGTCCCATTCAACCACTCTG
>DYKX01000132.1:0-4534 GCA_020722375.1 Anaerolinea thermophila
GCATGGCCATATCGAACGAGACGCGCGTCCGCAGGCTGGGCTTCTGGAAGATCATGCCAAGCACTTTGCCCTTGAAGATGGGCGGGTTGCCTTTCTCGAAATATTCCTTCTTGAGTTTGACTGCCAGGTCGAGCAAGTCCCGCACTTCGGCAGAGGAATAGTCAGAGATCGCGAGAAAGTCTTTCATAAAGAAAACTCCTTGGGAAATTACCGCGTCATGCGGCCATTTTTCGGTTGCCCCGAAAGTATATCACGCAGGCAGTTAGCCCCATAGTGCCAAAGGCACATGGGAAGCGTGACAATCGTAATGTGGATGGACAAAACGAATGGAATCCGTCGGGAGATTACGCTTTTTCTCGATTCTCATCCGCACTGACAGCCAGCAAACGGTGCATTTCATGTTCCGCTTGCGCGGCGGTATTGCCTTCGCGGAATTTCATCGAGACCTCCTTTGGCGGGTTGTTTTGAAAAAGAAAAAGCGCCAGTCTGACAAAAAGACTGGCGCCTGGAACCCGTCGTTCCGGGAAGCGCCTTGATTATCCACTTCCCGACCTTCAGACTTCCGTTACTTGCTCTTCTTCTTTTCCTGTTTCAGTTTCTTCTTTTCCTTCGGGTTTAGTTTTGGTTTCTTCCTTTGTTCCCTGCCGCCTTTATCTTTCTTTCCGCTTTCGTGCATAAGAATCTCCTTTCATTTTGGCAATTCGCAATGGGATAAATCTTCGAACAGCAAAATTATGCCACCATTCGCACTTTTTTCCAATACCTCATCAACCCGTCCGCGGACATGCCAAGGGGATTGGCGAGTTCGTAGGATTTGATCACCGCGGGGTCGAGACCCTGCTCGCGGCCCTGCGCTTCCATCCACTCGGTGAAACGGACGCGCAACTCATCCACGCTGGGATCGGCAGGCATCACCTGCTCCAGCCAGCGCTCGGCGGCATCGAGGCCCTTCTCCACTTCGCCCAGGTGCCAGACGGGATCGTCGAACAGGCCAAAGTGCGTGGGGGCGATGCGTGCGAACTTCTGCTGGCGCAAACGCTTGAGCGTGGATCGCCAGCGTTCGATGTGTAATTCGGGCGGCGGCATGGGCACCCGCAGATAGGGATAGCCCGGGATGCGCACGCCACCCACGTCACCGCTGAAGCAGACATCTTCAAAAAGATAGACGTGATGATGCTCCGCGTGCCCGGGCGTGGACAGGGCCACGAAGCGCAGGTTGCCGATCCGAATCTCCTCCGCATCGTTCACGACGTGGAGTTTGTCCTGTTCCACGGGCAGGAACTCCCCCCAGAGCGACTCCATCCGATCGCCGTAAATGCGGGTGGCGGAGGCCAGCAGTTTTTCGGGGTTGAGCAAGTGCGGCGCGCCGATGGGATGCACATAGATCTGTGCGCCGTAGCGTGAGAGACGTCCCGCCGCGCCCGCGTGGTCGAGATGGATGTGCGTCAGCAGGACGTGGGTCACGTCCGTAAGAGAAAGGCCGTTCGTGCGCAGACCCGCTTCCAGTCCCGCGAGACACGAGCCAGGACCGCTTTCCACCAGCACCACCGCGTCTCCGTCCCGTATCAGGTAGGAGGCAATGGCCTGCGATCTGTTCTGAAAGTTCAAGTCAATTGTGACAATGGAATTCGTTGCCATGAAAAATCTCCCTGCGAGGCCGCGAAGGCCGAAAGGGTTTGGGTGAGGTCGTTATTGTAACGCACGCGGCAGATGGGAACGCCGCGGCTGATGAGCGTTTTTTCCAACTTTTCGGCGCCAGGCGGCCCGCCAAACTCCCTTGGATCGATCAAGACCACAATGGGATGCAAGCCGCGGCGCTGGAGTTCCTCGGTGGCAGAGACGATGTCGGAGCGCACCTCGGGCGTGATGAGGATGACGCTGGAGCCTGTCTTCAGTTGATGCGCCTGCATGGGAGCCAACGCGGCAAGAGAAAGGTCGCCATCGTCTTCGAGGAAGGCGAGCGTCTCGAGGATCTTCGATTCCTGTCGGTCGCTGCGCTCGGCGGGGATGACGGTGGCTCTGCGCCCCGCGGCGGCCAGCCCGACGGCGCGCTTCTGCCCGATGAAGTAATGCGAGAGCGAAGCGGCAATGCTGATGGCATATTCCAGCGTGGACGGCGGCAGGATGAACCTGGGCGGCCTGCCATACAACAATTGCACCGCGGCAAAGACGGGCGGCGTGTAGGGCTTGGCGTAATGCACCCCGTCCTGCAGGTCAATGAAGATCCAGATTTCCGCCTGCGGGTCCTGCTCGAACTCCTTCACCATCAACTTGCCGCGGCGGGCCGTGGTGGGCCAGTGGATCCTCTTGAGCGGGTCGCCTGGCGCATACTCACGCACGCTGGCGGCATGGGGCGTCACATCGGACGATTTGCGGCGAATGGTGCGGCCGCCGGGCAAAATGCCCGGGGCAGAAGGAAAGGCCGCGATCTCATAGATGGTGGGAAGCACCGTCAGCGATTCTTCGGCGGGGAACTGGCGGCTGGCCTGGAACAGCCCGAACGGGTCGCCGCTGCGCACAGTGGTGGGACCCAACGCGAAGCGCCCACGGTGCGTGAGATACGTCCGTGAAAGATAAGAAATGCTCCGCCGTCCGCCGATGCGCGTCAGCAGGCGCGAACCCGCCGCGCCGGGCAGTTTCGACTCGTTGGCGATCTCCACGTTCGGTACCAGGAAGGGGCTGGCATTGTGGACCTCGAAGCGTTCCTCGAACACATCGCCCGCGCCCGCCTTTTGCAGACACGCATGCCGATGGATGCGCAGCCCGACCACCGAAAGGCGCGTCCACAGCAGGGCCACCAGCACAATCAACAGGCTCAGGTACAGTAAACGCGGGAAGACGTCGGAATCGTTGATCAATGACCCGACTCCGCCGACAAGGAACAACAGGGCGACGAGGACGCGCCCAGCCTTCATTTCGCTTCCTTCCTGACCCCTTCGACGCGCTCAGGGCGGCGCTTCTGCCGCGGCGCGGACGAGTAATCGCCGCCGGGCGAGGGCTGGGCGCGGACGATCTCTTCGACGATGCGGTCTGCGCTCAGGTCACGCAGGCGCGCCGCGGGGCTGACGATGATGCGGTGACCCAGCACAGGCACGGCCATGGCTTTGACGTCATCGGGCAGGACGAAGTCCCTTCCCTGAATGGCGGCACGCGCCTGCGCCGAGCGGAAGAGACCCAGTGAGCCGCGCGGACTGGCCCCGAGGTAGACATCGTCACTTTCGCGGGTGCGCCGCGTCAGGTCCACGATGTAGCGTTTCACCTGCGGCGAGACGTACACGCGGCGGATGGCGTCGGCGGCTTCGAGAACCTCCTTCGTCTTGACCACGGCCTTGAGCGTTTCGAGCGGATGCTGGAGTTGCTGTTCTTCGAGAATCCGCACTTCATCCTGAATGTTCGGGTATCCGAGGCGCACACGGAGCAGGAAGCGGTCCAGTTGGGCTTCAGGAAGCGGGAAGGTGCCTTCGTATTCCACGGGGTTCTGCGTGGCCAGCACCATGAACGGACGCTCCAGTTTATGCGTCACGCCGTCCACCGTCACCTGGCGTTCTTCCATGGCTTCGAGCAGGGCGGCCTGCGTCTTGGGCGTAGCGCGGTTGATCTCATCGGCGAGGACGATCTGCCCCATGACCGGGCCCGGGCGGAATTCGAACTTCTTTTTGGATTGGTCATAAATGGAGACGCCCGTCACATCGCTGGGAAGCATATCGGGCGTGAATTGGATGCGGCTGAAGGTGCAATCGAGCGAGCGAGCCAGCGTGCGCGCCAACACCGTCTTGCCCACGCCGGGCACATCTTCGATCAGCACGTGACCCTGACACAGCAGGCCGATGAGCGCCATCTCCACCGTGTCACGCTTGCCGACCATCACTTTTTGCAGGTTATCAATGACTCGTTCGCCGAAGGCTTTGATGTCTTTCATGAGGCTTCCTTTTTGCAGCGCCGCAACATAAGATTCCGTTATCTGATCCGCAGATGTCGCAGATTATACAGGTTTGGAAAAAAGAAAGAAAAAATCGGCGAAATCAGCGTAACCTGCGGATAAACTCCGATAAAGCCCGTTACTGCGCTGTCTGAGATTGCTCAAATTCTACGTGGGTTTGTCGGGTTAGGCAAGGAAGGCACACCCCTCTGCAGGGTGGTTTATGAAAGGTGGGGGCTGGAGGATGGTTATGGAGCATGGAGGATGGTTAATGGTTGCGGTATAATCCCCGTTACGCCCCCGTAGCTCAATGGACAGAGTGCCTGACTTCGAATCAGTCGGTTGTGGGTTCGAATCCCGCCGGGGGCGCCTTGGTTTATCAGCCATGCAACTCAAGCGCCCCCTCCCGCCCGGCCGCACGTACGAACAGATCCTCAATCACTACCAAGTGGAAAAAGAAATTGCGGCGCGGTTGATGTCTGCCACGCGGGAGGAGCGCAAAGCCATCTACGCGGGAATGTACGACGAGTTGTTCGCCAAAGTCCCCGACCACTCGCGGCTCGCGCGTCGGCAGGACGAAGCAGTCGGCGGAGCGGTAGAGGCTGCCCATCTGGT
>DYKX01000132.1:4544-7266 GCA_020722375.1 Anaerolinea thermophila
CCCCGCGCCAACCGCGGCAAATTTGCCCTCATCCGCCGCGCCGTGGACCGATCCACCGTCTTCGCCGAATTCGCCCCCGGCGACTGTCGCTTCGTCATGGAGGTCGCACCGCGCGTCAAACAGGCCATCGGCATCGACATCTCCGACCAGCGCAACCCCGCCGACCCCGTCCCCGAAAACTTCAGGCTCATCGTCTACGACGGCTACGACCTCAGCGAAATCCACGATGGGAGCATTGACGTTCTATTCAGCGACCAGTTGGTGGAACACTTCCATCCCGAAGACACGCCGCTTCACTTCCAAATCGCCAGCCGCATCCTCAAAAAAGGTGGGCGTTATATTTTCCGAACACCTCACATTTTTGCAGGCCCTCACGACATATCCAAATATTTTTCCGATATGCCGCAGGGATTCCACCTTAAAGAATGGACGTACACAGAACTTCGCCCGGTATTGCGCCAGGCGGGGTTCACAAAAATACATTCGCAAATAATGGTGAAGCACAGAATTTTCCCCATCCCTTTCGTTTACTTCACCACATGTGAAAAAATCCTTGGCCGTTTTCCTCACGCCAAAATCCGCAAATTGGCCGAGATCCTAATTCGCGAGATCATCATCACTGCCGTGAAGTAGAAAGGCGAATGAAAATGCTGGCAAAACTCAAAAAACTTAGATCGTCTCAACTACTGCTCCTTTTTCTCCTGGCTGATCTTTTCTTCATCTTCTTTCATATCCTCCACACAGCCCCCGACGAATGGCTGCCCTTCTTCTCGAACGACGCCTTTGCCATTACCGAAGACCTCGGCATGGCCGAAGGATTCCAATACATCAAGGAATTTTGGATCTTTCTTTTGCTCGGCTTCCTGGCGCTGCGAAGACACAAAAAAGAACTCATCGGCTGGAGCCTGCTTTATGGCTACCTCCTCGCCGACGATATGTTCAGCCTGCACGAAAAACTGGGAGACGCTATCGGCGGCCTGTTTGACAACAGCCTCAATGGGATTCTCGTCGCCGACCTTGAACTGGACGACATCGGCGAAGTGATCGGCATCCTCGGCATCGGACTCCTCTTCGCACTCATCCTCATCCCGACCTTCCTGCGCCTCCAATCCGACGCCCGGCCGCTCTTCCGCACCCTGACCTGGCTGCTGGCTGCCTTGCTTTTCTTCGGCCTCGGCCTCGACTTCCTCGACCGCTTTGCCGATACGAACGTGATCCAGGAAATGTTCAAAATGGCAGAAGATGGCGGCGAGATGCTCGTCATGAGCGTCACCTGCTGGTATGCCTACGCACTGACAGACCAAACTGCTTCCCCGTCATGAATTCCTTGCAACAGGATACCTTCATCATCCCCACGCTTTTAGCGCGTCTGGAACGCATTTCCGCGGATTCGCACTGTGCCCACCTTGCCAGTGGAATCCGCGGCGCATTGCTACGCGCACAGGAAAAAATTGAGGCTGGTCTCCCGCTGGACGAACGTCGTCTTCACCGCCTCGTCGCACAGGGATTTGCCATCCTCGAGGACGCGGCACGAGAGAAGATCGGCGCATGAAACGGATCTTACTGGCAATCCTCCTCGCTCTCTTCCTGACCTCCTGCCTGCCTGCCGCACCCAACGCCGGCTCCACGCTGACGCCCCCGCAGACAACGACCCCGTCCACCTCCACACCACCTGTCCCCAGCATTACGCCACCGGGAAACGTCATCGAGCCGCGGCTGGCCTGGTTCTACAAACCGCCATTCGAAGACGATGAGTTGTTCTTCCTCGCCCACGCGTTCGACTTCTTCATCCTGACACGCGGCGACGAGGCAGAACGCGACGAGTTGTTGAACCTCGGGGCGCGGCCACCCATCCTCCAGTATCTTCGCTTCGACGCCATCCAAGCGGAAGAGAACTGCAAGGCGCGTCCGCGGCGGAATCAGGTCGCCTATCGTGAAGGGGACTATTGCGATATCAGCGCCAACCATCCCGACTGGTTCCTGCTGAATCGTCAGGGGGAACGGATCTATCAGGATTTCGAGGACCAGACCTACGTCATGATGGACCCGGGAAACTCGGGCTGGCGCGCCTTCTTTTTGGAACGCGTCCGCGACAGCCAATCCGACGCGCATTGGGGCGGCGTCTTCCTCGATAATTTCGAAGTCACGTTTTCGTTCCGCGAATCATACGATCAATTCCCGTTGGCCTACGCAGACGAGGCAAGCTATCTTGCGGCATCGCAGGGCATGCTGGAAATGTTGCAGAGGGAATTTTTTAAACCGAGCGGAAAATTGCTCTTCGCCAATATCGCCGCCCGCCGAGGTGACACGGAGTGGATGGCCTACCTCGCCCACCTGGACGGGGCCATGCACGAAGGCTGGGCGGTGGACTGGCCTGACCGTTTTCGTTCGGCCGAACGCTGGGAGCGACAAATGACCCTGGCCGAAGAGACACAGGCCGCGGGCAAATTCATCATCCTCGTTTCGCAAGGGACGCAGGGCGATGTGGAATTACAACGGTTCGCGTACGCGTCCTACCTGCTGGTCAATCAGGGACGCGCCGCTTTTCGTTATGGGAACAGTGCGAATTATCGGGAGGTCTGGTACTACAGCAATTACGAATTCCAGTTGGGACAGCCACTCGGGCCGCGTTACGCGGACGGAGACGCGTGGAGGCGGGACTACGAATTTGGACGTGTCATGGTCAATCCACACACGCATGAAGCCAGCATCACATTGGAAT
>DYKX01000313.1 GCA_020722375.1 Anaerolinea thermophila
CACTGCTTTGACATAGCAGAGGTCGTAGGTTCGAGCCCTATTCCGCCCACTGAGTTCGTACACAAGTAAACAGGTACACACGTACCATACGCGATGACCGAGACGAGTATGTGACGACGGTCTGACAGGGAGAAGCGATCCACGATTGAGAGTTGCTTCCAGAAACGGTCACAGAAAACCCCTCGCGAGCATGGAGCAGAACGGTGATCAGTTTTCGGTGAACAGTGATCAGTCAGTAAGCGAAACGGATGGCTCCGTTAGAGGCTGAAGAGATGTAGCGCAAGATTAATCTTGCGGTACAAATCGGGTGGAACCGCGTGAGTTGAACTCTCGCCCCGTGATTGGGCGAGAGTTTTTTGTTTGCCCTCACCCTGCCCTCACCCCCATCCCCTCTCCCGATTACGGGAGAGGGGAGCAAAAGAAGAAGTCCAGAAAGGAAGCGAGAATGGCACAACAAGTTCAGGAAAAGTACGAAGAGTCACAACTTTATAAAATCCGTCACTCGGCGGCGCACGTCATGGCGCAGGCCGTGGTGGAGATGTTCCCCGAGGCCAAGTACACGATTGGCCCGCCCATCGCGGACGGTTTCTACTACGATTTCGACCTGCCGCGCAATCTGACGCCCGAAGACCTGGAAGCCATCGAGAAGCGGATGCGCCAGATTGTGCAGGGCAAGCACGAGTTCGTGAAAAAGGTTCTCACGGCGGACGAGGCGCGTCAAATCTTCAAAGACCAGCCCTACAAATTGGAGTTGATTGATGGTCTCGAAAAAGGCGGACTCGACGAGTACGGAAATCCGCTCAAAGAGAAGCCAGAGATTTCCATCTATCAGCACGATACCTTCACAGACCTGTGCCGCGGGCCTCACGTGCAAAACACGAAGGAAATCAGGCAGGATGCGTTCAAGTTGATGAACGTGGCGGGCGCCTATTGGCGCGGTGACGAAAAGAACAAACAGTTGCAACGCATCTATGGCACGGCCTGGGAGAACGCCCAACAACTGAAGGATTATCTCTGGCAGTTGGAAGAGGCCAGGAAGCGCGACCATCGCAAACTCGGCAAGGAATTAGAGATCTTCATCTTCGATGACGAGGTTGGGCCAGGCCTGCCGCTCTGGCTCCCGAATGGCGGCGTGATGATCG
>DYKX01000314.1 GCA_020722375.1 Anaerolinea thermophila
AATGATGGTCACCATCACCACCAATTCCGCAAAATTCAGCAGGTCATCTGACATATCCTTTAAGCTCCTGTTGGTAATCCCTGAACGGTATAGGCGCATATTCGCCACTATCCATTTCCACACTATCATAATACAAAAAATGGAATCGGTCTACTGTTTGATGCTTGCTAAACGGCGTGAAACCCGCCAGCCGCTCGCGGTCCTTGACATCCAGTAACCGGAACACCATGAATCGGGATGCCTCCGAAATACAGACGCGCGGAATATCCACCGGGCGTTGGGAGCAGGCAATCACTGGACAATCCGCCGAGCGGCCAGCGGTGAAGATGTGCCGCAAATAAGGCGTGTCCGGAACCATATAGGCTTCATCGATCCATGTGCCCGTATAGCCGCGGTCGAGGATGTCCGCAAAGAGTGCATCGAATTCCTCGGCATCTTCGTGTGGATCAGGCGTGACTCGGATAACCCGCGGTTTGCGCCGAAACCAGCTCTTGAGCAGGCGCCGCGCTTGCTGGACGGTGTACGCCCTCAGCGCGGGCATCCCATCGCGCTTACTGTCAATCGCCACAAATGTCATGTCCTTGGGTGCATGAGTGACGACCCACGCGCCCGCAACACTTTTACCGCTGCCACTTGCGCCAGTAATCAACCAGCGCTCGTCCGTCCTAAACGGGCGTAACATCGGCATACTCCGCATCCACTGTTTCGCCTTGGTCCGATTTTTGCTTGCTCTTTGGCGTCATCATCAGGCGCGGCCCATACACGGCGACAAGCGCAACGATCAACAGCGCAAAATCGGATGTCGCACCCCCTACCGGGAAATACCGCGCCAGTATCCGCATGAGCGGTGCCACGATCCGCAAGGACTCATCCATGCTCAAGGCCCATCTCGGATCATCCAGACTCTTGGCGATCCACGCATGGGCCATCATGTATATGGCAGCGTATTCCTCTATTTCTTCCTGCGAAATAGACGACTTCTTGCCTTTCGCTCCGGACTTTCTGCCACGCTTTCCAGCGGTGCTTCCGCTATTGCCTCCTCTACCTCCATCACTTCCGGCTTCGCCGTCGATGCCGAATGCAGGTGTCTGAGTTCCTCCATTTCCGCTTTCAGGCGTTCCATCTCTTCCAG
>DYKX01000315.1 GCA_020722375.1 Anaerolinea thermophila
CAGCATTTCGGCGCTTTTGATGGGTTCGGGATTGAACCAGCGCGTCCACGATTCGCTGAAGATTTCGATGGCAATCCAGCCGAGGGTGATGCCGTTGATAAGGGCGGCAATCACTTCGAGGCGGTGAAAGCCGTAGGTGTGACGGTCATCCGCAGGCAGGGAGGAGAGTCGCAGGGCGAGGTAACTCAACGCCAGGGCGAAGATGTCCATGAAGACGTGCGCCGCGTCCGAGAGCAGGGCGAGACTGCCTGTCCAATATCCGCCCACCACTTCGGCGATCAAAATCGCGGCGGTGAATATCATGGAAAGGACAAATTTGTTTTCGAGGGTTTTGTTGGGATGGGGATTCATATTACCTTTCAACGACCAGTTCGCCTTGCGGCGTCAGTCCATTGACGAGCGTATTTGTGACCGTGCCCCACTTGAAGCACAGGTCAGCCAGTTCCTGCAATTTTTCGGCGGGTTCGGGACTTTTGAGAATCAGCCGATAGCGGATTTCGGTCAGCGCGGGCGGTTCATCGCGGCGAGCCGCTTCGAACTCAATTCGGGCGGATTCCACTTTCAGGCGCATTTTCTCCCCGATGGCGTTGACGTTGGTCAACATGCACGCGCCCAGCGCGGCGAGCAGAGTCTCAGCGGCGTTGAAGCCCGCATCCCCCGCGCCCTTCTTGACGTTCAGTGTGAGGCGGTGTCCGCGTGTTTCGGCGATGGCATGTGAGTCATCCTGAATCGTAGCGGTGACGTGATAATTCATCGAGGCTCCTGTGTGAGAATTTTTGTGATCTGCGCAACTTTAGGCGGGTTCTGGGAAGCAACCAAATTGCCATTGATGTAAAGCCGCGGCAGGCTAAGTGGGTTAAACTGTGTCAGTTGCGCCGTCTCGCTGATTTCCTCTATTTGGATGGATAGGTCGAGACGCGCGGCTTCCTCTACAACGAGTTTGCGCATTTTCTGGTAGCGGCGGCAAGAGGGCGTACCGAATAAAGTAGCGGTAAACATTTGATCTCCTAACTCATTTTGCCCAAAATGGGATGAGTCTTTTCAGGGAGGTAAGCCATCCCTTTTTCCGTGAGGCTGCGACGATTTCACCTGACTCCAGCGCGAGTTTGCCCATGCGGTAGCCAA
>DYKX01000133.1 GCA_020722375.1 Anaerolinea thermophila
CAAGCAGGGCGGCGATCAGGGTCAGCGCCAGAATCAACCAGCGTCCCTTCCAGAGAGTCAGCACAATTTCGCGCAGGTCTATTTCGTCATCGTAAGTTGGGACAGGAGCGGCATTCATGTCTGGAAACAGCCCGCGATTAATCGAATTTCTGCTTCAAGCGGGCGGATTTGCCCGTTCGTCCGCGCATGAAATACAACTGGGCGCGGCGGACGACGTTGTGGCGCTCCACCACCACCTTGTCAATGCGCGGCGAGCGGAGCAGGAAGGTGCGCTCCACGCCAACGCCATTGCTGGCCACGCGTCGGACGGTGAACGAGGATTCGTTGCCGCCTTTGCGCAGGCGGATGATCGTACCCTTGAATTCCTGAATACGTTCGCGGTCGCCCTCTTTGATCTTGACGTGCACACTGACGGTATCGCCGGGGCGCAGGGCGGGGATGTTTTCGTTGCTTGCGGCTTCAAAAGACTTCATAATCTGGTCAGACATTTTCATTCATCCTTACATGGGTTCTGTTTTAGCGACGGCGCATTATAGCACACAGGTTCGGGAGGGGCAAGGAAAATTCGGAACCGTTGTCAATTGAAGAAAGCCCCGATTTCTTGAAGAAATCGGGGCTCTGAGTTTCAACTTACGCACACGCCGCTTCGTGGATGCCCGTCAGCGCGTCCCACAGGGAGGAGGCCATCTGCTCGCAGGCGGCGAGGGCGCGGGCTTGTTCGTCCGCGGGGAGTGTTTCCAGCAGGCGCAGGATTTTTTCGGATTCGTGCCAGTTGGCAGAGTGGACTTCGAAATACGGTTCCACTTCTTGCGGAAGTTTGTAATGGGTTTTCAACCCGTCCAGTTTGGATTGGGCGGTGGCGGGTTGCTGTGCCTCGAAAGCGTACAGCGCGCCAAGAGCGGAGGCGCGGTCGGCGAATAACGCGTCCGAAGCGCGGACCAGGTTGAGGGTCTGCGGAAGCGAGGCGTCGGCGGTGAATCCACCGACAGCCGCGGTGAAGTCCGTCCACATTTCGGCGTGTTCGCGCTCCTCCTGGGCGGTCTCCGAATCACCGAGCGTTTCCCAGGCGCGCGGCAAAGTCGAAATGAAATTGCCGTACTCCCGCGCGTAAACCTGGAGCGCTTCCACAGGCAACGTACCCGCGCTCCAGGCCTGATAAAATGGATGCTTGAGCAGGTTCCATTTTTCGAGAATGGGATCGAGTTTTGTTTTCATGTCTGCCTCCTTCGGCTAATTTGGACTATATTACTCTGATTTTCGGGAAATGTAACGGGTGAAATTTCTCAAACGCTGGTTCCCTGCCCTGCTGATGATGACGCTCATTTTCGGGTTTTCATCCATCCCATCTCACGAGATGCCAGAATTTGGCGCGCTCGATCTTTCGATCAAAAAATTCGGACACGCGTTGGGGTATGGATTGCTCGCCCTATCGTATCAACGCGGCCTCGGCGGGAAACGTCCGTGGCTGGCGTGGATCATGGCAGCGACGTATGCCGCCTCGGACGAAATCCATCAATCGTTCGTGCCTGGACGCGGCCCCTCCGTTTGGGACGTTTTGCTCTTCGACAATTTCGGCGCTCTCGCGGGACTTTGGGCGGGGTCGCTGTTCCGAAAGCGGAATCAAAAAGGCGACGCCTCCGCGCCGCCGAACACTGATTACTGATCACTGATTACTGATCACTGATCACTGATCACTGATCACTGATCACTGATCACTGATCACTGGCTCTACTCGAACTCCAAATCGAACTCCTCCCCCTCCTTGAATTCTTCCATCGGCTGGATGGAAATATCGCTGAACAGGGTCTCCTGTTGCGCTTGCACGCGATAACGTTTGACCAGTTCCAGCAATGCCAAAAAGGTGACGACGATTTCGAGACGCGTCGGTTTCTCACCGAGCAGGGCGCGGAAAGTGGCGCCGCGCTCCACGCGCAGGCGGGTGGCGATCAACTCGATCTTCTCGCGGATGGTGACTTTCGGCGCAGTGATGACCGTCCCGAGCGATTGCTTTTCCTGCTCCAGGGCAAAGATGCGCTCGGCGGATTCCAACAGGTCGGCGAGGGTGATGCCCGAAAGGTCGAGTTTGGCTTCCACCTTGGGCGGAGAGGCGACGCGCAAAAAGGTCCGCAGGTTTTTGGACTGGCGTTCCTCCAGCCACAGGCCGATTTCCTTAAAGCGCTTATACAATCGCAGTTGACGCGCCAGATCCTCCGCAGGATCCGTCTCGCCCGCCTCGCGCGTCGGCGGACGCGGTAGCAGCGCCTCCGATTTGATCTGAATCAATTTGGACGCGATCACCAGAAACGAGGAGATGTCTTCGGGCGTCACCTGCTCGAGGGCGCGCACGTAGGACAGGTACTGGTCCGTGACTTGCGCCAGCGCGACGGTGGTAATGTCCAATTCGGCGCGCTCGATCAGTTCGAGCAAAAGCGCGAGCGGCCCCTCGTAAACGGGGATGGCGACGGTGTAAGCGGATTGATTCAGCGAAAGCATGGCGGGGCGGATTATAATCCGATTATGTCCAAACTCTCCCACATCGACTCAACTGGCCGCGCCCGCATGGTGGACGTGGGCGACAAACCCGTCACCGAGCGGATGGCCGTCGCGAAGGGCGAAGTTCACATGAAGCGCGCCACCTTCGATTTGATTCGCGACGGACAGATCAAAAAAGGGGATGTGCTCACCGTCGCGCAGATCGCGGGCATCACCGCCGCCAAACGGACCTCGGACCTGATTCCCCTCTGTCACCCACTCCCTCTCTCGAAGGTAGACGTTGACCTCGCGCTCGATGAGTCTTTGCCAGGCGTGGGCATCACCGCCACCGTCAAGACCTCGGGCAAGACGGGCGTGGAAATGGAAGCGCTGACCGCCGTCTCCGTCGCCGCGCTGACAATCTACGATATGGCCAAAGCCGCCGAGAAGACGATGAAGATTCAGAATATCCGTCTCGTGGAGAAGCGCGGCGGACAAAGCGGAGATGTGAGGAACGATTAGCGGAAAAATCAGAGGAGACAAAGAAAATCTGCCCTTATTGTGCCGAAGAAATCCAAGACAATGCCGTCAAATGCCGTTACTGCGGCGAGTGGCTGGATGGCCGCCCGTCAAACTCGCCAGCGGTCGTGGGTCTGCCCACCATGATGCGAGTTGGCTGGGGCTATGAGTGGAAATCGGAGGCGGAGTTTTTCGGCGAGCCGCTCATCCACATTGCACAGGGATACGACCATTCATGCAATTGCTCGAGAAGTGGTTCCCTGGGTTTCAGTTGTAGATATAAGATGCAGTAGGGCGAGATAATATCTCGCCCTGCTTTTTTCATTTCCATGGGTTGACGATCAGGAGATTATCCGCGTCCGCCGCGTGGCCGAGGGCGGGAAGTTTCCATGCCTCGGCGATTGTCTTTAAAAGGGAATAAAGCGTGTAAGGCGTATCGTCTTCAAAGCCGTTTTTGGCCTGGGGAGAGATCAGAACGGTAGCGATCTGTCCACCTGCTTTCTCGGGGAGTCCACAGCACGAGGCGTCGGTGTCGCCCTCGTCCCAGGTGAGGATGATGAGAAACGACTGGCCATGTTGCCCAAAATAAGTGAGCAAAGGTTGCATCTGCACGCCCAGCCAATCGTCTGTGATGCCAAGCCAGCAATCGTGGGCGCTGTTGCAAAGGTTCGGGGTGATGAAAACGAAATTCGGAAGCGCGCCCGCCGCGAGGTCCGCGGGAAGATCCGTCAACGGACGAACATGCGCCTCGCAGCGCGCCGCGTCCAGTCGAATCGGATTGAAGTACATGAACGGGTTGTGCTTCTGGGCATAGTCGCCCCAATCGCCGATGAAACACGGACGCGGCATGTCCTCCTGGTAGGTCTTCCACGTGCGCCCGCTGGTCTCGATCAGGTCGGGCAGGCTGGGCGCGTCGATGAAACAATCCTCACAGTTGCGGTTGATGCCGAAGGTGTCGCCGCCGATCATGGCGAGGTAGTTGGGCAGGCTGGGATGGCGGATCGCGTAATGCTGGGTGAGCAAAGTGTAGTCACGCGCAAAACGATTGAAGTTGGGCATGTCCTCGTTGCCGATGACGCGGTCATATTCCTTGTTCTCGAAGACAATGATGACAATGTGCTCGAAATTCGGCACCAACGGCTCGGGTGCTGGAGTGGGCGTAATCGTTGGCGTGATCGTGCTGGTGGCTGTCGGCGGGATGGGCGTGGACGTGGGCAGGGCGGGTGTGGGAGCGGGCGTGGAAACCGCGCAGGCCGAAAGAAGCAGAACCAGCGACAATAAAGAAATGGAACGAATCATTCTGGCCTCCGTTATGAAACTGACATTTACGCCGTGCGATTGATGTTGTATCATACATTCCATAGAAGGAGAATGGCTTATGGAAATTCAGTCGGTACGCATCGAAAAACCCGAACCCATCAACTTCATTCTCGGTCAATCGCACTTCATCAAGACCATCGAAGACCTGCACGAGGCGCTCGTCAACGCGGTGCCTGGCATCAAATTCGGCGCGGCGTTCTGCGAGGCCTCGGGCAAATGTCTCGTGCGCTGGAGCGGGACGGACGAAGCGATGATCGAACTCGCGAAAAAGAACGCTCTCGCCGTCGGTGCGGGACATTCGTTCATCATTTTCCTCGGCGAGGGATTCTTCCCGATCAACGTGCTGAACGCGGTCAAAGCCGTCCCTGAAGTGGCACGCGTCTACTGCGCCACCTCCAACCCGACCGAAGTGCTGGTCGCGCAGACCGAGCAGGGCCGCGGCATCCTCGGCGTGGTGGACGGCGAATCGCCCAGGGGCATCGAAGCAGACGAAGACATTGCCTGGCGGAAGGGTTTCCTGCGCAAAATCGGTTACAAGATCGGATGAGAAAACCGCCTCGTTTCCTGACTTTTATCGGTCTCTCTTTACTGGTGGCAATTCTCTGGCTGACAGCCTGCGCGCCGCCCCGCGCGGCGCCCCTCCCCGAAGAGGCGGCCACTCGGACGGTCACCCCGCCGCCCGTCCAGGCCGCGAGCGAAACGCCCTCGCCGACGATGACTGCCACGAATACGCCCAGTCCCACCGTCACGCTGGCGGCGAATCAACTTGGGACGCGCGTCACATTCACCGCGGAGGATGGACGCGAACTGGTCGGCTATTTTTATCCCGCGTGGAAACCGAACGCACCAATCGTGGTGCTGATGCACGAGTACGGCAACAGTCAGGCCGCGTGGAACGAAAGCGGCATCATCCCGTGGATGCAAAACTGGGGCGCGCAAGATCCAACAGGACAGATTTATACTTACGCGGGCGGACGGCTCCCGCAAATGCCAAATGACCTGTCCTTCGCGGCGCTGACGTTCGATTTTCGCGGGCACGGCGAAAGCCTGCCCAATTTACTGATGTCGGACTTGAACCAGAACACGCCCCTCTTTTTAATGGACGCGCGCGCGGCTTATGCTTTCGCGGCAACACTCCCCGGCGTTGACCCGAACCGCGTGATCGGCATCGGCGCGTCCATCGGCGCGGACGCGGTGGTGGATGCCTGCATTTCGTGTGCGGGCGCGTTCAGCGTCTCGCCTGGCAACTGGTTGAACGTGGATTATGGTCAGGCCGCGCAATCCATCCTCGCCCGCGGGCGTCCTGTGCGGTGCATGTACGCGGTCAATGACGGCCCTTCCCCCGCGACGTGCTGGAGCCTTGCGCCAAGTGACCTGTACCAGATATTTTCGTATCCTGGCACAAAACACGGCATGACCTTTTTTGTCCCGCGCAAGATGGAGGGGGGATTCGGACAGAATTTATTGGAGTTCCTGCAAGCCGCGTTGCAATAATCCAAGGAGAATCGCCATGACCACCATGCGCGCCCCCGGCAAAGTCATCCCCCGTGCGTTTCCTGGCATCAAGCCCGCCGAAGTGGAGGAATTGGTCGCGAATTGCGAGGTGAAATCCTACCCGTCGGAGACGGTGCTGTGCCGCGAAAACGCCGTGGAACACACTTTTTATATGATCCTGGAAGGCGAGGTTCAGGTCACGAAACTGGTCAACGAGACGGAAATCCGACTACTGAACACGCTCCGTCCCGGGGATTTTTTCGGGGAGATGGCGCTCATCCACAACGCGCCGCGCGCCGCCACAGTCGCTTCCACGTGCCCGATCGTGGTACTCGAACTCGATAAAACCGCCTTCGACAAGGTACTGCAACGCTCGAGCAGTGTGGCGCTCGCGATGGTACGCGAGATCAGCAACCGCCTGCGCGAAAACGATGAAATGGCAATCGAAGACCTGCGCGTGCGCGCCGCCGAACTGGCCCAGGCCTATCAAAAACTGGCCGAGCAGGAATTGGCGCGGCGGGAATTCCTGACCAACGTGGCGCACGAATTGCGGACCCCGCTAATGACTGCCAGCGGGTATTTGCAACTTCTGCAGAACGGCGCACTCGGCGGCGAACAATTAAAGAGCGCCGTTGACACGGTCGAGCGCAACGTGCGTCAGATTGTCACACTGGTGAACGACATTCTCTTTCTGCAGGAGATGGACCTCGTCCTCTCCGAATTCCAGCCTGTGGATATGGGCGAGATCAGCCGCAATGTCATCGAGAAATACAAAAGCAAGGCAAGCGACAGGCACATCGCACTGGCCCTGCGCGGCAACGCCGACTTCCCGTCCCTGCCGGGGGATGCCCGTTCGCTGGAACGCGCTCTGACCGCCCTCGTGGACAACGCCATCAAGTTCAGCCCGCACGGCGGGGATGTGGAGATTCGTCTCAAGGTCGAGCCAGACGCGCTTCTCGTCCAGGTGGAGGATCACGGCATCGGCATCTCGCCCGATACCCGGCAACGCATCTTCGACCGATTCTTCCACCTGGAACGCCAGGATAACGACCTCTTCGGCGGGATCGGCCTGGGACTGGCCATCGCCCGTCAGGTTGTCGAACAACACAATGGGACGCTTGGCGTGGAAAGCACACTGGGCAGGGGCAGTATCTTCACCATGAAATTCAGGAAAGCATAGCGCGGATGTACCGCAAAATTCATTTTGCGCCTCGGGGGGCAAGATAAATCTTGCGGTACTGAGGCAAAATCTTCGCGATTGGCATAGTTTTCGCGGAGTAATACTATAA
>DYKX01000134.1 GCA_020722375.1 Anaerolinea thermophila
ACTGAGGCAAAATCTTCGCGATTGGCATAGTTTTCACGGAGTAATACTATAAAGGCTAAAAGACCATGCGAAATCCGTGCGAGAATCGGGTATGATAAAAGTGGTACGAGGAGAAATAAAATGAGACGTTTGCTTGCCGCCCTCGCAATGCTGGCATTTGCCGTATCCGCCTGCATAAACATGGACCCGGTGACGGCCATCCCCAATCCCTTGTCCATCACGCCATCGCGTCCACCGACCATTCTTTCGCCAACCCCGATTCTGGTCCATCCCACTTTCTCCATCACGCCAACCATCACCCCCTCCTTGCCCGCTGCCGTCGTTCCCAGCCAAACTTCCACAGCCGCGCCGTCCGAAACCGCCATGCCAACGGACACTGCGACAGAGACTTTTCTCCCTTCCCCGACGAGCGCCAACCTTCCATCGGCATTGGAGATCCAATTGCTGGGATGCGGCATGGGATTTGACTTGACGCACGGCATGGGCGAGGTGACCAACGCCTACGTTACCCTCCTCAACGCTTCGGGGCTGGACCTGACAACGGTCTGCGCGACCCTCTCCGCCGCGGACGAGGGACGCCTCCACCCCGACAAGACGGTGTGCATTCCATCCCTGCCGAACGGTCACCAGGTGACGCTCAAACTTACCGTTGACACAACCTACCAGGTGAACACCATCGTGACGGTTACCGTCACTTCGAACGAGGGCGTTTCCGCCGCCACAGACGAAGCGGCCTGCCAGGACCTCGGCACGTTCCAACCCTCGCCAGAGACGCTTGGAGTGGTGCAACCCATTCCGTGAATCAAAAACCCCGATCTCTGGTGAAATCGGGGCTCCAATCTATCGTACGGGCAATGTAAACACGAAGCGACTGCCTTTTCCTTCCCCCTCGCTCTCTGCCCAAATCCTACCGCCGTGCGCCTCCACGAGGTGACGCGCAATGGTCAAGCCGATGCCGCTTCCGCCACCCGAAGCGCGTGAGCGGGATTTGTCCACGCGGTAGAAGCGGGTGAAGATGTGCGCCAAATGTTCAGGCGGGATGCCCACACCCGTATCCGCGACGGATACTTGAATTTCGCCGTTCTTCCGCTCTGCGGAGATCGTCACGGTTCCGCCCTCGGGCGTGTACTGGATGCCGTTCGCGGTGAGGTTGGTCAGCACCTGTTCGAGACGGTCCTCGTCGGCGAGGAAACGCGGCAGGTCGCGCGGCAGGCTGGAGGTCAGGGTGATGCGCTTGGCGCGGGCGGTGGGAGTCAGCCGTTTGATGGCGGTCGCCACCAGCGAGGAGACGTCCACCTCGCGGAAGTCCAGCGGATAGGCGCGCGCTTCGACGCGGCTGAGTTCCTGCAAGTCGTCCACGAGGCGGCTGAGACGTTCAGCCTCGGCGCGAATTTGTTCGTAGGTCTCGGCGTCGGCAGGCAGGACACCGTCAATCAGCCCTTCCATCGAACCTTTGATGGCGGTGAGCGGCGTGCGGAGTTCGTGACTGACATCGCCGATGAGTTGGCGGCGCATGGATTCGACCTGTTCGAGTTGTTCGGCCATCTGGTTGAAACTTTCGCCCAGCTGGCCGAGTTCGTCCTGGCTGGACACGGACACGCGCTCATCGTATTTTCCCTCGGCAATGCGACGGCTGGCGGTGGTCATTGCGCGCAGCGGGGCAACGACGCGGCGGCTGAGAGCGAGGCTCGCTCCCATCGCCACGATAATGGCGACCAGTGCGGCCACACCAAGCGCCTCGTTGATGCCGCTGCGAAAATCCTGGTAGACGGTCTGCATCATCCCCTGGCCCTGCCCCATGCCCATCCCCTGCCCTTGCCCAAGCCCCTGCCCCATATGATGCGCGAACGCGGTGGGGGCGGTGAACTGGATCGTCACCACCAAAACCAGCGCGCCAAGCAGGATAACGCCCAGAAACGCGATAAATATTTTTGCGCCTAAACGACGGCGGAAGGTTTCAAGCATGGGGCCTCAACATTTTTTCATGAAGGACGGGATCACAGGAGTTCATCTTCGAACCGATAGCCCACGCCTCGCACGGTGACGATGAACTGGTCGCCAATTTTCTGGCGGACATGCCCGAGATGCACATCCACGACGCGCGTCTCGCCAAAATATTCGCCGCCCCACACTTTTTCGAGCAGTTGCTCGCGGGTGAGAACGCGGCCGCGGTTTTCAGCCAGAGCCGCGAGCAGGTTGAATTCGAGGGCGGTGAATTCGACGGGCTGATCATCCACGGTGACCTGACGCGCGCCCGCGTCGATCCGCACGTGACGGAAGGCGAGCACAGCCATCTCGGACGATTCGCCCGTCCCGACCTGGATGCGCCTGAGCGCGGCCTTGACGCGCGCTGTCAACTCACGCGGACTGAATGGTTTGGTCACGTAATCGTCCGCGCCGACGGTGAGGCCGACGATCTTGTCGGTCTCTTCGGTACGCGCGGTGAGCATGATCACGTACACGTTCGATTCGCGGCGGAGGCGGGAGAGCAGTTCGATGCCGTCCATGCCTGGGAGCATCACATCCAGGATGATGAGGTCGGGCTTGAACGTCCGAGCGGATTTCAATCCCGCGTTGCCGTCGGCGGCGGTCAGCACCTCATAGCCTTCGGGCTTGAGGTAGGCCTCCACGAGTTTGACGATGCTGGGTTCGTCGTCAATGACGAGGATCTTGGCTTTTGTCATACCGCAAGGATAGCCGCGACAGGCAAAGATGGCAAGAAGGAATTGTAAAGGGAAGTTAAAGAAAGCAGGGCGTAAAAGCAGACCGCCACATTACATCCGCTTCGCTTCGTTCCACAATGCGTCCATTTCTTCCAGTGTCATATCGGAGAGTCTCCGTCCCTGCGCCTTCGCGCCCTTTTCCACATAGCCAAAGCGTTTTTTGAATTTCAAATTAGTCGCCCTCAGCGCGGACTCGGCGTCCACGTTGCGCCAGCGGGCGAGATTGACCAGCACGAAGAACAGGTCGCCCAATTCGGCGGTCACTTCCTTGAGATTCTGCGCGGCCTTGATCTCCTCGATCTCCTCGCGGACCTTGTCCAGCACGCCTTCGATCTCGGGCCAGTCAAACCCGACGCGGGCGGCGCGGTTCTGGTATTCCTGCGCCTGAATCAACGCGGGCAAACTCAAGGGCACGCCGTCCAACACCCCCTTTTCCCTTTTCTCTGCTCTCTGCTCTCCGCCTTCTGTTTTCTGTTCCCTCTCTTTTTCCTTCAACCTCTCCCAATTCGTCAACACATCCTTCACCCCGTCCACCTCCACATCTCCAAACACGTGCGGATGGCGTCGCACGATCTTATCGTGGATTCCCTTCACCACGTCGTTCATGGTGAATTGTCCCTCCTCGCTGGCGATCTGCGCGTTTAGAACGATCTGCAAGAGCAGGTCTCCAAACTCCTCGCACATGGACGCGAAGTTGCCCGAGTCGATGGCCTCCAGCGCTTCGTAGGATTCTTCCAGCAGGTGAGTCCGCAAAGATTGGTGTGTCTGCTCCCGATCCCACGGACAGCCGTTCGGCGCGCGCAAATGCGCCACGATCTCATGGAAGGATTCGAAGGCGGTCCCTTCGGCCAATGCGGGGATAAAGAGGCAGGTAGAGCCAGAGTCAAAAGTCGAAAGTCCAAGGTCGCTCAATCGCTCAACCTTTGACCCTTCGACTTTCCTCAGGGCATGCCTTTGACCTTCGACCAGATGGATCTCATGCTCCCTCGGATACACAGCCAGCAACACCTCGCGGAGATGCGCGGCCAACTCGGGCGAGTCCACATCTGTCAACAACGCGGGGAACTCGGGCGGGAATGGCGGCACGTGCGCGCCAGCGAGAGTCCGCGCGTCGAGGAGAACCAGCCGCGAGGGCGGTTGGATGCGGAGCGTGTCAAAAATGGAAGCAACGAGGGAGAAGTCCATAACAGCGTCCTCAAATCATCTGTGAAATTTGTGGCTGATTAAACGTAAAACGTAATGCGCAACATTCGTCACGCATTACGTCTACAGTTCGAGTCATCACGTGACACCTGGCACGTGACACCTGGCACCGACTAGCGCTTGGTGTAGGTAGGAGCCTTGCGGGCGCGCTTGAGGCCTGGTTTCTTGCGTTCCTTGATGCGGGCATCGCGGGTCAGGTAGCCGCCCTTGCGCATGGCGGAGTTCCAGTCGGCGTTGATCTTGACGAGGGCGCGGGCCATGCCCAACTGCACGGCCGAGGTCTGACCAGTGACGCCGCCGCCTTCCACTTTCACGGTGATGTCGTAGGCGGCGGGGTTCTGTCCCACCGAGGCCAGCGGCGCGAGGATGGCCTGCAGGTCGCCGAGGCGGGTGAAGTAATCCTGCGCTTCCTTATCGTTCACAATGAACTTGCCTGAACCGCTCATCAGGCGGACGCGGGCGGTGCTTTCCTTGCGGCGGCCAATGCCTTCATAATATTGCACAGACATGATTCAGTTCCTTTCCTAAGCCAGCGGCTCGGGTTTTTGCATCGCGTGCGGGTGCTCGGCTTCGGCGTAGATCTTCAAGCGCTTGAGCAGAGAGCGTCCCATGCGGTTGTGCGGCAGCATCCCCCACACAGCCGCGCGGATGGCGCGGTCGGGACGGGTTTGCAACTGGTCGCGCAGGGTGATGGATTTCATCCCGCCGGGATAACCCGAGTGCTTGTAATACTTCTTGGTGTTCAGGCGGCTGTTGGTCTTCGTGCCGGTCACGGTCACGGCGCCCGCGTTCACCACCACCACGTAGTCGCCCATCTCCACGCCGGGCGTGAAAGTGGGTTTGTGCTTGCCGAGCAAAACATGCGCAATGCGGGTGGCCATGCGGCCCAGGTTCTGCCCGGTGGCATCCACCACGAACCATTTGCGCTCGATCTCGCTCGCTTTTGGATAATATGATTTGAACATCGTTACTCCAACTTACGATTTACGGTTTTCCAATTTGCTTGATCCTGATACGTCACTTCGACCAGACTCAACCCATGTGCCGGGGCAAGCCCCGACGGGAGTCGAACCTGATTTTCCACTGCCTGCTGGACTTGCTCCACAGACAGCCGTCCCTGCGCCACAGCCACCTGGACATGCACCAGCCGCCGCACCATGCGATAGAGAAACGCATCCGCGCGGACCTGGTACTGCCACTCCCCTTCCGACTCGGTCCACGCTGAGAGCATGACCGTCCGCAGGGTGGAGCCTCCACGCGTCATCGGCGAACCGAAGGCCGCGAAATCGTGCTTTCCGAGGAAAACGGGACTGACCGACTGGAGCAGGCTGCCATTCACCGCCGGCCATACCCTCCATGCAAATCGTTCGCGTACGGGGTCGCGGACAGGGTCGCAGAAGAGACGGTAGCGGTAGCGGCGCGAGGTGGCGTCGAAGCGTGGTTGGAAGTCAGGGTTTACTTCTCTGACTACGCGCACGGCAAGGTCAGATGGCAAGTTGGAATTCAGGGCGGCGCGCAACTTTTCGGGGCCATGAGCCCACTCAAAGTCCAGCGCGACCGATTGCCCTTCGGCGTGGACTCCGCTGTCGGTGCGCCCGGCGATGAGGACCGAGCGTCCCGTCCAGCCGATGGTCCGCAGGGCTTTTTCGAGTTCGCCCTGTGCCGTCCGCCTGCTTTTCTGCCTTTGACTGCCTTCGAGTTTGGCGCCGTCGTAGGCAAGGATCAACTGGTAACGTGCCATTGCAGAGATCGGAGAGAAGATGATGAGAGAGCAGGAACTACTCTCCATTCTCCATTCCCTACTCTCTTATTCCTCAACGAGTTCGAGGACGACCATTTCGGCCGAGTCACCCTGGCGGGGGCCGAGTTTCAGCACACGTGTATAGCCGCCGGGGCGGCTGGCAAAGCGCGGGGCGATGTCGTCGAAGAGGCGCTTGATCACGTCGTTGCCGCCGAGGCGGGAGGCCACGAGACGGCGTGCATGAACTTTGGCGGCATCATCCTTGTCGGCGCTGTTGCGCGCGATGGTGATCAGGCGTTCGGCCTCACCGCGTACTGCGGCAGCCTTGGCGCGTGTGGTCTGGATGCGCTCGTGGATAAAGAATTGTTTGATGAGGTTTCGGCGCAAACCGATGCGGGCGCTTTTGGTGCGTCCCAGTTTGTAGCCGGATACTTGGTGTCGCATGTCTGATTACTCCGCAGATGTCGTATCGTCTTTCAAATAGCCCTTCTCGCGCATTCTCTGACGGAGCTCATCGAGGCTCTTTTCGCCAAAGTTGCGGATGGACATGACGGCTTGTTCGCCCTTTTCGAGCAGGTCGAGCACGTCTCCGACGTTGGTGATGCCGGTGCGCTTGAGGGAATTGAAAACGCGCACCGAAAGGTCGAGGGCTTCCACCGGGGTCTCGGCCACTTCACTGGTGATGCGGCTCCCGGAGGTTTCCTTCTCGGTGGCTACCGTCAACGTTTCCTCGCTGATGCCTGCAATGAAGCGCAGGTGGTCAATGAGGGCGCGCGCCGCAGTGCTGAGGGCGCGTTCGGGCGAGATCGTGCCGTCGGTCCAGATCTCGAGCGTAAGTTTGTCGTAGTTGGTGCTTTGACCAACGCGCGCCAAGCCGACCTCCCAGTTCACGCGCTTGACCGGGCTGTAGATGGCATCCACCGGCAGTTCGCCGATGGGCGTATGCCCGGAGCGTTCGTTGGCGGGGGAATAACCGCGTCCGCGCTCGACCATGAACTCAATGTCGAGTTTGGCTTTGGGGTTATCCACCGTGAAGAGATAGAGGTCGGGGTTGACGATCTCGATCTCGGGCGGCGTGATGATGTCCGCCGCGGTCACTGTCCCTTCACCGCGCACCTCGAGGTGCATGCGTGTACTGTCCACGCCATCCAGTTTCATACGCAGTTGTTTCACCTGCAGAGTGACCTGAATGACATCTTCGCGCACGCCGGGGATGTCGCTGAATTCATGCAGAACATCCACGATGCGGATGGAAGTCACCGCTGCGCCATCCAACGAGGACAGCAGGACGCGGCGGAGCGCGTTCCCGACGGTGACGCCGTAACCACGCTCAAGCGGACTGATGATAAATTTGCCGTAGTTGCGAGCCTCCGCTTCGCGCTCGATCTTCGGCATGACCATGTTCGTGATACCCGTCA